>JAUPKJ010000025.1 GCA_030837505.1 Actinomycetota bacterium
GGGCCCCCACGACGTCTTCCGAACGTGCCCGTCCCGAGGAGAGTACCCACAGGCAACACTCTCGGTCCCTGAACCATCACGGCGAGTTGCCACCCTGAGGAATTCTGCAGTGCTGGTGCAGTGCTGGTGCAGTGCCGGCGCGGCGACGGTCTCAGGCCCGCAGGTCACGCACGCTGTCCCGGGTCACCAGCACCGGAGGGATCGAGACGTGGTGCGGCGGCAGGGATCCCTGCTCAATCCGGTCCAGGACGAGCCGCAGACTCGCGCGGGCGACGGCGTCGAAGTCAGGACGGATCGTCGTCAGCGGCGGGATGAAGTACCCCGCCTCCGGGACATCGTCGAAACCGACCAGACTGATCTCGTCGGGGACCCGACGACCGCGCTCGTGCAGGGCCCGCAGGACGCCGACGGCGAGGTGGTCGTTGGCCGCGAAGACCGCGGTGACCTCGGGCATACGGGACAGCACGAGCCCAGCCTGATACCCGGAGGCCGCCGACCAGTCCAGCGCGGGCAGCAGCGGCGGGACCTGCGCCCCGGCAGCCTCCAGGGTCCGCTGCCAGCCCCGGACACGGCCCCGGCCGTCGAACCACTCGCCGGGCCCGCTGACATGCCACACCGTGGCGTGACCATGATCGAGCAGGTGCTGGGTCGCGAGCCTGGCGCCCTCCTCCTGGTCGACGGTGACCAGCGGGCGGGGCAGTGCGGGGTCGCCGTCCACCATGACCAGCGGGACGTCGTCGGCGACCGCTTCGATCGCTGCGCTCGCCGTCTCCACGGGGGCTATGACGACGATGCCCGCCACCCGGGTGTCGAGATGGCGCTCCACGGCGTCCCGGAAGGAACCGCGGTCGAGCTCGCGGATGCTCGCAACACTGACGGCGAACCCCGCCTGGGCCGCCGCCACGTTGAACGCTGCCAGCAGCGAGGCGGGACCGAACAGGGTGGAACTCTGCGCCACGACCCCTATGGTCTGGGAACGCCCGGTGACCAGGGCCTTCGCAGCGCTGTTCGGCCGGTAGCCGAGTTCGGTGATCGCGGCCTGGACCCGCAGCCGCGTGCGTTCGGAGACGTTCGGATGGTTGTTCAGCACGCGCGAGACGGTCTGGTGGGAGACCCCGGCGAGGGCCGCGACGTCCGTCATCGCCGGTACACGGCTGGGCGAAGAGCTCGGGACGGAAGTCATCATCACCTCAATGCTGCACCACTGCTGCGGACAGAAGCACTCCGGTGCTCACCCGCGAGCAGCCCAACGCTTCTGATGTTAACGCGCTCAACGCCGGGTTCACCCCGCACCGTAGGTCACATCCCGAGGGACACGTCAGGACCTTCGCATCGAACTTATCCACAGTAAAGCATCCTTTCTGACCTTCCCCGATCATCCGGGGCGTTGCGAAAATGTGACCAACAGTGTTCTTGACGCCTCAGTTGTTAACGCTAACACTGAGCGGCACGGCGCCCGGTACCCACAGGTCGCCCCAGCATCGACGAGGGAGGCGACGTGGCCGCATCGGACGAGACCTACGCCGTGGGCGTGGACTTCGGAACGCTCTCGGGACGGGCCGTGGTGGTGCGGGTCGACGACGGCACGGAGCTGGGGTCGGCGGTGCACGCCTACCCGCACGCCGTGCTCACCGAGACCCTCCCGGACGGCGTCACCCGGCTCGGCGCCGACTGGGCACTGCAGGTACCGGGCGACTACGTCGAAGTGCTGCGAACCGCGGTGCCCGCAGCCGTCGCCGAGGCCGGGATCGACCCCGCACGGGTGATCGGTATCGGCACCGACTTCACCGCCTGCACCGTGCTGCCGACGCTGACCGACGGAACACCGCTGTGCGAACTACCGCACTTCGCCGCCCGGCCGCACGCCTACGTGAAGTTGTGGAAACACCATGCGGCCCAGCCGCAGGCCGACCGGATCAACGAACTGGCCCGCCGGCGCCATGAGCCCTGGCTCGGCCGCTACGGCGGGAAGATCTCCTCCGAGTGGGAGTTCGCCAAGGCCCTGCAACTGTTCGAGGAGGACCCGCAGGTCTACGCGGCAACGGAACGCTGGGTCGAGGCCGCCGACTGGATCGTCTGGCAGCTGACCGGCTCCTACGTGCGAAACGCCTGCACCGCCGGCTACAAGGGCCTCCTGCAGAACGGTGCCTACCCCGATCCGGCGTACCTGTCCGAGCTGAACCCCGGCTTCGCGGACTTCGTCACCACCAGACTCGCGCACCCCCTGGGGGCCCTGGGTTCGTCGGCCGGAACCCTGTCCGCCGAGGCCGCCGCCTGGACCGGCCTGCCCGAGGGCATCGGCGTGGCGGTCGGCAACGTCGACGCGCACGTCACCGCCGCGGCCGCGGACGCCGTCCGCCCCGGACAAATGGTGGCCATCATGGGCACCTCGACGTGCCACATCATGAACGGCACCGCAGCTCACGACGTGGCCGGCATGTGCGGAGCCGTCGACGGCGGGATCGTCGCCGGCCTGTGGGGGTACGAGGCCGGCCAGTCCGGGGTCGGCGACATCCTCGGCCATTTCGTCGAGACGTCGGTTCCGGCGTCGTACAGCCGGACCGCGGCGGCCCGCGGGATCTCGGTGCACGAGTACCTCACAGAACTGGCTGCTGCGCAACGCCCCGGTCAACACGGCCTGGTCGCGCTGGACTGGCACAGCGGGAACCGGTCCGTGCTCGTCGACCACGACCTGTCGGGCGTCGTCCTCGGGCTGACCCTGAGCACCCGACCCGAGGACGTGTACCGCGCGCTGATCGAGGCCACGGCCTTCGGGACCCGCACCATCGTCGAGGCGTTCGACACGGCCGGCGTCCCGGTCACAGAGTTCATCGCCACCGGCGGACTGGTGAAGAACCGGTTCCTCATGCAGGTGTACGCCGACGTGCTGCGCCGGCCGCTGTCCGTGGTGGACAGCGACCAGGGACCGGCTCTCGGATCGGCGATCCACGCCGCGGTCGCCGCCGGGGCCTACCCCGACGTGCCGACGGCGGCCTCGGCCATGGGCCGCGTGACGCGCGGCGTGTACACCCCCGACGAGCGGGCCGCTGCCGTCCACGACCGGCTCTACGCGGCCTACACCCGACTGCACGACCACTTCGGCCGAGGAGGCGACGACGTCATGCACGATCTGCGGTCCCTGCGACGGGAGGTGCTGTCCCGATGAGCATCTCCGACGACGTCGCCGCGACAGTGGCCCACCTGCGCCGGGAAGTTTCGGACCTGCACGCGGAACTGGTCAGGTACGGACTGGTGGTGTGGACCGCCGGGAACGTGTCCGCCCGGGTCCCGGACGCCGACCTGATGGTCATCAAACCCTCAGGCCTGCCCTACGAGGACCTCACCCCCCAGACCATGGTCGTGACCGACCTGGACGGTCGGCCCGTCGACGGCGAGCTGCGCCCCTCCTCGGACACCGCCGCACACGCCTACGTGTACCGGCACCTGCCCGCCGTCCGGGGAGTCGTGCACACACACTCCACCTACGCCACCGCCTGGGCCGCCCTGGGCGAACCGATCCCGTGCGTGCTCACAGCCCTGGCGGACGAGTTCGGCGGGGAGATCCCGATCGGGCCGTTCGCACTCATCGGGGACGACACCATCGGCCGCGGCATCGTCGAAACGCTGCGTTCGAGTCGGTCCCCGGCGGTCCTCATGCGCAACCACGGCGTGTTCACCGTGGGCGCCAGCGCCCGCGACGCCGTCAAAGCCGCAGTGATGTGCGAGGACGTCGCTCGAACGGTCCATGCGGCCCGTCAGCTCGGCGAGCCACGGACGATCTCGCAATCGGACCTGGACGCCCTGTACAGCCGCTACCAGAACGTCTACGGCCAGGACTGACGGTCCTCCCGGACCCCCACCGACTTTGGAGAGGGCGACCACCATGACGACACCGACCACCGCACCCGGCAAGCCCACCCGTGAGGTGTGGTTCCTCACCGGCAGCCAACACCTGTACGGCCCCGAGACACTGCGCCACGTGGCCGACCAGTCCCGCGACCTCAGCGAAACACTGGCCCGCAGCCTGGCCCCCACCGCGACCGTGGTGTGGAAACCGGTCCTGACCGACGCCGCCGCGATCCGCTCCTGTCTCGACGACGCCAACCGCGACCCGAACTGCCTCGGAGTGATCGCGTGGATGCACACCTTCTCCCCGGCCAAGATGTGGATCGGCGGACTGGACCTGCTCCGAAAGCCCCTGCTGCATCTGCACACGCAGGTCAACCAGTCGCTGCCGTGGCGCACCATCGACATGGACTTCATGAACCTCAACCAGGCCGCGCACGGTGACCGCGAGTTCGGCTTCGTACAGACAAGGCTCGGGATCACCCGCAAGACCGTCGCCGGGCACGTCACCGACCCCCGGGTGATCGAACGGGTGACGTGCTGGGTCCGTGCAGCGCTCGCCGTGGCGACGCTGCGTTCCCTGCGGGTGGCCCGGTTCGGCGACAACATGCGCGACGTCGCCGTGACCGAGGGGGACAAGGTCGAAGCCGAACTGCAGTTCGGCGTCTCGGTGAACACCTACGGCGTCAACGACCTCGTCGCCCGGGTCGACGCCGTCGAGGAGAGGCGGATCGACGCCCTGGTCGAGGAGTACGCCGAGGTCTACAGGCTGGCCCCGGAGCTGGCGGCCGGCGCGGAAAGGCACGATTCCCTGCGCTGTGCCGCCCGGATCGAAGCGGGTCTGCGGGACTTCCTCGTCGAAGGCGGGTTCGGCGCCTTCACCACGAACTTCGAGGACCTCGGCGGGCTGCGGCAGCTGCCGGGGCTGGCCGTCCAACGGCTCATGGCCGAGGGCCACGGCTTCGGCGGCGAGGGGGACTGGAAGACCGCGGCCCTGCTCACGGCGCTCAAGGCCGCGGGGGACGGCACCGGCCTGGGCGCCTCGTTCATGGAGGACTACACCTATCACTTCGGCCCCGGCGAGCCGAAGATCCTCGGCGCCCACATGCTCGAGGTCTGCCCGACCATCGCCGAGGGCCGACCGTCCTGCGAGATCCACCCGCTGGCCATCGGCAATCGGGAGGACCCGGTCCGACTGGTGTTCGACGCCCGCCCCGGCCCGGCCGTCGTGGTCGGACTGATCGACCTCGGCGACCGGTTCCGCCTGGTGGCCAACGAGATCGACGTCGTGGAGCCCGACGAGCCCCTCACCGCCCTGCCGGTGGCGCACGCCGTGTGGAAGCCGCGCCCCGACCTGTCCACCTCCACGGAGTCCTGGCTGACCGCCGGGGGACCGCACCACACCGTGCTCACCCAGGCCCTGGACACGGAAACCTTGCGTGACCTGGCGGCCATGCTGCGCACGGAGTTGGCGCTGATCGACGACACCACCACGACGGAGTCCTTCACCGATCGATTGCACTGGAACGCCGCGTACCACCGGCTCGGAGCCGGCCTGCCCGGCGCACGCTGACCGCGCCGTCCCACGCTGACCACACCGTCCCACGCGGCACCGGAACAAGAGTTCCCCTTCGATTCCAACACCTCGTCCCTCGCTTCCGACACATTGTCCATTGGTTCAAAGGAGATCCAGATGAGACTCGATCGAATCACCACAGCCGGCCTCGGCCTGCTGCTCGCCGTCGGCCTGACGGCCTGCGGTTCCAGCACCAAGTCGGTGGACGACACCTCGTCCGACGGCGACAACGCCGGTGCGCTCGTCGGCGTCACCATGCCGACGAAATCGTCGGAACGCTGGATCCACGACGGGGACAACGTCAAGGCGGGTCTGGAGAAACTCGGCTACAAGGTGGATCTCCAGTACGCCGAGAACGACATCCCGACCCAGGTCAACCAGATCGAGAACCAGATCACCAAGGGCGCCAAGCTGCTCGTCGTCGCCTCCATCGACGGCACGGCGATCACCACCCAGTTGCAGCAGGCCGCGGACAACAAGATTCCGGTCATCGCCTACGACCGGCTGATCCGCAACAGCCCGGACGTCAATTACTACGCCACCTTCGACAATTACAAGGTCGGCGTGCAGCAGGCGACGTCGCTGTTGACCGGTCTCGGTCTGCAGAAGGCCGACGGCTCGAAGGGCGCAGCCAAGGGGCCTTTCAACATCGAGTTGTTCGCCGGTTCACCGGACGACAACAACGCAACCTTCTTCTTCAGCGGCGCGATGGACACCCTCAAGCCGTTCATCTCCTCGGGCCAACTCGTGGTGAAGAGCGGCCAGACCGATTTCAAGACCGTCGCCATCCTGCGGTGGGACCCGGCCACCGCGCAGAAACGGATGGAGGACATCATCACCAAGACGTACGCCGGCGGCACCAAGGTCCAGGGTGTGCTCTCCCCGTACGACGGACTGTCGATCGGCATTCTGTCGGCGTTGAGGAGCAGCGGCTACGGCACCGCCGGACAGCCCTACCCGATCGTCACCGGCCAGGACGCCGAACTCGCCTCGGTGAAATCGATCATCAGCGGGGAACAGTACTCGACGATCTTCAAGAACACCCGCGAGCTCGCTGAGATCACCGTGACGATGGCCGACACGGTGCTCAAGGGCGGCACCCCCAAGGTGAACAACATCAAGGACTACGACAACGGCAAGAAGGTCGTGCCGTCCTTCCTGCTGGACCCGGTGATCATCGACAAGACGAACTACGAAAAGATTCTCCTCGACGCCCACTACTACACCAAGGCACAGCTCAGCTGATCCGGGTCCGTCCCGGCCGCAGAACGCTGCGGTCGCTCCCGGTCCTGTCGCGGCCCGGTATCTTGCCGGGCCGCGAGCCGATCACCTCGACGTGGAGGCGAGCGATGAACAAAGACATCCTGCACATGCGCGGGATCACCAAACGTTTCCCCGGCGTGATCGCATTGGAGGACGTGAACCTCACGGTGCGACGCGGTGAAATTCACGCGATCTGTGGAGAGAACGGGGCCGGAAAATCCACCCTCATGAAGATTCTGTCCGGAGTGTACCCACACGGCTCCTACGAGGGCAAGATCGAGTTCGACGGCCGTCCGTGCGAGTTCGGAACCATCCGTGACAGTGAGAAGCGCGGGATCGTCATCATCCACCAGGAGCTCGCGCTGGTGTCGCAACTGTCGATCGCGGAGAACATCTTCCTCGGCAACGAGCAGTCCGGCCGTTGCCTGATCGACTGGAACCGGACCAACGACCTGGCCGCGCAGCTGTTGGCCCGCGTCGGGCTGGAGGAGAACCCGGTCACCCGGATCCAGGACATCGGTGTCGGCAAACAGCAACTGGTCGAGATCGCCAAGGCGCTGAGCAAGAAAGTCAAACTCCTCATCCTCGACGAACCCACGGCAGCGCTCAACGACGACGACTCCGAGCACCTGCTCGACCTCCTGCGTGGCCTGCAGACTCAGGGCATCACCTGCGTCATCATCAGCCACAAGCTCAACGAGGTCGAACAGATCGCCGACCGCGTCACGGTGCTGCGCGACGGCCGCACCATCGAGACCCTCGACATGGCAGCGGGCGAGGTGACCCAGGAGCGGCTCATCCGGTCGATGGTCGGCCGTGATCTGAACCACCGGTTCCCGCACCACGAGCCCCACATCGGCGAGGAAGTCCTGCGGATCGAGGACTGGACGGTGCACAGCCCCGCCCAGCGCCACCGGGCCGTCGTCCGGGGGGCAACGCTCAACGTTCGCCGTGGTGAGATCGTCGGGCTGGCTGGCCTCATGGGCGCGGGCCGGACCGAGCTGGCCATGAGTGTCTTCGGCCGCAGTTGGGGCACGGGGATCAGTGGTCGGCTGTTCAAGAACGGCCACGAGATCCAAGCCCGGACCGTCCGCGAGGCGATCGGTCACGGCATCGCGTACGCCACCGAGGATCGCAAACGCTACGGCCTCAATCTCATCGAGGACATCAAGAGGAACGTGTCCTCCGCCGCCCTGCGCAAACTGGCCCGACGGGGCTGGGTCGATGACAACCGCGAGTACGCGGTGGCCACGACGTTCCGCAGCGACCTCAACATCAAGGCGCCCAGCGTGCTCGTGGGGACCGGAAAGCTCAGCGGCGGTAACCAGCAGAAGGTCGTGCTGTCGAAGTGGATCTTCACTGATCCGGACGTACTGATCCTCGACGAACCCACCCGCGGTATCGACGTGGGGGCGAAGTTCGAGATCTACACGATCATCAACCGCCTCGCCGACGACGGAAAAGCCGTCCTGCTCATTTCGTCGGAACTGCCGGAACTGCTCGGGCTCTGTGACCGGATCTACACCCTGTCCGCGGGTCATGTCACCGGTGAGATGCTCCGTGACGAGGCCACGCAGGAACGACTGATGCATTACATGACGATGGAACAGGAGCAGTCCGCATGAGCACCATCGTGCCGACCGGCGTCGACAAGGTGTCGACGGCCGATGAGGAGGTCAAGACCTCCGTGGGTGGACGCCGATTCTCGTTCGATGTCAGGGAGAGCGGCATCTACGTCGCGTTCCTGCTCATCGTCGCACTGTTCTTCTTCCTCACCGACGGCGCTCTGCTCGAACCGCAGAACATCTCGAACATCGTCGTGCAGAACAGTTACATCCTCATTCTCGCCATCGGGATGATCCTCATCATCATCGCCGGGCACATCGACCTGTCGGTCGGCTCGGTGGTGGCCGTGAGCGGTGCGATCGCCGCCGTACTCATGGTCAACCACAATGTGCCGTGGCCACTCGCCCTGGCCATCACGTTGGCCTGCGGTGCGCTCATCGGAGCCTGGCAGGGGTTCTGGGTGGCCTACTTCGGTATCCCGGCGTTCATCGTGACCCTCGCCGGCATGCTCGTGTTCCGGGCGCTCACCCTGATGGTGCTCGGCAACCAGGGCATCGGCCCGTTCCCGGACCCGGTGCGCACGCTGTCCAACGGTTTCACCCCCAGCTACCTCGGCAACGTCGGCCTGGGTTCTCTCGGTGGCGCGGACCTGTTCAGCATCCTCCTCGCGGCCGTGGCAGTGCTCGGGATCGTCGTCACCCAATGGCGGACCAGGGCCGCGCGGATCTCGTACCAGCAGCAGGTCGACGTTCTGCCGATGTTCCTCGCCAAGATCCTCGGCGCGAGTGCCGCAGTCGTGTTCGTCGTCATCCAGCTGGCCCGGTTCAAGAACCTCCCCTGGGTGCTGATCCTGCTCGCTGTGCTCGTCCTGGGCTACTCGATGCTGACCGGACGGAGCGTGTTCGGCCGCCACATCTACGCCGTCGGCGGGAACAGGCAGGCCGCCCAGCTGTCCGGTGTCGACGTCCGCCGGGTGACCTTCTGGATCTTCGTCAACATGGGGATTCTGGCGTCCCTGGCCGGAGTGATCTTCGCCGGTCGGCTCAACCAGGCGGGACCGACCGCCGGCAACAGCTTCGAGCTCGACGCGATCGCGGCGGCCTTCATCGGTGGGGCGGCGGTGCAGGGCGGCGTCGGCAAGGTGGTCGGGGCGATCGTCGGCGGCCTCATCATGGGCGTCATCAACAACGGCATGTCCCTCATCGGGGCGCCGAGCGAGAAGGTCATGTTCGTCAAGGGCGCCGTCCTGCTGGCCGCGGTCGCCTTCGACGTGTGGGCCAAACGCCGCGGGGAGTCCGCGTCGAACTGACCCTCGTGGCTCGCTTTCGTCCCACTGGTCCCGCGTGTGCTGCGGCCGTGCCCGCTCCGGGCACGGCCGCACTGCGTGGAACCCCGATCAGCTGACCTTTCCGGAGGCTACGGCGGGAACCGCCATCGCTGACCGTGAAGGGGCTGCCGCCGTTTCCCTGCGGAATTTCTCTTCAGTTCCGACTCAGGCATCCTCCGGTCGACAGGCAGGAGAAACAGACCCAGGAATCAGCGGTAGACGACGGTTCCCGTCGTTGCAAGGATTGCCGCACCCACGGTGAGCAGTCGCTTTTTTCTCACAGTGACTTCCTCCTTCGATGGATCTGTGAAGTGATCGACCTGAGCCTCTCGCACGACGGCCGAGCGGGAGGTGGGTCTCTCATGTCCCGAAGGTAGAACATTTACCGGACGAAATGTTGGAATGCACTTGTTGTTCGACTGTTCGGAAAGTCACCGAGGAAGCGTCGTACTACCCTGGAACCTGTTGGTGGGAAGACCTCCCCGGTGTGGGGCACTCAGGTCTGCACCCTCCCGGTGGAAGCGAACACACACAGGTCGGGTGAGAAAATCTGTGCTGAGCAGCGTCAGGAAGCCGAGGACGGCCCGGTCGGAAGTCGGTTCGCTCCGCACGGTCCTGGGATCCGGCGCGTTCGTATGGGCGGAGCTGTTCGCCGTTGTACACGTGTACTGGGCCGCGGGCGGGACATGGGCCCTTCCGTCGGGGGTGAGGGTCCCCCGGATCCCCGCACTGCTCGCGATCGACATCGCTGCGGTCCCCCTGTGCGCGGTCGGTGGTCTGGCGGCGCTGTCCCTGATCCGGCCCCTGCGCGGACCGGGATCCCCCCGCGCCCGCCGTCTCGCGGTCGCGGCCACGGGCCTGATCTGTCTGGCCCATTCCACCCCCACCGTCGTGGCCGCCACCGCGGCCCTCGCCCAGGGACACGCGGGCTCCTTGTCGGAACGGACCCGGATCAGCTACTTCTGCTACGAGCCCTACTGGTTCCTCGGCGGCCTGCTCACTGCTGCCCTGTACCTGGCCGACAGCCGTCGGGTGGCACGGGACCCGAGGCCCTCGTCCTGAACCCCTCCGGATCGGGACGGGTCCGGGATCAGGGGGTCTCCCAGGTGGACACCGAGATCCCCACTCCGCCCACCTTGGTCACGTCCTGAACCGTGACAATTGCGATCTTGGTGCGGGGGGCCTCCCCGACGGCTCCCTGTCCGTTCGTCAGCACACACAGGACCTGGTCCTTGGCCGGGACGACCTCCTGCGCGATGGGCGCAGTCCTGATCAGTTCGGAACATTGGCCGGCTGTGGTGTCCGGTCCCCCGGCCTGCGCAACCTGCGGGGTGGAGAACCCGAGTGTCGGCCCCGTGGCGCCGAGGGACATCCGGTACTCGAATTCGGAGATCTCGGAGCTGGTCCCCACGGAGACCGAGTCCAGATCGACGGAACGGCTCTCGCTCGGGTTGAGCACCAGCTGCTTCTCCGTCTCGACCTTCTGATAGTCGGCGGTGGCCGGGGGGAGCGTCGTGGGGTACAGCCCGTCGGGCTCCTGTGCCGGCCCGGGCCCACCGCCGTCCGCTGTTGGGCTCTCCCCCGCCACGGGGGGCACAATGTCCGACGAGGTCGCCACGGGCGAGGTCCTGGGACCGTTGACGACAGAAACCGTCCCGTTCCCTGTGCGCGTGATCGCAACGACGGAGAGACCCAGCGCCGCCAGAGAAATGATCAGGAAGAAGGAATCACGATGGGATCCCAGAAAACGAAAGGCCGGGACCCGGTCCGTGAACCACCCGCGCTTCTCCGGCATGGTCTGATTCCTTCCTCGGAACACCGACGATGAGTTCATACGAATACCAAGAGGGAGCCTGTGGCGTCCCGCGGACGCACTGTGGTCTCCACCGAACAGATGATTTATCGGAGCCACCTGGACCTTTGCAGCACGGGGCTCCCCCGTCGCTGCCGGATCCTCGGAAGACTCCCGGCACAGGCCACTCCCGACGCCGTCCAGGGCCACCAGTACGGAACAGGAAAAGAGGCATCCCCGGATGAAAGACCCATCCAAATCCGCATCACGCAAAAGAAACATGTGGGTTGTTGCGGTCATCAGTTGCGCAGCGACCGTGGTCGGGGCGTTCGCGACGGTCTGGGGAATCTGGATCTCCCCTGACACAGATCCTGAGGATCTTCAGGGCGGCCGGACCTCAAGCCCGGTCTCCTCGGGCCCGGTCTCCTCGAACCCGGTCTCCTCGGTCCGGGAAACCACAGCACCCCCCCTGGCCACGGGGAGTGCCACTGCCACCGGCCGTTCCCTGTCCTCGTTGGAGGAGCTGCCCGGTTCGGTACGCCGGACCGACTCCGGGGACCTGCTGCTGGGCTGCCCGACCGGTCGAGCCGGCGACAGGGAGCGGGAGGCGACGTTCGACCTCCCGGCCCGGTACACGGCGTTCACCGCGACGGCCAGAGCCGCCGGCCAGGTCGATCCCGAGACCCGCTACCAGGTGGAGGTCCTGGCCGGTTTCCGGGAGGACCTCGCCGAACGCCAGGAGTCGCGTGGGATCCTCGTCCGCCGCCAGGACGAGGAGGGCCCGATCCGGGCCGACCTGACCGGGGCGACCCGGCTCACCCTCCGCTGGCGGTGCGAGGACCGGGACCTGAGGATCACCCTGCTGGAACCGACCCTCGGGGGGTGAGGAACCGCCCGGGCGGGCAAGGTCTCGCGCGGACGGCGGCGTGGCGGGACACGGCTCCCGGCCGGGACGCGGAACCCGCGTGGCCCCGTGGGACGGATCAGGGCTCCTGCGGGGCGATCCCGAGGCCCAGGTCGGCGGCGTCCTCACGCAGGGTGGCGCGGATGTCGGTGCACCAGGTGACGAGCTTCTCGCGTTCGTCGGGGAAGTCGTCGCCGGAGGCCGTGGCCTCCAGGAGGATCCCCAGGATCCGGTCGGCCATCCGGCCCGCCTGCGGGAAGTCCCGGTCGCGCAGCAGGTTCCCCAGTTCCATGGCGAGCGCGTCGGCACCGCCGCGGTCGTCGTTCTTGCGCCACTGCTGACGCAGGTCCGGCGGGACCGGTATCCGGTCCAGGTCCTTCAGGATCCAGGTGTCCGTCGGGAACCCCGTCAGGCCGTCCTCCAGCCGGGAAATGTTGGCCATGAACCGTGGGAGCCCCGGCGCCTGGTACATCCACATGTCGACCATGGTGCGGTCGCTCAGGGAGGAAACGATGTAGCCGACGCGTTCACGGATCTCCGGTGGATACTCCTCAAGAGAAACATCATCCCGATGGGGGAAGTATCGGGCCACTGCATAGGCCAAGGCATTGTTCTCCTCGAGATTGGTTTCCCCGTCGAGGAAACGCTCCACAAGATCATTATTCATCAACAAATCACGTTCCTGCACCGCTCACCCCTCGTCCCGACGATCGTCCATCAGTAGTTTCATCGCGAGGAGCCTGCGCCCCTCCCTATGATGCATCTGCGCGGCCCTGACACAATCCTTCCGTTTAAATCCATGGTCTTCCGGCCGTGGAAACCTCGGGAGGTGAGCGACAGCGGAGCGGGCCTGGTCGAGGCGTTGTTCGCTGGCGCCGAGGTGGTGGGCCTGGCGTTCGAGTTCGACGTACTGGGCATGGCGGGCCTCCTCGCGGGCGAGGCGGGGGAAGTCGGCACGGACGAGTTCGAGCTGGGTCAGGTTCA
>JAUPKJ010000205.1 GCA_030837505.1 Actinomycetota bacterium
CAACGCCGATCTCGCGGACAACGTCCACCCCAACGCCACGGGCTACTCCAAGATGGCGGCCGTTTGGCACAAGGCCCTGCGGTCCGTCCCGGAGATCTTCGACCCGGCGGGAACTCCGGACCGGTCGCGGGCACCCGGCCATGGGCGGCGCCCGCGGCTGTGCGCTGATCGTTTCTCACGCTCCCGTCAGTCCTCGGGGACCGGCTCACGAACCGTGCGCCGGTCCCTCTCCATTCCGGTGATCGCCCCCAGGATGAGCAGTGCCATGGCGCCGGTGACCAGGGCCGCGAAGCCGAACTCCCAGGACCCGGACAGCGGCAGCGCGAGCGCTACCCCGACTCCTGCCAGCCAGAACAGCTGGAACAGCATTTCGATCTTCGAAAGGGCCGAGACCCTCACCGCTCTGATCATGTCGCGTTCCACGAGGACCGCGGGCAGGATCCCGCTGAGGGCGTGCCCCAGGCCCCCGGCGAAGGCCATGAGCAGCACGGGGAACAGGTCGTAGCTCGCTGCGGCCCACGCCGAGGTGACCATGGCCAGAAGCACGGCGGCCACCCCGATCCATTCCGGGCGGATCTTGCGGGTGGCTCCGTGCACGCAGGTCCCGGTCAGGACGCCGGCGCCGGCCGCGATGACCGCGAGGATCGCCACGGATTCCCCGCGCAGGCTGCCGATCGAATCGACCTGTAGCAGCAGCACCAGGAACACGAGTTGGAATCCTGCGAACGCCCGTAGGGCTGCTCCGGCCCAGAGCGCCAGCAGGACCCGTTGGGGGATCACGTCCTCCTCGGACTGGCCGGGCATGGCGGCAGCGCTGGACATGAGGGCCGGGGACTCGCCCTCCGCAGTGTCGATCTTGTGGGACTGCCGGTGGGCGGGCACGATGCTCGCCAGATAGACCAGGGCTGCCAAGCGGAGGGTCCAGCCCTGGCCCGCCACTGCGCCGATCCACGCGCCCAGGGGCGCTCCCACGGCGACTGCGACCACTCCGGTTCTGTGGACCCTGGCGAAGGCTGTGCCCAGCCGGACCTTGACCGGCATGACGCGGGGAATGGTGGCAGCCCTGGTGAGGTGGAATCCCTTCTGACAGGCCAGGACGGCGACGGCCAGGCCGAAAGCCGCAGCTCCCGCCCTCTCGTCGCGTCCGGGCAGGACGGCGGCCAGGATCCAGACCAGAAGCGCTCTCAGTCCCAGAGTTCCGATCATGACCCATCGGCGTCCTTGGGGGAGCCGGTCGAGGGCGGGGCCGAGGAGGGCCGTCACGACGGCGAAGGGGACCAGCGCGACGAGCAGGCAGGTGCCGAGAAGGCCCCTGCTGTGAAGGACATCCGTGTCGAAGATGAGGGCGGTGACGAGGGCCGAGATGACGAGGGCGTCCGCGAACGTCGCGGCCAGGTGCAGTTCGAGAACCCGGGCAAGCCCGATTGGGGAATCGCCCTTTGGGTCGGTCACTCGCCTAATGAGGTTAGTTTCTGCACCCCCTGGGGTGCTCTTGTTCCACCGGGGTCCCCGTGGGTCGTCACCCTGCCTGAGCCTGAGCAAGGCCCCGAACGGGCCGGGGGGTAGGCGGTCGACCGTCCCGGTCCGGTCCGATCCCGCGGTGCCGGGAGAACCGGACTGCGTGGTCTGCGGTGCGTTCCGGGCCGAACCCGGTGGCTGGTGTTCGCGCCGGTTGTCCACGGAACCATCCTCTCTGACTTCCCATTGTGCGCAAGGGGTGACCTCCGTCTTTTCACAGTGCGCCGTCCGTACCGATTTCGGGGGTCTCTCCTGGGTCGCTCTTTGAACGATCGGCTACGTAAGGTGACACTGGAGTCCCTGTCCCGTGCATCGTCCCGTGCATCCCTTGTGCAGCGATCTGTCCATTTTCCTCCATCGAGATCGGGCAGGTCGAGGGCGAGTGGCGACGGCGGCCCTCGGCATGGGGGAGAATCGAGCCGTGCCCACGACGAACGTCGAGGACGGCGAGACTGCCCGACGAACCCCGACCCGGACCTCCCGGTCCGGACACCGCGCACGGGAGACCCGATCCCCGGAGCCGGACGCCATCTGTGTCCGGGCCGTTGACCAGGCCCGACGAGCGGCCGAAGACGTGGCGGGCAGCGAGGCCGTCGGTGACCACCTCTGTGCCCGTTGCGAGGGAGTGCGCCTGATCACGCACTTCTTCGCCTGCCGCTCCCGCGGATATCGCGGCTGGCAATGGGCCGTGACCGTCGCCAGGGCTTCCCGCGCCCGCGGAGCAACGGTTTGCGAAACATCCCTGCTCCCCGGGGAAGGAGCGATCCTCGCTCCACCCTGGGTTCCCTGGGCGGAGCGGCTGGCGCCCGGTGACATCGGACCCAACGATGTCCTGCCCTATTCCCCTGAAGACCCCCTGCTCATACCTGGCTACCAGCAGACAACCGAGGACGACGAGGACCGGCACCGGATCTGGGAACTGGGCCTGGGACGTCCCCGGGTCCTCGGCCTCGAAGGACGCCACGACACCGCGACCCGGTGGTACTCCGGCGAACACGGGCCGACGGCCCCCGAAGCACTGCATGCGAGCGCTGCCTGTTCGACCTGTGGCTATTTCCTTCCGCTCGCGGGGACCCTCCGACAGGTCTTCGGCGTCTGCGCCAACAGATGGTCCTCCTCCGACGGCCGCGTCGTCAGCGTGGACCACGGTTGCGGTGCCCACAGTGAGACGGACGTCGAACGCACCGGTCTGCCGCCGTTGTCGGAGCCGATCCTCGACGAGACGGGGATCGATCCGTTCCCCGATCCCGAGCCCGCCGGAGCGGGAGATGCGGCGTCCGCGGACACGGCAGAACCGGCGTCCGGTGAAACTACCGGCCGGAATCCCGACGGCACAGCCCGCACCGGCACAGCCGGCCGCACCGAGGCCACCGATCGCTCCGTGGGACAGGAGGCCGTCGGAGCCGGAAAACGGACCCGGTGACCGACGACCCGTTCGGCACGGCCGGGATCCGTCGGCGGGTGCTGGCCGGCTGGACCGACAGCCCGATCCGGTTCCGCGAGGACGCCAACACCGAGGAAGACCTGGCGCTCGGCGGCTACCGGGACAGGGTCGTCGTCGAGCTCGCCCAGAACGCGGCGGACGCCGCGATCCGCGC
>JAUPKJ010000206.1 GCA_030837505.1 Actinomycetota bacterium
GCGATCCGGATCACGCACCTGCCCACGGGCCTGGTGGTGTCGTGCCAGAACGAGAAGTCCCAGTTGCAGAACAAGGAACAGGCCCTGCGGATCCTGCGGGCCCGGCTCCACGCCGTCGCCCGCCAGAACGCACAGGAACTGGCCTCGGCCGTCCGTCGTTCGCAGGTGCGCACCGTTGACCGTTCCGAACGGATCAGGACCTACAACTTCCCGGAGAACCGGATCACCGATCACCGCACGGGGTACAAGGCCTACAACCTCGACCAGGTCCTCGACGGCGACCTCGAACCCGTCGTGGCCTCCTGTCTGGCAGTCGAACAGACGGAGCGTCTGGCCGCCGTCAGGACCTCCATGGTCTCCCACGCACCGGGGACCTCCCCGGACGGCCGACCGTGACCGACCGGCAGACGGGCCGGACCCGGGCGGGGAGCCTCGCGGAGAGCCTGGCCCAGGCCCGCAGTAGGCTCGCAGAGGCCGGCGTGCCCAGCCCGGCGGCCGACGCGGAACTCCTCGCCGCCCACGTGCTCGGCGTGACGCGCGGACAGCTCTGCACGCTCTCCCTGCGGGGGGATCTCCTGGACGAGAAGAGTTCCCTGGCCCTGGACGACCTCGTCGAGCAGCGCGCCCTGCGGATCCCTCTGCAGCACCTGACCGGCCTCGCGGCCTTCCGCGGCCTACAGCTGCGCGTGGGCCCCGGGGTCTTCGTCCCCCGCCCGGAGACCGAGGTGACGGCCGGACTGGCGATCGAGGAAGCCCGGCGTCCGGCCGACCCGGGGGCGGACCGCGCCCTCGTCGTCGACCTGTGCACCGGATCCGGGGCGATCGCCCTGGCCGTGGCAGCCGAGGTCCCGCGGGCCGATGTCGTGGCCCTCGAACTCGACGAACAGGCCCTGGCCTGGGCCGATCTGAACATCCGGGCCGACCTGAAAACCCGTTCCGAGCAACGCACCCGTTCCGGGCAACGGCCCCGGGTCGAGCTGCGCTCGGGAGACGTGGCCGACTGCACGGCGACGGTCCTGTCCGACCTGGTCGGCCGGGTGGACGTGGTCGTGTCGAACCCGCCGTACATCCCCTCCCACGCCGTTCCCGTGGACCCGGAGGTCCGCCGTCACGATCCGCCGAGGGCCTTGTACGGAGGCGGGGAGGACGGGTTGGCGACTCCGCGGGCCGTCGTCCGGGCCGCCGCGGAACTGCTGCGTCCGGGAGGGCTGCTCGTCATGGAGCACGGGGACGAGCAGGGCCCGGCCACCAGGGCCCTGACAGTCGTCCGGACGGCAGCCCCGACGGGGCAACCGATCTGGGAACAGGCCGGCACCCGGCAGGATCTGACGGGCCGGGACCGCGTGCTGGTGGTGCGCCGTCACGGTATTTCGACGCAGGTGGGAGACTCGTCGGCGTGAGCTACCGGTTCGACTGTGCCGATCCGGCCGCCCGGGGCCGGGGCATCGAACGGGCCGCAGTCCAGATCCAGGACGGTCGGTTGGTGGTGCTGCCCACGGAAGCGGTCTACGGCATCGCCTGCGATCCCTTCCACGGCAGCGCCCTCGATGCCCTCGCCGAGGCGCGCCGTGCGCCCGGCGGCCCGCTGCCCCCGGTGCTGGTGCCCCGGACCCGCAGCCTGGACGGCCTGGCGGCCGACCTGCCCGAGGGCTGCAGAGAGCTGGCAGAGGCGTTCTGGCCGGGCCGACTCACCCTCCTGTGCCGGCCCCGGCCCGTGCTGGAGCACTACGCGACGGAGGGCACAGTGGGTCTGCGAATGCCCCTGCACCCGGTGGCCCTGGCGCTCCTGCGCCGGACGGGGCCGCTGGCCGTGACGGGAGCCTGCCGGCGGGGACGTCCGCCCCGGCGCGACTGCGACGGCGCGCAGGACGAGTTCGCCGAAACGGCAATCCTCTATCTGGACGCCGGCCCCACCGGGGGCGGGGAGGTCTCCACCGTGGTGGACGTGACAGGACCGCGGCCCAAGGTGCTGCGGTCGGGGGCAGTGACAGTGCGGCAGCTGCGCGAGGTGGCCCCGCTGATCGACGGACCTGAGACGGAGCAGTAGGTGCGCGCCTACCTCTACGTGATGCTGGTGGCCGCTGCGGTCACTTATTTGGTGACCCCACTGGTCCGGCGATTCGCCCGCCGGATCGGGGCGATCACCCCCGTGCGTTCCCGGGACGTGCACACCGTGCCGATCCCGCGGCTGGGGGGCACGGCCATGCTCGTGGGATTCGCTGCGGCTCTCCTCGTGGCCAGCCAGATGCCCTTCCTGTCCGAGGTGTTCGACGCGGGCGGCAGCCCGTGGGGGGTTCTCCTGGGGGCGGTGGCCGTGTGCCTCCTGGGGGTCATGGACGACCTGTGGACCCTCGACGCCGTGACCAAGCTGGCGGGGCAGGCCATCGCCGCCCTGCTCATGGCCTGGAAGGGGGTCCAGCTGGTCTCCCTGCCCGTCGCGGGGCTCACCATCCCCTCGTCGGGGACCCTGCTCGTGCTCACCGTGCTCGTCGTCGTGGTCACCATCAACGCGGTGAACTTCGTCGACGGCCTGGACGGTCTGGCCGCGGGGATCGTGGGGATCGCCGGATCGGCTTTCTTCGTCTACTCGTACCTGCTGAGCAAGGACGCCTCCCCGACCGACTACTCGTCCCTGGCCTCGCTGGTGACGGCGGCCCTCGTGGGATCGTGCCTGGGCTTCCTGCCGCACAACTTCAACCCTGCCCGGATCTTCATGGGGGACAGCGGATCGATGCTCATCGGTCTGCTCCTGGCCTCCGCGACGATCGCCGTCACCGGACAGGTCGATCCGACGGCCGTGTCCCAGGCCAAGATCGTGCCGGCCTTCTTCCCCCTGGCCCTGCCCCTGGCGGTCCTGGCACTGCCCCTGGTCGACCTGCTCCTGGCGATCGTGCGGCGCACGAGGGCCGGACAGGCCCCCTGGCACCCGGACAAGCGGCATCTGCACCACCGGCTGCTGGCCCAGGGCCACAGCCACGCCGCGTCCGTGCTCATCATGTACGTCTGGACGGGGATCCTCGCCTTCGGCGTGGCCTCGGTGGCCTTCGTCCCCCTCGGTACGGCCCTCGTGGCCGCCGGGATCGCCGTGGTCCTGGCGGTCCTGGTCACGGTGGGTCCGGACCGCCTTCGGCAACTGCACCGTTCCCACCGTTCGAACCGACCCCCCGGGCCCGGTTCCCGTCCCCGCTTCCCGCATCCCCGTTTCCCGCACCGACCCCGTCCCGGGGCCGGCGACCGTCCCGGTTCGGGTGACCAGGCCCGGTCCGGTGACCCGGCCCTCGACGCGCGGCGGGGCCCGTGAGCCCGGCGTCGTCGGCCTCCGTCCGGGGGGAGCCCGGGGTCGCAGAGGCGCTCCTGCGGGGAGGTACGACGTTCCTCGTGGGGATCGGCGTCGTGGTCGTGGCGTTCAGCGCCCTGCACGGTGCCGGGGCCGCGGCCGGAGCTGTCGTGGGCACGGTCCTGGCCGGGTTGTCCATGGCGGTGGGTCCCTGGACGCTGCACGTGGTCCGGGGCGCCTCCCCACCCACCGTGATGGCTGCGGCCCTCGGCTCCTACGGGGCCCTGGTCCTCGTGCTGGGCGTGCTGTGGATCGTGTTGTCCGAGGCGCCCTGGCTTTCGATGGTGTCTCTGGGGTCGGCCCTGGGCGTCGGCGTGGTCGCCTGGACGGCCGGACAGGTCCGCGCGACCACCCGCCTGCGCCTGCTCTGCTTCGGGTCCGATCCCGACCCCGTACCCCGGGTCCCGGACCACGACCCGGACCCCGCACCCCGGGTCCCGGACCCTGGACCCCGGACCTGTGATGGTGGACAACAGACAGGGACGGAGAACTCATGAGGTGCCCGGGCAACAGAACCATGAAGCTATGTCGAACATTCTGTCTCGAACACCTCACGAAAAGCCCTCACCCGACCGATCCTCGTGGTAAGGGGAGAAGGCAGTGGCACTGGTAGGCTCAGAGGGGATGGACGAGGAAGCCCACCCTCCTCCCTGCATTCCCGCTGGGGAAACCGTTCCCGAAGGGGGAACTGCACCTGACAGGGGCGTGGCACCCGAGAAGGGCACCGCCCCTGAGAAGGGCATTGTCCCCGAGGGAACCTGTACCTCCGAGGGGGAGGGCGAGGCCTGGACGGTCCTCGCCCGCCTTCTCTCCGGTCCGGCGTTGTACGGAGGTCTGGGCTGGTTCCTCGACGGGCTCCTGGGGACGGGATTCCTGTTCCCGGTGGGGATCGTCGGCGGGATGGCCCTGGCTGTCTACGTCATCGCGGTCAGGTACCGTACGCGATGACCACCCCCTCGCCGCAGCGCCTTCGGGCGCTCGGCTCGTGATGAGCGAAGGAGACCTCGTGAGAGCCCAGAGCGCCGCCGGGAGCGACGGCTTCGTGGCCCCCGACGTCTCCGACTTCTGGCAGCCTCTCTTCGGGACCGACGGACCCTTCGCGGTCACGCGGGCCTCGGTGGTCCTGGTGCTGTCGGTGGTCGGGATCTGTTGGTTGCTGCTCGCGGCGACCCGCAAACTGTCGCTGGTGCCGGGCAGAACACAACTCGTCACGGAGTCGGTCTACGGCCTCGTGCGCAACTCTGTTGCGAGGGACGTGATCGGGAGCAAGGACTTCCTGCGGTTCGTGCCTCTGCTGTTCAGCATGTTCATCCTGATCCTCGTGAACAACCTGTTCGGCGTGGTCCCTCCGATCCAGTTCCCGACCATGAGCAGGGTGGCGATGCCGGCAGCCCTGACTCTCGTGGTGTTCGTGCTCTACCACTACTTGGGGATCCGCAAGCGCGGGGTGGTGGGGTACTTCAAGAGCCTCATGCCCCCCGGGATCGGCATCGGACTGGGCCTGCTCATCTATCCCCTGGAGCTGATCACCTACTTCTTCACCCGGCCGGTGACGCTGGCCCTGCGGCTGTTCGGCAACATGTTCGCCGGACACCTGCTCCTCCTGTTGTTCATCACCGGCGGCGAGTACCTCGTGTTCGAAGCGGGGGGCGCCGGGATGATGGTGGCCGGTGGGGTCTCGTGGTTCATGGCCTTCGTCATGACCGTGTTCGAGATCCTCGTGGAGTTCCTCCAGGCTTACATCTTCACCTTGCTCGCGGCCCTCTACCTCGCCGGAGCAGTAGCGGACGAACACTGAGAGCAACGGCGCGCCTCTCCCGGCGCGCCGATCCACTGCTCGGACCCCTGCCGGGTCTGCCGAGCGCCAGCGAGAACCCGGACCGTGCGGGGAACCACTCTTCGAACCTCGAAGGCACGGAAAACAGCGAGCAGGACACTACAAAACGAGTCGGACCGTCACCCGGCAGTGACGGGCCCACCACGAACTGAGGAGAGAAGGACCATGGAAGGAAACATCGCGATCCTCGGGTACGGCCTGTCGGCCATCGGCCCCGGTATCGGCGTGGGCCTGGTGTTCGCGGCCTACATCAACGGCGTCGCCCGCCAGCCCGAGGCCAAGGGCACCCTGCAGACGATCGCCTTCCTGGGCTTCGCTCTCACCGAGGCCCTTGCCATCTTCGGTCTCGCTCTGGCCTTCGTGTTCCGCTGACCGGATCCACCGACCGACCTGTCCGATTCGGCGATCAGGAGTGACCGTGGCTGCCGTCTACAGCGTCCTCGCGAGCGGGGACGAGGAGGGGTTCTGGGCCGAAGCAGCGCCCATCATCCCCCACCCCGGAGAACTCGTCTTCGGGATCGTTGCCTTCGCCATCCTTTACCTGGTGGTCGCCCGCCATGTGGTGCCGAGGCTCGAGCAGGTTCTCTCCGAACGGACCACCGCGATCGAGGGCGGTCTGGAACGTGCGGAGCAGGCCCAGGTGCAGGCCGAGGCCGCCCTGACCCAGTACCGGGCCCAACTGGCCGAGGCCAGGGGCGAGGCCTCGCGCATCCGGCAGGAGGCCACCGAGGAGGGGGCCGCCATCGTCGTCGAGATGCGCGCCCGGGCACAGGCCGAGGCCGACCGGATCGTGGCCGCCGCCCAGCAGCAGATCGAGGCCGAGCACCAGCACGCCCTCATCGCCCTGCGCAGTGAGGTCGGCGATCTCGCCACGGAACTGGCCTCGCGGATCGTCGGTGAGGCCCTCGCCGACGAGGCCAGATCGAGCCGGGTAGTGGATCGCTTCCTGGCGGAGCTGGAACACCTGGAGCCTGTCGCGGCGAACGGGGCCGGCGCGCCCACGGGACAGGACGGCTGATGCGCGGCATCAGCAATCACGCTGCAGCCACTGCGAGGGAGTCCCTGGAGACCCTCCTGGCCTCCGGGGCCGACTGCAGCCGGGTGGCCGAGGACCTCTTCGGGGCCACGGGGCTCCTCGCGGGCAACGCGAGCCTGCGCAGAGCTCTCACCGACTCCTCGCACCGGGCCGAGGCCAAGACCGGCCTGGTGGACCGCCTGCTGTCGGGGCAGGTGGGCGCCGAGGCCCTCGAACTGCTCCGAGGCCTGGTCCTGGACCGCTGGGCCAGTCCCGGGGACCTGACCGACACGGTGGAGGCCCTTGCGGTCACCGCCACCCTGGCCGGGGCCGAACGGGCCGGACGGCTCGAGAGGGTCGAGGACGAACTCTTCCGGTTCTCGCGGACCGTGGGGGGCGATGTCCGGCTGCGCGATGCCTTCTCGGCCCGCACCCCGGGCCGGGAGCGCAAGGAAGACCTCGTGCGGCGTCTGTTGGAGGAGAAAGCAGCCCCGGAAACGGTCCGTCTGGCGGTGCAGGCGGCCGGATCCCCGCGCGGCCTGCGCACCGAGTGGGCCCTGACCGGGTACGTCACGGCTGCGGCAGAGCGAAGGCAACAGCTGGTCGCGCACGTCGTGGTGGCCTCGCCCCTGGACGAGACCCGGCACGAACGCCTGCAGAGCGTGCTGCGAAGGATCTACCGCCGTCCCATCCAGGTGAACACCGACATCGATCCCCAGGTCCTCGGTGGACTGCGGGTGGAGATCGCCGGACAGGTCCTGGACGGAACGGTCCTGGGGCGCATGGACAGAGCGCGACGCGCCCTGGCCGGCTGAGCCTCGCTCCCGCCGGAAACCCGGCGCGCACAGCAGGATGAGACCGTGCGCCGACAGCACGAACAGCTCGACAGCACGAACAGCTCGACAGCACGAACAGCTCGACAGCTCGAACAGCTCGACAGCTCGAACAGCACCGCGAGCCACGACACCGAGCACGACCAGGCACCCCTCGGTAGAGGGGGGCCACGACCGAGGAGAGCAGGGACTGCAGATGGCGGAGCTGACGATCCGTCCGGAGGAGATCCGCGACGCCCTGGACGCCTTCGTCCAGGCTTACGAACCGGGCGCGGCCTCCCGCGAGGAGGTCGGTCGGGTCAGCGAGGCCATGGACGGGATCGCGCGGGTCGAGGGCCTGCCGAGCGTCATGGCCAACGAGCTGCTGCGGTTCGAGGACGGCACCCTGGGCCTGGCCCTGAACCTCGACGTGCGCGAGATCGGCGTCGTCGTCCTCGGCGAGTTCCGGGGGCTGGAGGAGGGCCAGGAGGTCC
The DNA here is from genome assembly GCA_030837505.1 of Actinomycetota bacterium. GTDB lineage: Bacteria > Actinomycetota > Actinomycetes > Actinomycetales > Kineosporiaceae > JAUPKJ01. The sequence continues at coordinate 7,496 of JAUPKJ010000206.1, forward strand.
GACGCACCGGGGAGGTCCTGGCGGTCCCTGTGGGCGACGGCTACCTCGGCAGGGTCGTCGACCCCCTGGGCAACCCGATCGACGGGCTGGGCGAGATCGTCGCCGAGGCCCGCCGTCCGCTGGAGCTGCAGGCCGCCTCGGTCGTGCAGCGCAAGAGCGTCAACCAGCCCCTCATGACCGGCTTCAAGGCGATCGACTCCATGACGCCGATCGGCCGGGGCCAGCGACAGTTGATCATCGGTGACCGGCAGACCGGGAAGACCGCCGTCGCGATCGACACGATCATCAACCAGCGGGCCGACTGGGAGTCCGGGGACCCCGAGCGCCAGGTGCGCTGCATCTACGTGGCGATCGGCCAGAAGGGGTCCACGATCGCGGGGGTGCGCCTGGCCCTGGAGGAGAACGGCGCGATGGAGTACACGACCATCGTGGCAGCTCCGGCCTCCGACTCCGCGGGGTTCAAGTACCTGGCCCCCTACACCGGTTCGGCCATCGGCCAGCACTGGATGTACGCCGGTAAACACGTGCTGATCATTTTCGACGACCTGTCCAAGCAGGCGGAGGCCTACCGTTCGGTCTCGCTGTTGCTGCGCCGGCCGCCCGGCCGCGAGGCTTACCCCGGGGACGTCTTCTACCTGCACAGCCGTCTGCTGGAGCGCTGCGCGAAGCTCTCCGACGAGTTGGGCGGCGGTTCGATGACCGGCCTGCCGATCATCGAGACCAAGGCCAACGACGTCTCGGCGTACATCCCCACGAACGTCATCTCCATCACCGACGGCCAGATCTTCCTGGAATCGGACCTGTTCAACGCCGACGTGCGGCCCGCGGTCAACGTGGGGATCTCGGTCTCCCGGGTCGGGGGCGCCGCGCAGACCAAGGCCATGAAGAAGGTCTCCGGGTCGCTGCGGGTGGACCTGGCCCAGTTCCGGGCCCTGGAGGCGTTCGCGATGTTCGCCTCGGACCTCGACGCGGCCTCCCGGGCGCAGTTGGCCCGCGGCCAGCGCCTCGTGGAACTGCTCAAACAGCCGCAGTACTCGCCGTTCCCCATGGAGGAACAGGTGGTCTCGGTCTGGATGGGCACGAGTGGTCGCCTGGACGACATCGCGGTGGAGGACATCCGCCGCTTCGAGTCGGAGCTCCTGGACTATTTGCGGCGTCACACGTCGCTGCTGGGGGCCGTCCGCGAGTCCGGGCAGTTCACCGACGACATCGAGGCCGGGCTCATCGAGGCCGTCACGGCCTTCAAGAAGACCTTCTCCGCGGGGGCGAATGCTGTCCCGGTCGCCCAGGACGAGCCGGCGGCTCCTCTGGGGGCGCAGGATGTGGGTCAGGAGCAGATCGTCCGCCAGAAGCGCGCCTGACGCGCGAGGGTCGGATCAGCCGAAGGGGACGGGAGGCACGCAGGGATGGGAGCTCAGCTCCGCGTCTATCGTCAGCGCATCCGCTCGGTGCAGGCGATGAAGAAGATCACCAGAGCTTTCGAACTGATCGCGGCCTCGCGGATGGTCAAGGCACAGCAGCGCACCGCTGCCTCGGCTCCGTACACGGATGCGATCACACGCGCCGTCTCGGCCGTGGCCACGTACTCCACGGAGAATCATCCGCTGACCATGGAGAAACGGGAGGTGCGGCGGGCAGCCGTCCTGCTCGTCACCTCCGACCGGGGACTGGCGGGGGCGTACTCCTCGTCGATCCTCAAAGCCGGCGAACAGCTGTCCGAGCTGCTGCGGGCCGAGGGCAAGGAGGTCGCGCTCTACGTCACGGGCCGCAAGGGGATCGCCTACCACCGTTTCCGGCACCATGAACTGGCCGGTCAGTGGAGCGGGTTCTCGGACTCCCCGTCGTTCGAGAACGCGCGGGAGGTCTCGAACACGCTCATCAACGCCTTCCTGGCCTCCATGGACGACAAGGAGGACGCCGGGGAGGTCGACGAGATCCATCTGGTGTTCACGCGGTTCGTCACCATGGTGACCCAGGTCTCCGAGGTGGTCCGGCTGCTCCCCCTGGAGATCGTCGAGGACGACGCCACGCCCGGCCCCGACGACGTGTTGCCGCTGTACGAGTTCGAGCCCTCGCCGGCGGCGGTCCTGGACGCTCTCCTGCCCCGGTACGTCGAGAGTCGGATCTACAACGCCCTCCTGCAGGCTGCTGCCAGCGAGCTCGCGGCCCGGCAGCGGGCGATGAAGTCCGCGACCGACAACGCCGAGGAGATGATCCGTCGCTACAGCCGCCTGGCCAACACCGCGAGACAGGCCGAGATCACCCAGGAGATCAGCGAGATCGTCGGTGGATCGAACGCCCTGTCCGAGGCCTCGGACGCCTGAGCATCGAACACTTGAGTGTCGAACACGTGAGCTACGCACAGCACCGGGATCCGTTCAGCACCGGAATTGTCGAGAGTGAGTGAGATATGACTGCCACAGCCCCTGAGACGGTCGCCGGTGCCGGTGTCGGCCGGGTGTCCCGAGTCATCGGTCCGGTCGTCGACATCGAGTTCCCCGCGGATGCGATGCCCGACATGTACAACGCTCTCACCACCGAGGTGGTGATGGGCGAGAAGAGCCACGTCCTCACCCTGGAGGTCGCCCAGTACATCGGGGACAACCTGGTGCGGGCGATCTCGATGCAGCCGACCGACGGCATGGTCCGGGGCGCTGCGGTGCGCGACACGGGGGCGCCGATCTCGGTCCCCGTGGGCGACGTCACCAAGGGACACGTGTTCAACGCGATCGGGACCTGTCTGAACCTCAAGGACGGTGAGGTCTTGGAGGTCAAGGAGCGCTGGCCCATCCACCGGTCCTCCCCGGCCTTCGACCAGCTGGAGTCCAGGACCCAGATGTTCGAGACGGGGATCAAGGTCATCGACCTGCTGACCCCGTACGTGCTGGGGGGAAAGATCGGCCTGTTCGGTGGGGCCGGCGTCGGCAAGACGGTCCTCATCCAGGAGATGATCTACCGGGTCGCCGAGAACTTCGGTGGTGTCTCGGTGTTCGCCGGGGTCGGGGAGCGGACCCGTGAGGGCAACGACCTCATCGCCGAGATGACCGAGACCGGCGTCATCGAGAAGACCGCGCTGGTCTTCGGGCAGATGGACGAGCCGCCGGGCACGCGATTGCGGGTGGCGCTGTCGGCCCTGACCATGGCCGAGTACTTCCGCGACGTCCAGAAGCAGGACGTGCTGCTGTTCATCGACAACATCTTCCGTTTCACACAGGCCGGCTCCGAGGTGTCCACGCTGCTGGGGCGCATGCCCAGCGCCGTCGGGTACCAGCCGACCCTGGCCGACGAGATGGGGGTGCTCCAGGAGCGCATCACCTCCACGCGTGGACACTCGATCACCTCGATGCAGGCGGTCTACGTGCCGGCCGACGACTACACCGACCCGGCCCCCGCCACGACCTTCGCGCACCTGGACGCCACGACCGAACTCAGCCGGACCGTCGCGTCCCTGGGCATCTACCCCGCGGTGGACCCGCTGGCCTCGACCTCCCGGATTCTGGACCCCCGCTACATCAGCGATGATCACTACCGGACGGCGGTGCGGATCAAGAAGATCCTCCAGCGCAACAAGGAGCTGCAGGACATCATCGCGATCCTCGGGGTCGATGAACTCTCCGAGGAGGACCGGGTCATGGTCAACCGGGCCCGTCGGATCGAACGTTTCCTGTCCCAGAACACTTTCGTCGCCAAGAACTTCACCGGTCTGGAGGGGTCCTTCGTTCCGCTCTCCGACACGGTCGAGGCCTTCGCCAAGATCGCGGACGGGGAGTACGACGAGGTTCCCGAGCAGGCGTTCTACATGTGCGGTGGCCTCGACGACGTCGAGCGCAAGGCAGCGGAGATCAAGAAGAGCTTGTCCTGACGGACGGCCGTCGCAGGTCTCGGACAGGCGGATCCGCAGCCCGAACGCGGGTCCGCCGTCCACGGACCGTTCAACTCCTCAGCGGCACTCCGGTCGCTGAGGGTATCCTTCCCGTGGAACCACCGAGCTTCGTTCGGAGGTAGTTTCCGTGCCGCCAGCATCTTCCGCACCAACACCAGCTTCCGCAAAATCACCAGGTTCCGGGCTACCGGCGCAGGGCGTGCCGCAGCTGCAGGTCGAGTTCGTCAGCGCTGACCGGAAGATCTGGTCGGGTCCGGCCGTCCGGGTCATCGTGCGCACGGTGGACGGTGAGATGGGGGTGCTACCGGGTCACTCGCCGATCCTGGCCCTCATGGCAGCGGGCCCGGTGCGGATACGCCCGGCCGACAAGGACGCCGAGACCGTGGAGGTCCAGGTGGACGGCGGTTTCCTCTCCGTAGAACATGACCGGGTGACTCTCGTGTCCGATTCCGCCACGGTCCTGTCCGGGACCTCGGTGGCCTGAGGGGAAGGCAGGTGGGCGGGATGGGAAATGAACTCGTCCTGCCCCTGACGTTCGTCGGCGTCTGCACGCTGCTCGCCCTGTTGCTTCTCGGTGTCTTCGTGCTCCGGCGTTTTGTCATGGCCCACGTGGCGGGAACCTTCGACTGCTCGCTACGGGGAATGAGTCCGGACGACTCGGGCTCCTGGATGGTGGGCGTGGCCCGCTATCAGAGCGATCGGTTGGACTGGTTCCGGGTGTTCACCGTCAGCCCGCGCCCTGCCCGTTCCCTGGCCCGTAGCCGCCTGGAAATCATCGAACGCCGGGTCCCGCAAGGGCCGGAGGCGCGGACCGCGATACCCGGCTGCGTGGTGGTGCGCTGCGAGTACGACGGTGTCGGTCTTGAGCTGGCCATGACCGATCCCGCCTACAACGCCCTGGCAGCCTGGCTCGAGTCCGCGCCCCCCGGAGAACAACAGCCCATCGCCTGACCGGCCCGCCTCGCCGGGCAGGGAAGCCCGCGTCACCCACAGGGGCTCAGGACTTCCTTGGAGCGACCGGTAAGAGGGGGCTTCGGCTCGCGCCGACCGGGAGGCGCCATGTCGTGTTCACGCGTTTAGCGTGGGACGGACATGTGCTCTAGCTCACATAATGGACATATTGATTTTTGTCAAAAATATCACTACTTTTTGGGACGTCGAGTTGTCACGCACGAAGGAGATAAAGCATGCTGCAGAGGCAAAAATTCCGGATCTTGAGGCCGAGCACCACCGCGGTACTCGGCATCGTCTCCGTGGTAACACTCCTTGGAGTCTCATCGATACCCGCCAATGCTGCCACAGCTCCATCGGGGTGCAACACCGGCTATGCATGCTTCTTTGCTGACGCAAATTTCAAAAAAGGCCCTTACTCCGTCGCCGGCACTGAGAGCAATTTTCAAACCATCAACGCCAAGCTATGTCCGTCGGGTACCCTGAACGACTGCATCTCTTCAGTCTGGAACAATAAGAGCAGCGCGGCGAAGTACCCCTACCTGTACCTTTTCGTTTCCGCGAATTGGGCGGACACGACGTATTTGAAGGTTCCACGACAGCAAGGATTCAATGATCTGAGCAAAAAGCAGTGCACTCACACCGGGTGTGGTCCCAACCATACCTACAACGATGCCATCAGCTCGAACGAGTGGCACTAGCCACTGTCAGGAAACACTTCGCAAGTGCTGCATCGCTCATGACGACACCTGTCGACCGGTCCGAATGAACACGACAATGGACCGGCGGGGCGTAGGACCACGGACGGGGTTCTCTCGAGTAAAATTCCTGCCGGGTTCCGCCCGCCCCCTTCCCCGACGGATCTGCTCAGAGTGACCGGCGACAGGGGGCTTCGACAGGTGAGCGGCGGCCCGGAGGGGCAAAGCGGCGGGAGGGAGGCGTCCTGGTCCGGACGTTGACCGACGACAACGCGACCAAGCGCCTCTCGGCCGTCGCGAGCCGAAGTCCCTATTGCCGATCGTTCAAAGTCCAGAGGCGTATCTGGATCTTGCGATAGGTCTGGTACCAGGACAGTCAGGACCAATTTGACCCGATCTCATGGAAAGGTATCTCGGTTTGTCGTTCCCCTCGTCAGACGGAGTTCTGCGACGGACAGCATTCTGCGGGTTCATTCTCACAACAGCTTTCATGGTTTGCGCAGGGTGTTCCTCCCGACCTTCAGGTTCCCCTGAGAGCAAGTCCGCCGTCCTGTCCGGTGAAGCAGTTGATCTTGTCGTTTCATCTGTTCGTTTCTCGGATCAGCAACGGATCCTGGACAAGGCGTCAACGATTCTCGAACGGCAGTGTCTGAATAGGAAAGGAATTGTCACCCAGGTCCTTGAAGAATCTTCGGTGCATCTTTTCTCCGATGGATTTTTGAGTCCGCTCGATCTGATTCCTCAGCGTAAGATATACGGGTACGGGATCCTGAACCAAACCGAACAGGATCCGCAGTCCGAAAACAATGGGTCCGAGGACGCTACGAATTCGTCGACGTCAGCTCGAAGCGACGCGGCCCTTGAAAACAGCAAGAATTCGGAGAGCGATTCGGTGGCTTCGATCGTGTTATCCGATGGAAGGGAAGTCTCCTATCTGGACGAAACGTGCCTGGCGGATGCGCGGCGTCAGCTGGGAGGCAACGACCTCCCGACGTGGATACAGATGGACAATGAGCCGCAGGCTCTCTCCTCCACAGTCGGCCGGAAAACGAGCGAGGATCCCGCTCATGCCGCTATCATGAAGGAGTGGTCGAAATGCATGCTGGCCAAAGGGTACGGATACGCAACCCCTGACGAAGCCGTAAATTATTTCAAGAAACTCGCTGACAGCGGTAGTATCTCAGATGAAGCTCGAGAGAGGGAGAGATCTGTCGCCGTCATCGACGCGCAGTGTGCTCATGACGGTTCCGTACCGACAAGAATCAATAAACTCATGGAATACCATTCACATGACCTTCCCGCTTCGGCGCAGGCCACTCTCAATCGGCTGGCAGCGTATCGTTCTACCGCTGTCGAGCGTGCTCAGCAGGTCATATTATCCAATGAGTGATCGTGCAAGATCATAGCTTACGTATGATATGTACGTTGATTCCAGCATCGAGACATATACTGCCGGGTAGTCCGGAGATGAGGCTCCTGGCGGTCGTGGAGTCGTCAAGACGGCACGAGCCACCTGTAGCCTCGACGGTTTAGGGCGACCGGGGGGAGCGCGAAGCCAGCTCCAGCACGGTGCGGCGCGTGGGGCGCTGGTCGATCTCCATCCAGC
>JAUPKJ010000207.1 GCA_030837505.1 Actinomycetota bacterium
GTCGTCGAACAGGCGTGCGACCTGTCTGCGCAGGGCCGCGCTCCGTTCGTCACGGGCCCCGGTCCCCGGAGCCGCGTCCCGAACGTCCGCGCTGCGCCGATCGTTCGCACCGTCCCGATCGGTCAGACTGTTCCGATCGTTCACGCCGTTCCGGGAGGGCTGCCGGTCCTCTCGGGCGTCGGCGGGCGCCGTCGGGCTCCCGGGGAAGCCGGTGCGCCGCTCCTGGGCGCTCGCCCGGTCCACGAGGGCCAGCAACCGGTTCTGAGCGCTGCCGGGCGTCGGCGCGGGCCGGGAGGAACCCAGCCCCTCGTCCGGCGCACCGGCGGTACCCGGGGACCGGGTCTCGGGGCGAGGATCGGGCAACTCGGGGATCTCCACGGCGACCTCGAAACGTTCTCGGGCGAAGAACCCCAGGAAACCGCCCTGGCGGACCTTCTCGGCTCTGACGATGCGGGCGTTGGCACCGCCCTCCTGGTGGGCGCGCACGAGCAGCGCCTCCAGGTCTTCCCCCTCAAGCAGCAGGCTCGTGGTCACGGCTCACCTGTCCGACGGTCTCGATCGAATGGACGCCCGCGGTCTCGGCGAAGCCGATCACGGGAAGTTGTACGAGACTGCCGCGCAGCAGACGGCGCAGCGGCAGCCTCAGAGGCCCGGAGGCCAGAAGGACGGGGGTGAGGCCGATGTTCTCCGCGGCCGTCACGGCCGACGTCAGGTCCCGCACGAGCTGGTTGGCCAGCATGGGTGGGACCGCCAGGACGGCGCCCTGCTCGCCCGTGCGCAGCCCCTCGGCCAGGGCCTGTTCCATGTCGGGCTCCAGGGTGATGGCGTGCAGGACGCCGTCCTTCACGTACGGGGCGACCATGGCCGGTCCCAGGGCGTGCCGGGCAGCCTCCAGCAGGGCGTCGGGGTCCGTGGTGGACCTGGCCCGTTGGCCGATGCCCTCCAGGACCCTGCCCAGGTCGCGGATGGAGACCTGTTCGTCCAGCAGGCCCTGCAGGACCCGTTGGACGGCCGACAGCGGCAGCAGGCTCGGAATGAGTTCCTCGACCGTGACCGGGTGCTCGGTCTTGAGCACGTCCAGCAGCTCCCGGACGTCGTCCAGGGACAGCAGGCGCGAGGCGTTCCGGCGGACCGTCTCGGCCAGGTGGGTCGTCAGCACCGCGGCCCGCTCGACGAGGGTGGCTCCGACCAGTTCCGCCGTGGCCCGGTGCTCCATCGGCACCCACACGGCCGGTAGCCCGAACACCGGTTCTGTGGTCCTGCGTCCCGGGAGCATGTCCGGGCTGTCGCCGATGGCCAGCAGGTGCCCGCTGGGCGCCTCGCCCGTGGCCGCCGTGACCCCGCCCACCCGGATCTCGTAGGTGCCGGGCGGGAGCATCGCGCCGTCCCTCGTGCGCACGGGGGGCAGCACGATCCCCAGGTCCAGGGCGGTCTTGCGGCGCAGGGCCCGGACCCTGTCGAGCAGGTCCCCTCCCCGGGCGGGGTCGACGAGGTCGACGAGGTCCGGGGCGAGCACGAGTTCCAGGGGGTCCACCCGCAGGGACTCCGTCACGGGGTCGATGGCCGGCTGCGTCGGGCCGGGCAGGGCCGGTTGTGCGCCCGGGCCGGCGGTCTCGGCCGGCCGTCCCGTCGCCCGCATCGAGGCCAACAGGAGCAGCCCTCCGGGAATCAAGAAGGGGACCTTCGGCATGCCGGGGATGAGGCCCAGCCCCAGCAGGGCGCCCCCTCCGATGCGCAGGGCCTCGCGGTGCTTGGACAGCTGCGCGACCAGGTCCGTGCCGATGTCGCCCTCACCCGCGGACCGGGTGACGATCACACCGGTGGCCACGGACATCAACAGGGCCGGGATCTGGGAGACCAGACCGTCGCCGACGGTCAGCAGGCTGTAGGTGCTGATGGCCTCCCCGGGGGACATGCCCATCTGCGTCATCCCGACGGCGAAGCCACCGATGAGGTTCACCAGGGTGATGATCACTGCAGCGACGGCGTCGCCCTTGACGAACTTGGTCCCGCCGTCCATGGCACCGTAGAAGTCGGCCTCCGCTGCGACCTCCTTGCGGCGGCGTCTGGCCTCGTCCTCGTCGATGAGCCCGGAGTTCAGATCGGCGTCGATCGCCATCTGCTTGCCCGGCATGGCGTCCAGGGTGAACCGGGCGCCGACCTCTGCCACGCGCGCGGCACCGTTGGTGATCACTGTCAGCTGGATGATGACGAGAATCGCGAAGACGACGAGCCCGATGATCAGCGATCCCCCGATGACGATATGCCCGAAGGCGTCGATCACCTTGCCCGCGTAGGCATCGCGCAGCACCAGACGGGTCGAGGAAACATTGAGCGCCAGCCGGAAAATCGTGGCCACGAGAACAATGGTGGGAAAGACCGCGAACTCCAACGGTTTGCCCACCTGCATCGCCACGAGGAGCACCAACAACGATGTGCCGATGTTCATGGCGATCAAAATGTCGAGGAGGGCGGCCGGCAAAGGCACGACCATCATCACAACGACGAGAACGACAATGATGGGAACGGCCAGGCGGGCCACCTTGCTGGACGGCATGCAACCTCCGATGCGGGGCGCGCTCGGCTCCGTGCGCGTCGGGAGTACTGCCATCCGTGGCTTCCAGTGCTTTCGACCACAAGGGCAGTCACCTTGAGCCGCCAGAAGAGCGCATCCGATCGGCGCCCCCAACCACCCTCCGTCACACCCGCAGGTCCGGACCCGGTCCGGCCCGGGCGGCCCGGGGCCGGCCCTGGGCGGCCCGGGCGAGGCATTCCCCCGTCTGGGGGGCTTGCCTGGGGGCCTTGCCTGGGGGCCTTGCCTGGGGACCCTGTCTGGCCACCTTGTCTGGGGACCCTGTCTGGCCACCCTGCCTGGGGACCTTGCCTGGCCACCCTGTCTGGCCACCCTGTCTGGGGACCTTGCCTGGGGACCATGTCTGGCCACCCTGCCTGGGGACCTTGCCTGGCCACCCTGTCTGGCCACCCTGCCTGGGGACCTTGCCTGGCCACCCTGCCTGGGGACCTTGCCTGGCCACCCTGCCTCCCATGGAACGGTCCGACCATGGCAGGTGGGGCACGCGGACGCGCCTCCACGTGAAGTGGGAAATGGTGGTGGTACGGGGGCGAATGACCGCCATTTTCCACTTCATGTGGCTTGGGGAGGGAGGGATGGGGAGGAGAGGGGGGAGGAGGGGAGAGGGAGGGGGGAGGGAGGGGGGAGGGAGAAGGTGGGCGGGGCCGGGGAGGGAGGGGGAATGGTCTGAGGGTTTCTTGGGGGACGTCTTTCGGGTCTTTGGGCGTGCGAGGGGGCGGGGTTGAAGCGTGGGTTGTGCCGTGGCCGGACCATTGCGACCCTTGGTCTGACCATTGCGACTATCGGTCAGACCATGAGGGCGGGCGACCGGACAGTTTTTGCGTCCCCCGGCGGCCCGGCGGGGTGTGGGACGGTCGGACCATGGGGGCGCTCCCAGCGCCTGCCTTCCACGGCTGCACCACCCGATTGTCGTTGTTTCAGCCGGCGTTTCGTATCCAGGTTCCGGAGTAAAGCCGCAGGTCACAGGGGTGCGCGGAGCCTGGACTCAAGGACAGTGACGGAATCGCCCGTCACAGCGGTCCGCAGGTCCTTCGCAGGGCGGGGCGAATGGTCGACCGTTCGCCCCCTCGGGCTCGAAACGGTCGGATCATGGCGTGCCCTCCGTGGTCGGACCATTCTCCGGAACGGTCCGACCACGGAGGAGGCACGAGGTCGGAGCACAGCCCGTCCGGAACGGTCCGACCGAAGCGTCTCCCCGGTCCGACCACGCGGGACCCGGTGAGACGGTGCTGCACTTCTTCACATCGGGCGCCGTGGTCGGACCATTCCGGCGGCTGCGCCGTACCTGTTCCGGGGCTGGCCCGCAGGACCCGTCCGACGACCGGCCGGGCGTGCGCAGGCCTAGCACAGAGCGCAGTCGGAGTGCAGCGTCCGCAGGCAGAGTCACCTATGTCGGGTGGCCCCGGCCGAACCGCGCTCGATGGCCGGACCATTTCCCGTGGCGCTGCCCATCCCACAGTGACGATGGCCGTGGTGATGTTCTCAGCGAGTCTGACCAGCCATCCCGCCGATGCTCCGGCGGCAGGGGTCGGAGCGACATGGGTAGTTGGATCTGCGTGCGCATCGTTCCTCACGCGCGCAGGGGCACTCGCCGGACGCAGCGCTTGCCCGAACTGGACCCCCTCTCATCCCCCTTCCCTTGGGGTGGGTGGGAGCAGGGGGTTTCTTCCCTTGGGGTGGGTGGGAGCAGGAGGTTTCTTCCAGATCGGAAGAGCA
>JAUPKJ010000208.1 GCA_030837505.1 Actinomycetota bacterium
CCGGCCCTGGAGGTGATGACGGCGCAGCGCCTGCGCGATGTAGGCCCCCTCCTGCGCGGCGGTCGCCAGGAGGCGCACCTGGACCGCGCCTCCGGCGGGTTCTCCTCGGGCCGGGGCGGGTCGGCGGTGCGACACCCTGCCAGAGCTGCCGATCCGCGAGCACACGCGCTCGCAGACGGCGCGCAGGGCCGGGGGGTGTCGGTGGGCCGTGCGCAGGACGACGGTCCGGGCGGGGGCGCCGTCCGCGCACCGCAGGGTGTCGGCGGCGTCGGCCAGGCCGCGGGGCAGGGCGCCGCGGAAGCCCTGGGTCGTCGCGTCCGGGTCGCCGACGAGCAGGAGGTCTCTGCCGCCGGCTGCGAGCAGGCCGACGAGCCGGTGGGCGGCCGCTGTCAGTTCCTGGGCGTCGTCGACGGCCACGAGGAGGCGGCGGTCCCGTTCGGTGGCCAGGAGTTCGCTGTCGGCCTCCAGCAGGCGGGCCGCGGCGTCGACGATCCCGGCCGGGTCGAGGGCTCCGGGGGTGGAAAGGGCTGTGACCTGCAAGTATTCCTCGAAGACCGTGGAGGCTGCCGTCCATTCCCTGCGGTCGTGGAGCCGCCCGAGGTGACGCAGATCTGCTGGGCCCAGTCCCCGTTCGACGGCGCGCATGAGCAGGTCGCGCAGTTCTTCGCGGAAGCCCCGCAGTGCCCGCACGGGGTCGTCGATGTCCTCGGGCCAGGTCGGGACGCGGCCGAGGCCCTCGGCGTGTCCCGCGAGCAGTTCGGCCAGGACGCGGTCCTGTTCTGGTCCTGACAGCAGGCGGGGGGCGGGCAGGCCGTCGCGCAGCCGTGCGCGTCGCAGGAGGTCGAAGGCGTAGGAGTGCGGGGTTCTGGCTGCGGGTTCGCCCGCGGTCCTCTCCAGGCCCGCCGAGATGCGGTCGCGCAGGGCCGCGGCTGCGAGGCGGCTCGGGGCCAGGACGAGCAGCCCGTCGGGGGGGACGCCGTCGCGGCGGACGCGTTCGAGCAGGGTCCGGATCAGCACGGTGGTCTTGCCCGTGCCCGCTGCCCCCAGGACGACGACGGGTCCCGAGCCCTGGGGCAGTTCGACGACGGCGCGTTGGTCGGGGTCCGGGTCGTGCCGGCCGGTGGTGTGCCGGCCGGTGCCGTGCAGGGCTGTGGTGTGCTCGGGCGGGGGCGTCAGCCGGACGGAGCCCTCCCAACCGGCCCGGCCCTCCCAACCGGCCCGGCCCTCCCAATCGGCCCGGCCCTCCCGCTGCGCCCGGTCGTCCCGGTCGTCCGGAAGCGGGCCGGGGCCCTGAGAACTCGTCACGAACGGCATCCCATCACACGGGTGCGACCGGTGCCGGGAACAACCCGGACGGCGTCCGCCGGGCGTTGTCGGGCCGGATTCCGACGGTTCGACAGGTGGGTGAGGATTACAACAGTTCGCCAGACAAGGGATGTCGGGATTTTTGACTTCCTACAGTCATACACCCGATTCAAGGCAGGTATTCCTCCCTCCTATGTGTGGTGTATCGCGCTCGGCAAGATCGATTCCTACGGTCGCCGCATGGCCACCATCGGGGAGGCGATCGCTCGGAACGTGCGCGCCGAGCGAGCCCGCCTACGCTGGACCCAGGACGACCTGGCACATCGACTCGGCTGGTCACGTCCCACCGTGACAGCGGTGGAGTCGGGTCGCCGCCAGGTTCTCGCCTGTGAACTTCCGGCGCTGTGCCGCGCACTGGACGTATCTCTCTCACGACTTCTTCTCGGCACCGACTCCGGGGAGTTGGGTCCCCTGCGGTTGTCGGATCTAGGGTGAACTCCCGTCCCATCGGGCAACCCGCAGGTCCACCCGGTTCCGCGAACGCAGGGCCGTTCCTTCGGCGGTGTACTGCCGCAAGGCCTGCTCGTAGAACCGGGCGGGCCACGACCCGTCCGCCCGTACCACCCGCCACCAGGGCACCGCCCCGCCGTGCGCAGCCATGACAGCACCGACCTGGCGCGGGCCCCCGCGCCCCAGGTACTCCGCGATGTCGCCGTACGTCATCACGGATCCGGTGGGGATCTGTTCCACCACCGACAGAACGGCATCGGCGAAGTCCGTCAGATGCGAAGCGGCCCCGGTCGTCATGGGAACATCCTGCTCCCCTGACGACCGGGGCCGCCTGCCCGGGAATCTCCCCTCCGTGTCCTTGCGGCTCACTGCTCGATTCCCGGGGGGCCTGCGATCCTTCAGAAACTCAGCGCCGGCACCCACCGCGGACGGTGGTGCGCCCTCTCGCCCAGCAGGGTCAGGACGGCCGGCAACAGGACCCCGCGCACGAGGGTCGCGTCGAGCAGGACGGCGACCGACAGTCCGACCCCCATCTGCTTGAGTTCCAGCTGCGACAGGGTCGCGAAGATCGCGAAGACGGCCACCATGACCGCCGCAGCGCTCGTGACGACCCCGGCGGACCGCGCGACTCCGAAGCGCACGGCCTGGCGCGGGTCGGCCCCCGCCCGGTACGCCTCACGCACCCGGGAGACCACGAACACGTGGTAGTCCATGGACAGTCCGAACAGGATCACGAACATGAGCAGCGGGAGCCAGGCCGCGATCGATCCGATCGATGTGAAGCCGAGCAGTCCCTCGGCCCAGGTGTGCTGGAAGACCAGGGTCATCATGCCGTAGGCCGCCCCGACGGACAGCAGGTTCAGACACACGGTCGCCACTGCCAACCAGGGCGATCCGAACGACAGCACCATGACCACGAGCGTGAGCACCAGGACGAAACCGACCACCCACGGGATGCGCTCGTCCATCCACTCGGTCAGTTCCGGGCCGTCGGCGGACCCGCCCAGGTGCACGCGGGCCCCGGGCACCCCCGCCAGGTCCCTCTCGACCTGCCCGACCACGGTCCGGCGCAGGGTGTCGGACAACTCGCCGAGGGCCGGGTCGGAGACCTCAATCGGCACAGCCATCTCCATCACGTGGACCGTGCGGTCCTTAGACGCCGTGATCTCCGGTTTCCCGCCGGACACCTTCCCCGTTCCGGTCGCGGTGGGGAAGGCCGACGTCAGGGCGGCCCGGACGTCGTCGGCGCTGTCGGCCGGGGCCTGCACGACGACGTCGACGGTCGTGCCGTCCTGGGGGACGGCCGCCGTCAGCCGCTTGTAGGTCGAGACCGTGTCGAAGCTGTCGGGGAGCCCCTCGACCCCCGACAGGGAGGTCTTCATGCCCAGGGCCGGCACGGCCAGGGCGATGAGCACGCCGGCAGCGGCGGTCCCCCAGATCACGGGCCGCCCGCTGACCCTGCCGGCCAACCGGCCCCAGAAGCTGTTCTCGGTGCCCCGACGCGCGGCCCGGCGCGCGGAGAACGGCAGGCGCAGCGCCTCGACCTTGTCGCCGAAGATCCCCAGCAGGGCCGGCAGCAGGGTCGCCGAGGCGAGGACGGCGACGATCACGACGATCATCGCGCCGATCGCGACCGAGGTGAACAGCCCACCGGCGACCAGCATCCCCGACATCGCGATGACCACGGTGATCCCCGAGACGACGATGGCGCGCCCCGCCGTGGCCCCGGCCCTGGCCACGGCCTGTTCCCGGTCGGCACCGGCCGCGCGCTCCTCGCGCGAGCGCCGCAGGACGAACAGCGCGTAGTCCACTCCCACGGCCAGGCCGATGAGCACCATGATCGACTGGGTGGTGGGGTCGACGGGCAGCAGCTCGCGGGACACCAGGGCCGTCAGCCCCATGCCCGCGACGACGGCGATGACGCCGAGCAGCACGGGCACGAAGGCCGCCACCACGGCCCCGAAGGCAATGAGCAGCACGCACAGGGTGATGGGAACGCTGATGAGCTCCGCCCGCTGGAGGTCGCCCTCCAGCTGCCCGCCGACCTCGCGGTCGATGGAGCCGTCGCCCACCTGGCCCACTTCGAGTTCCGGGTGCCGGTCGGCCAGGCGTTCCGTCACCTCGAGCATGGGGGCGACGGCTTCCTCGGGCAGGAGCTGCCCGGGGTCCTTGTTCTTCTCGCTGGTGGCGGCCCGCAGCTCGACCGGGATCACGAGGGTGTTGCCGCGGGCCGGTCCGACGAAGGGTTCCCCGACCCGCAGGACCCCCTCGACTCCCGTGTAGGTGGCACGCAGTTCCCCGGTGAGGGCGCGCACTGTCTCGTCGGTCAGTTTGCCCGAGCGGGCGGTGAGGACGACGTGTTCGGTGGGGTTCTCGCCGAAGTCCGCGGCCTGGCGGATCTTCTCGGCCGCGGCCGAGTCCCCGACCAGCTGGTCGATGTTGTCGGTCTGGCGCATCCCGGCCCCGAGCAGTCCGACGGTTCCGGCGAGGGCTACGAGGGACAGGAACAGGGTCACCCACCGGTGGCGCACGCACCAGCCGGACAGGCCGGCAGGGCGGGGTCCTCGGGGGGCCCGTCGGCGGGAACCCTTTTTCCGCAGGGGTCGTTCCGCCTGCTGAGGGTCGTTTTTGTCGACGGGTGTCGAGGGCGGGTGCGCGGGGCCCCGGGCGGTCTGAGTGCTCATGGCCCCAGCTTGTCCGTGAGCTGATCACGGCACATTGGTGCGAGCGCGTCGTTCCGAGGTCTTGCCACCCCCCGGCGTCGGTGGTGCTGGCACCACCTTCGGAAGGGGAGACAACTGCATCGTCGATCCGGTTGCGGGCCGGGTCCTGTTGAGGACCAGGTCGGCCTACCGTGAGCCTGTGACGTCGATGACTTCTCCCCAGGCCCGTCCCGGGCCAGAGCCGGGACCCGAGAACGGGTCCGAGCACGAACCCGGGGTGCTCCAGCGGCCCGGGCTCGTACCCCTGGCCAAGAGCTGGCTGTGGGGATGGCTCGCTCTGGCCCAGTTGTGCGCCGATCTGGTGCTGTCCGTCCCTTACCTCGTCCTGCTCGTGATGTTGGTCATCGGGGTCTGTCTGACGCCCTTCGTCCTCGTGGGGGTTCCGATCGTCGTCGTCAGTCTGGGCCTTGCCCGGGTCTGCGGGGAGTTGGACCGTTTCCGTCTGAGGGCCCTCGTCGGGGTTCAGGTGCCCCGACCTACCGCGAAGGGCGAGAAGAACTGGTGGCAGCGGCTGCTGTTCGACGGGCGGGCCTGGCGGGCGACGGCCCATCTGCTGTTGAGCAGCTTGTGGGGGCTCCTGGCCGGGACCCTCGCCCTGTGTCTGGCGGCGTTGGGACTGGCTTTGACCTTCCTGCCCCTGTACCGCGGTGAGCTGGAGGGGGACTCCCTGAACCTGACCTTCGGCCTGAGGAACGTCCCGGCCCAGGGGTGGATGGTTCCCCTGGGACTGGTGGTCGCGTTGGTGGTCCCGCTGGTGGCCCGCAGTCTGGTCGGGGTGGATCTCATGCTGGTCCGGTGGCTGCTGGGCCCCAGTCACACCGAGGAGTTGTCGGTGCTCTCCGAGCGGGTCCAGACCTTGACCGTGACCCGGGAGGCCACGGTCGACTCCGTCGAACTGGAACGCCGTCGGATCGAGCGGGATCTGCACGACGGCCCGCAGCAGCGGCTGGTCTCGATCGCCATGGAGTTGGGCATGGCCCGCAGCAAGTTGGAGAAGGACCCGCAGGCCGTGCGCGAGCTGCTGGACCGGGCCCACTCGTCGTCCAAGGAGGCGATCACCGAGATGCGGCAGGTCGCGCGGGGGATCCATCCCCCGGTGCTGACCGATCGGGGTCTGGACGCCGCGTTGTCGGCCCTCGCGGCCCGGTCCCCGGTCCCGGTGTCGGTCTCGGTGTCCCTGGATCCGCGTCCGAGCCCGACCATCGAGGCGATCGCCTACTTCTGCGTGTCCGAGGCTCTCACGAACGTCGCCAAGCACTCCCGCGCGTCCGCGGCCCGGGTCGAGGTCGTCCGTGACGACGCCGGTCTGCTCATCACCGTGACCGACGACGGGGTCGGCGGCGTCGATCCCTCCCGGGGAACGGGTGTGATCGGACTGGGCGACAGGGTCCGGGCCGTCGACGGCCGCCTGGAGGTCACGTCCCCCGCCGGGGGTCCCACCGTTCTGACCATCATTCTTCCCGAGCGCAGCGCACCGTCCAGGAGGACGCCGTGATCATCCCAGCCCCCGTTCCGGACCGCCCTCTGCGCGTCGTCATAGCCGAGGACTCCGTGCTGCTCAGAGAGGGGCTCGTCCGGTTGCTGACCGATGAGGGGTTCTGCGTCGTGGACGCCTGCGGGGACGCCGAGTCGTTCCTGCGGGTCGTGGGCGAGCAGCAGCCCGATCTGGTCGTCGTCGACGTCCGGATGCCCCCGACCTTCACCGACGAGGGGGTGCGGGCCGCCCTGGTGGTCCGTGAGCAGTTCCCGGCGATCGCGGTGCTCGTGCTGAGCCAGTACGTGGAGGAGAACTACGCCACCCAGCTCGTGGCGGGCCGGTCCCGCGGCGTGGGCTATTTGTTGAAGGACCGCGTGGCCGACGTGGCGGACTTCGTGGAGGCCCTGCACCGGGTGGCCGACGGCGGCACGGCCCTCGACCCGGAGGTCGTCTCCCAGCTGCTGTCCCGGGCCCATCGCAGGGACCCGTTGGAGCGCCTGACCCCGCGCGAGACGGACGTGCTCAAGCTCATGGCGGAGGGCCGCACCAACACCGCGATCGCCGGGGCCCTCGTGGTCACGGAGGGCGCGGTCGAGAAACACGTCTCCAGTATCTTCGCCAAACTGGACATGCCCCCCACCAGTCACGATCACCGCAGGGTGCTGGCGGTCCTGCGCTGGTTGGAACGCGATGGTGACCAGGATGTCTGAGTCCGTCGCCCGGCACGGGACCTGGCTGCTGATCTGGACGGTGCGCGTCGGGGCCCTGCTCGTACTGCTGATGACGCTGCTGGCCGTCACCCTGGGGATGGTCGGGCAGTTCGCGACCCGTGAGCGGATCATCCTTCGCAACGAGCCGGTCGCGCGGTCCCTCACCTCCGCGACCATCGACGTCGGGCGGGTCGATCTGCGGGTGCGGGTGGACCCCGCCATGGAACCGGGCCGGATCACCATCATGGTCCGGGACGCCTTCGAGAGCACCCGGTTGGAGCGGCGGGTCACGGACGGGGCCCTGTATCTCCGGGCGCAAGGACGGGGCGGGGGATTTCAGTTCGGGGTGTTGGAGTCGCTCGAGGTCGTCCTGCCCCCCGGTCTGGATCTGAAGATCCGCAGCAAGACGGGGGAGGTCCGTCTGGACGGCCCGGACGGCCCGGTGGACGTGGACACCCGGATCGGGGACGTGGAGATCCACGCCCCGAGCTCTTCGGCCCTGCGGGTCGTGTCCGGCAGCGGCGAGATCTTCGTGGGGGACGCCCGGGTCGGGACCCTGAAGGCGCAGGCCGGCGGCGGGACGGTCACGGCACGGTTCCTGGCCCCGCCGAAGAAGGCGGACGTCGTGACCGATTCGGGGGACATCACCCTGCGGCTGCCCGGGAATCCCGCCGACGGGTACCAGGTCCGGGCGAACTCCGGGGAGGGGGACACCTCGGTGACGGTGCCCCGCAACACCCGGTCCGATCACGTGGTCCAGGCGCGGAGCTCCTCGGGGGACGTCGTCGTCGCCACCACCCGGCGCTGACCCTGCGGGCGGGGGACTCCTCGGGCGGGGGACTCTCCCGAACGGGTCCGTGTCCGAGGGGAACCGCTGCGGGCCCCGGCCCGTCCCATCGCGGACCCGAGGTGCGGGTCCGTGCGAAGGGGGCCGAGGCGAATGGCCGAGAAAACTCCACCCACCGTGTCCGACGGCCGCCCGGGGCCTGCCGCCGGACCAACCGGCCGTCGCCGGCGCGAGCAGGCCGCTGCCGTCGTCGCCGCCGTCGCGGCGGTCTCGGTGATCGCGGCGGCGGCGATCTCCGGCGTGGACGGGGACCGCGGGAACACCTCGTCGGGGGATCCCGGCTCCGACATGGTGCCCGTGGCCCTGCACGAGTTCGACGGGTGCGACGACGTCCTGGAGCATTTCCGGGACCGGGGCGCGCAGGCCGTGGGCCCCTGGGGGTTGGAAGGCTCCGGGCCGGTCCTGGCGACCGGTGCCGAACGTGACCTGTCGGACGGGTCGAACGCCCCCGGGAGGGCCCCTGCCCTCGACGGGACGGCGAAGGCCGATGCGGGCGGGGCCTCGGCTTCGGCCTCAGGCTCGGGCACCAACGTCCAGGTCGCCGGGGTGGACGAGGCGGATCTGGCCAAACGCTCCGGTGACCTGCTGCTCACCGTGGCCGAGCGGAACGGCCTGCGGATCCTGCGGACCTCCCCGCAGGGCACGGCCCTGTTGGCGAGGCTGCCCCTGGAGGGGTGGCTCCCCGAGAGTCTCCTGGTCGAGGGCGACACCGTGCTGCTGATGGGCAGGAGGTCCGCGAACCCCGCGGGGTCGGGCGACCGCAAACTCCAGCTGCCCCTGTCGTCGGACAGCAGACTGGCCCAGATCGACATCTCGACGCCGACCCGGCCGGTGCTCGTGCGGACCCTGGACGTGGAGGGCTCCGTGACGGGCGCGCGGCTCGTCGACGGCGTCGCGCGCCTCGCCGTCACGACCGACCCGGTCCGGCTGCCCACGACCACGCCGTCCGACGGCGGGCAGGCCGCGCGCGACCGGGCTCTGGAGGCCAACCGCAAGGTCGTGGCAGAGTCCACCGTGGAGACGTGGCTGCCCCGCTACACCCTGCGGGGCCCCTCCGGGGCGGTCGAGCGCACGGGCCAGGCCGTGACCTGCGATGCGGTCGCCGCCCCCGGGCAGTTCTCCGGGCTGAGCACGCTGTCCCTGTTGTCGTTCGCTCTGCGGGACGGCGCCGGAGTGGCCCAGTGGGAGTCCGCGGCGGTGATAGCCCGGGGCGGCACCCTGTACGCGACGGCCGACCACACCTGGGTCGCCACGTCCGAGTGGAGGATCTCCACGGAGGCGATCCCCCGCCCAGGGTCCGATGTCCGCGCCGGTGTTCCCGCGGCCACGGAACGCACCTCGATCCACCTGTTCGACACGACGGGACGGCAGGCCCCCCGGTATCTGGCCTCCGGGCAGGTTCCCGGGATCCTGCTCAACCAGTTCTCGCTCGACGAGCACGCGGGGCACCTGCGCGTGGCGACGACGACCAGCGGGACGTCCACCGCGGTGGACCGGGCCGACGATCTCGACCCCGACGACGCCCCCACGGCAGGGTCTGCCGAAGGGCCGGCGAGCGAGAGCCGGGTGACGGTCCTGCGCCGGGACGGCGACCGGTTGCGGCGCGTGGGCGACGTCGGCGGGCTCGGCCGCGGCGAGCAGATCCGATCGGTGCGGTTCCTGGGCGACCGGGGCTACGTGGTGACGTTCCGCCAGACCGACCCCCTGTACGTCGTGGACCTGCGCACTCCCACGGCGCCGCGCGTCACGGGCGAGCTGAAGATCCTCGGGTACTCGGGGTACCTGCACCCGGCCGGAGGGGACACCCTGCTGGGCGTCGGCCGGGACGCCGACGCGCAGGGCACCGTCGAGGGCCTGCAGGTGAGCCTGTTCGACGTGTCGGACCCGGCCTCGCCGAAACGCCTCGACCGCGCCGACCTGCCCGGCGCGTGGAGCGACGTCGAGGGCGACCACCACGCCTTCACCCTGGCCGGGGACCTGGTCCTGGTGCCGTTCCAAAGGATGGGGAAGGTCGAGCTGCCGAAGCCCTCCGAGCAGCTCCCCCGACGCACGGCCCCCGACGACCCGGTCTCGCAGGATCCGACCGGTGCGCCCGGTGCGGAGGGCTCTGCCGGGTCGACGGTCGCGACCCCGACCGGTCCGGTCGCCTCCGCTGCTTCGACCGCCCCGGCGAGCCCTGGCACCTCGAACGGGTCGGGGTCGAACGGGTCGCCATCGGACGGGTCGGGGTCGGACGCGGCGCTCCCGGTGCCCGCCCCCGACTTCGCCCCGCCGACGAGTTGGGAGAGCGGGCTGGTCGCGCTGAGGTCGTCCGCGAAGGGCCTGGGCGAGCCGGTCGTCCTGCACCCCACGGCCACGGGCCGGGCCACCGTCCGGGACCGGACCGGCGCGTGGGACCCGGCCGTGCCGCTGCGGTCCTACGTCGGCGACGGCACCCTGTGGGTCCTCACGACCGCCGGCGTCGCCACCTACGACGCGAAGACCCTGACCTTCCGGAGCTTCCTGTCACTGTGACCGTTCCGGTGTCGGCCCGCGGTACCCCTGACGCCAGGGGCACCGCGGGCCGGACGCCCCACCCGGGCCCGCGGTGCCCGAACGCCGACACTTTCCTCAGGTGTTCCGCGGTTTCCAGTCCTGAAGTTGCCGGACGGTGTTCACACTCACGTAGGCCCACGTGAGCAGGGCGATCACGGTGAGGGCCCCGGGGACAGCGATCTGCAGGGTTCCGGAGAGCATCGGGCCGTCGGTCGTGCTGGTCACGGGTACGGACAGGAAACGGGACACCGGCAGGGCCGACCAGGCGGCCAGGGTCATGGGGGTCGCGACGGTCCAGCCCCCAATACCCCAGAACAGAGAGCGGCCTCCGGTCAGGACCGACACCGGGCCCAGGGCGTCGGCCTGTTCCCGGAAACGTGTCGCGGCCGTGACGGCCAGGGCTGTGCCCAGGGTCAGAACCGTCCCCAGCCCGAACAAGATGATCCACAGCGACTGGTGGGCGTTGGTCGCACCGTTCCCGGACCAGTAATCCTCCAGGTAGGCGAGGGAAGAGACATCTGCCAGCGAGTGATGGGCGATTTTCTTGATCTCACCGAGTTCCACCCCTGTCCCAGGAGCACCGCTGATCAGCAGATAGGAGGGGCGGGAGTCCAGGTGGTCTGCGGTCTCGATCGGGGCGCTCCGGACCGTCACCGTCGGCGGTTCCCAGAACGAGGACAGTTCCGACACGATTCCTTGGGCGCGCGAGGGAAATTCCGAGAGTTTCTTCTTTCCCTCGCACGAGAAACCCAACGCCTTCAGATCTGAGCATTCCCCCGTGACCAACTGGCTCCCCTCCTGCGAGGCGAACGAGGTCGTGTCCTGGAGGAGAACCGTCCCGGCTCCGACGGGCAGCTCTCTCAGGAACTGCGCAAGATAGTTCTGCCCCTGCGCGTCCAGAACGACGACCGCGGTCTCGGGATCTCTCCGATCGTCCGCCGATCCGGTGTCCCCGCGAGTCATCACGGAACAGCAGAGATCGGCTTGCAGGAGAATCCCCACGAGGAGAACGATCCCTGTGACCATGCGCACGGTCCCGGAGGATCCGACGGCCAGCCGACGTCCCCCGATGAGTGCTGCTGTCTTTCCGCGTGACCTCCCCCAGAAGGCCAGGACCCGTCCTGCTGCCCCCACCAGCACTCCGAGAGCGAACGGCAGAGTGATCAGTGCGGCCCCCACTCCGACGAAGTAGGTGACCACCCACAGCGGACCGTGTGATCCCTCGACGGGGTCCACGAGGTCCGGCAGGCGCACCGCGACCACCAGCACCACGGGAAACACCAGAAGCCACCCCCAGCGTGCCCCCTCGGGGCGCCGCACCGGTCGGGTGCTGTTCGTCGTACGCCGGATCGGCATGAAGACCGAGAACAGCAGGGCCCCTGCTCCGGCGGCTGCCACGGCGCAGCCCATCACGGACCAGTGCGCTGCAAGGTAGTTCCCCGGGACGATGAACCCGGTGATCGGTAACCGTGGGTCGGTCCAGATCACTGCGAGGAGACCGGCCAGGGCGACGCCCAGTCCCGCCAGGATCGGCCCGGCCACGTCCCCGATCCGTATCCACCACCGCTGGAGCCCGGAAGCTCCCATCGTCGACAGCAGCAGATCCCGGCGTCGGCGTTCCTCGATCCCGAAACCGTTCCCCACATACAGCAGCGCCAGCGCCGGCAGGGTGAGCAGCCCCAGAACAGCATGGGAGAACTCTCTCCAGCTGAACAGATATTCCGATTCCCCCCATCCACCGACGGGCGTCGCTTTCTCCAGCCCGACGAACTCATCGAAATTCAGGGTGATGTTTCCGTCGAGGGCCACACCCCGAGGGGGTCGTCGCCACACGAGACGTTCGTCGGGGACGCCGAGTCCGTCCTCGCCGATGACACCGGCGAGTTTCCCGTACCGGTCGGCGACCTGCTCGCCGGCGCCGTCCTTCAACAGTTGCGGGGACACGAACGCCTCCCCCGGCTCCGGCCACCGCGGCAACCCCGGAGGCAAAGGCGCATCCGCCACCCTGGGCTCGATCGAGAACACCACGAACGGCATTTCATCGTGCAACACGTCGGTGCTGATCTCCATCCAGACCTTGGCCGATTGTCCTCCTCCCGCCGCCGACAGGTCTGTCGTGGGCAACCTCGCGGCTTCGTGGCGGGCTCGTTCCTCGTAGACGGCCCAGCTGCCGGCGATCACGAGGAAGGACGTGGCCAGGGCCAG
>JAUPKJ010000209.1 GCA_030837505.1 Actinomycetota bacterium
ACGACCGCGAGAAGCTGCAGGAGCGTCTGGCCAAGCTGGCCGGCGGTGTTGCCGTCATCAAGGCCGGGGCCGCGACCGAGGTCGAGCTCAAGGAGCGCAAGCACCGCATCGAGGACGCCGTGCGCAACGCCAAGGCCGCTGTCGAGGAGGGCATCGTCGCCGGTGGTGGCGTCGCTCTCGCGCAGGCGGGCAAGGCTGCCTTCGCGAAGCTGGAGCTGGAGGGCGACGAGGCCACCGGCGCCAACATCGTCAAGGTCGCCGTCGAGGCCCCGTTGAAGCAGATCGCGATCAACGCCGGCCTGGAGGGTGGCGTCGTCGCGGAGAAGGTGCGCGGCCTGAAGCCCGGCTACGGCCTGAACGCCGCGACCGGCGAGTACGTCAACATGCTGGAGGCCGGGATCCCGGACCCCGCCAAGGTGGTCCGCTCCGCCCTGCAGAACGCCGCCAGCATCGCCGCGCTGTTCCTCACCACGGAGGCCGTCGTGGCGGACAAGCCCGAGAAGGCTGCCGCTCCCGCGGGCGGCGCCGGTGACATGGGCGGTGGCATGGACTTCTGATCCGCGCAGCTGTCGGAGAGACGCTCCACAGCGCTGTCGGATCGACGTTCCACAGCCCGGGAGACCGGGATGCCGGGGGCGGACCTCACCAGGTCCGCCCCCGGCGCCGTTGTAGTACCCCCGGGCCGGACTCCGGAGCTTCTGCCTCACAGATCCCAACAACCCCTTGCGTCACAGAATCCACAGCTGTCACTGTTATGACCATTCCTGAGGCTAGGCTGCTCACAGTCAGGCCATGTGGTTGTTCGGATACAGTGCGCAGCGCCGACTCTTCGGCTGTGTTGTCACACTTCGAACCAGTCGGGAGGACGACCGTGGTACCGCTGGCGGCAGCGCAGCCGACTGGTGAGGAACGCCTCATCGGTGATGAAGAACTGTTCTTCTCCACCACGGACTCCCAGGGCGTCATCCGGTCGGTCAACGCATCCTTCGCACTCGTGTCGCGCTACGAGCCCTCCGAGCTCATCGGGTGCCCCCACAACATCCTCAGACACCCGGCCATGCCCCGGGGCGCCTTCAAACTCCTGTGGGACCGGCTGCTCTCGGGCCGTCCCATGGCCTGCTACGTCGTCAACCTGGCCGAGGACGGCGCGTACTACTGGGTCTTCACCACGATCACGCCGCTCGACGACGGCTACCTGGCCGTGCGGATCCGTCCCCGCTCCCGCCATTTCCAGGACATCGTCCGCGTCTACGCCGAGGTCCGGGCCGTCGAACAGGAGGCGGAGCGCGCGGGCGCCGGCAACCGGGCCGCTGCCGGACTCGGAGCGGCGGCCCTGGAGAGCCGCGTCCGAGGGCTGGGGTTCGCCGACTTCGGGCAGTTCATCACCGAAGCCCTCCCCGCCGAGATGGCGGCCCACACGGCCCGGCAGACGCGGGCCGGCGACAGTGTCGGGGCGGCAGCGGGCTTCGGGGAGATCCTCGCAGCCGTCGACGCCCTCGACGAGCGTTTCACCGACCTGGTGGGGCTGCTCGACACCTACCAGAGTCTGGCCCGCTCCCTCTCGGCGTCCTCGGCCTCCGTGCTCCAGGCCAGCCACCAACTGCGGCGGGCCGTGGCCGCGGCCCGGACGGGCTCGGCGGAGCAGGCGGGCCAGGCACAGGTCCTGCGGACGGTGGCAGAGGCCATGAGCCGGCCCGCCGACCAGACCGTGGAGACCCTCACCCAGCTCACCGAGAAGCTGGACCGTCTGGGCCCGGCGATCGCGGCGCTGCGGTACCGGATCGCTCTGGCCCGGCTGCACGACGACATGGTTGCGACCCTGGTCTGCGACATGGCCGACGTCGGCCACGACCCCGCAGACCCCGCCGAACCGGAAGGACCGCTGTCCGAGATCGGGCAGCTCTGCGATGCCCTCGGCGCGGGGATCGACGAGATGACCCGAGCCATGGAGGCCGTGAACCGGGAACTCACGTCCTCGGCCACCCTGATCGCCAAGGCCGCCGAACAGCTCACGGACTTCCGCCGGTTCCTGGCCAAATGGAGGCTCCTGGTCGTGCGCCACGGCCGCACGCGGGAACTGGACCCCTACGTGGGCCCGATCGACGAACAACTGGCCAACGGGTACGACCAGCTGGAAGGTCTCCAGGACCTGAGCCGTCACTGCCTGAAGGGGATCACGACGCTCGACGCCGGGTCGATGCATCGGCAACTGGCCCGGATGCGGGCGGCCGTCAGGGCCTGACGAACCCCGTTCCGGAAGCCCGGCCCGGGGAAGCTCGGCCCGGGAAGCTCGGCCCCGGAGGACCGGCCCCTAAGCTGAGGGCTGTGAGGTCCGGATCCCCGAAGAGCAGCCGATCGCCCGGGGGCGGACAGCCGGAGGTCCTCGCCGAGATCGTCCAAGCCCCGTTGGACCCCTCCCGGTACGAGGCTTTCGTGGCCCATCGCGCGGGCGGAGCCGTGGTCGCCTTCCACGGGGTCGTGCGGGACCACGACGATGGACGGTCCGTGCGTGGACTGGAGTATTCGGCGCATCCGAGCGCGGCCCGGGTCCTGGACCTGATCGTGCGGGAGGAGCTCGTCCGGTACGGCCTTCACGCTGCGGCGGCTTCGCACCGGGTGGGGTCGCTGGCCGTGGGCGAGACGGCCTTCGTCGTCGCCGTCTGCGCGACCCACCGCCGGGAGGCGTTCGAGGCCGCGGGCCGGATCGTCGAGGAGACCAAGAGCCGGCTCCCGGTGTGGAAACGCCAGGTTTTCGCCGACGGCACCGAGGAATGGGTGCACTGCCCCTGACGGAACGGCCCGGGCCCCTGCCCGGGAGAGGCACGCCCCACCGTTTGTTCAGAACTCCTGCGGGACGCCGAGGGAGAGCGGACCGGGGGTCTGCGCGGGCGGGGTGGGCACGAGCGTGTAGAGGAAGACCTCGAACTTCAGGAAGTTCGCGTGCTCGCTGATGCGGTAGTCCCGCGAGAGTGTGGCGACCTTGGCCGTGTCGGCCTGCGACTTCGGCCCGGCGAGCCCGTTCGGACCCGCTATGACCCAGATCCGGGTGCGGCCCTCGATCCGGCGCAGGACGGTCTCCGGCCTCTCCTCGCCCCAGATGGTCGAGGTCTTGACGGGGCTTGCGTCCGCCGCCAGATCGGTCAGCCCGCGGAAGCGATCGGGGTACTGCTGGGCGAGGAGTCGCATCTGGTCGGGCAGGAAGAGGACGGCATCGGAGTCCAGGGCGTGGGAGGCGATGTAGCGGGTGACTCCCCGGACGTCCTCACCGTGCCCCACGGCGGGGTGCCGGTAGATGGACTGCGTGTGGCTTCCGGACAGGACCAGCGCGACGAGCGGGAGGAGGGCTCCCAACGGGCGCAGGAGAGGCGCGAGGCTCGCCAGGAGCAGGGCCGTCCCCGGCAGGGAGAAAATCACGTAGCGGTGGGCGAAGAGGGGATGCACCTGCGAGACGCACCACAGCAGGAGCGGGGGGACCAAGGACCAGGTCAGGCCGAGGAAGAAGGCACCCCGGTGGGGTCCGGAGCCCATGAGCGCGGCGAAGGCGCGACGGCGTTCCCGGTCGGGGGAACCGGCCACGGGGGCCGACCGCGCGGGGGCTGGGAGCCGGGGCCCCATCGGCAGAGGGGACAGGCCTGCAGCGATCATCGCAGGAATCCTGACCTCGCCGGCCGTCCGCGGCGCGGGCAGGACCGCCGTGGTGCGACGTCGCAGGGCCCCGGCCAGGAGCGCCCCGGCGGCGATCGTGATCACGGCCAGGGGCACCAGGAGGGTCTCGTACTCGATCAGCAGAAAATGGTGCAGGATGTCCAGACCGGGCGAATGTATCCACGCGACCTGGGTGCGCTGGCTGAAGGACATCAGCACGAACGGCGCCAGGAGGGCCACGGTCCGGCCGGTGGCGGTGCACCAGCGGCGTCGGACGGTGGAGGGCGTGCTCGTCAGGACGTGCACGGTGTGAACGACCAGGAGCAGCAGGAAGGACAGGACATTGAGCAGGGCCGTGGCACCGAGGGCCAGGCCGTAGAGCGTCCAGCCGCGCCGCCGCCACGGGCGCCCGCAGGCCCGCAGCAGCGCCCAGGTGGCGCAGGCCGCAGCCAGCATGATCAGGGCGTAGGAGCGGGCCTCCTGGGCGTAGCGGGAGGCCAGGGGGCTGGTGAGGAGCATGAGGGCCGCGGTCGTCCCCACGAACGCCGAGCCAAGCTGACGGCCGATGCGGACCATGACCCCGGCTGTCAGGGCCACTGCCACGACACTCACCCACCGGACGGTGAGCAGGGCGGTGTCGGGATCGGCTCCGGGGACCAGGGCGAGCACGCCGTGGGCGATCAGGTAGTAGGACAAGTGCACCAGGTCGACGCCGGCGGCGAGCTGCAGGATCTGCGGCACGGAGCGATCGGCGATGACCATGGTGGCCGATTCGTCCCGCCAGGGGCTGGGCGTACCGAGGTCCCAACTGAAGATGATCACTCCGAGGACGACCACGAGGGCTTCCGGACCGATCTGGCGCATCACGCGGTCGAACGGTCTCCGGTGCTCCGGCGGGCGGTGGCCGGCAGTCGTCGGATCGGGGGCCGCGAGGCCGGTCCGGTCGGTCGGCCGCAGAACAGGGGCATTCCGCGCGTCCTGGAGCAGCTTGAGCACTGCGGCTCCTTCCCCGGTCTCGGGACCGGACGAAAAACGACCTGGCCGCTGTGGCCTGGTCGACGTCAGGTACGACTGTGAACGTCCCCTGCGGGCCTCGCCGCACATCCCCTGAGGAACCGTAACCGACGGTTACCCCTGTTTTCATCACGGGCAGACAACGAAGTGGACAAAAACCGCTCCGGGCCTGTGATGTGGGCCACTGTTCGGGTGGGCCTCGAGCCCGGACGGGCGCTGCTGCGCCGCTGGGCTCACCCCCCGGCGAACGGCGGCAGCACGTCGACGGTCGCACAGGACGGCAGAGGAGCGCGCTGGTCACTGGCTGTTTCGTCGATCAGGAAGGTGCAGACGGGCAGGACTCTGGACAAGGCGGCACCGTGCAGCCGGGACAGTTCGGAACTCAACTGTTCGACCGTTGCCGCGGAGTCGACGAGCACCGGCTCGCTGTCTGTCCCGGCAGCTGCCCGGGCCCCGGCGTAGTAGCGCACCGTGACCATGATGATTCTGCGGGTGTCTCCCTCCGATGAGGAGAGATCGACCGCAGGAGGAGCTGCGAGGGCTGCGGAGGCGATGGCCCGATCTGTTCGCACTCCTTCGAACGATACCCATCCGATCCGCGGACGTCCTGCAGACCGGACACAATCGCGAACCGGACGGAGTCGTGTCCCGGACGGAGTCGTGTCCCGCAGACACGAACATCGGGGGAGGGGACTTTCGCTCCCCGCCCTCTTCCGTGGTGTTGCATGGGGGTCGGACCGCTGCGGCGGTCCGGCGTCGGGACGGGCGTCCGGCGGGTGGCGGGTGGCGGGCGGGTGGCTCCGGGGCCGGCCAGGTGGCGGAGATCCGATCCAGGAGGAGGAACGGGAACTGTGAACCAGGTGGACGAGCGCGGTGCCCTGCCGTCCCTGCCGGCCGCTTTCGTCTGGGGAGTCGGTACCTCGGCTTTCCAGATCGAGGGGGAGGCCGAGGGCCGGTCCGATTCGATCTGGGACAGGTTCTGTGCCGAACCGGGCCGGATCGCGGACGGCTCCGACGGGAGGATCGCCTGCGAGCACGTGAGCCACCTGGAGGAGGACGTCGAACTCCTGCGCAGCCTGGGGGTCAACGCCTACAGGTTCTCCATCTCCTGGCCCAGGGTGATGCCCTCCGGGAGGGGCGAACTCTCCGGGGAGGGGCTGGATTTCTACGACAGGCTCGTGGACGGGCTGCTCGACGCTGGCATCGAACCGTGGGCCACGCTGTACCACTGGGATCTGCCCGTGGAACTCCAGGACGACGGCGGATGGCTGGACCGGCGGACCGTGGACCGTTTCACCGACTACGCCCTGGGAATGCATGCCGCCCTGGGAGACAGGGTCCGGCAATGGGCAACCCTGAACGAGCCGTGGTGCTCGGCCTGGTTGGGCTACGGCAGCGGTGTGCACGCCCCGGGGTTCGCCGACCACCCGTCCGCGGTCCGGGCAGCCCACCACCTGTTGCTGGCCCATGGCCGGGCCGTCGAGGCGCTGCGCTCCCAGGCGCCTGCGGACCATCAGCTGGGGATCGTCCTGAACCTGTTCTCGTTCCACACGGCCCCAGGGGTGTCCGAGGACCGGACGCAGGAAGTCGAACGGGTCGTCCGGTTGCTGGACGGCGAGCAGAACCGGTGGTTCCTCGACCCCCTCCTGCTGGGGTCCTACCCGCCGGACCTCCTGGAGACCTTCGCGCCCCATCTGGAGGGCTTCGTCCGGGACGGCGACCTCCGGCAGATCGCGGCGCCCCTGGACTACCTCGGCGTCAACTACTACTCCGATCATTTCCTGCTGCCGGCGTCGGACGGCTCACAGGAGCAGGGGGAACACTCGGGACTGGCCGGACCGGGGAGCTACCCGGGGGTGGGGAACGTGCGCTGGTCGGACCCCGGGGACGAGGGCACGAGCATGGGGTGGCACATCACCCCCGAGGGCCTGAAGGCGCTCCTGCTGCGGATCGGACGGGACTACCCCGGGGCCCCCGCCCTGGTGGTCATGGAGAACGGGGCGGCCTTCCACGATCCGCTGCCGGGCCCGGACGGGACGGTCGAGGATCCTCGGCGGGGCGCGTATCTGACCTCGCACGTGGAGAGCCTGATCGAGGCCGTGGCCCAGGGGGCGGACGTCCGGGGCTACTTCGCCTGGACCCTCCTGGACAACTTCGAGTGGTCGCAGGGGTACACCCAGCGTTTCGGACTGGTGAGGGTCGAGGAGGGGAGCCTGCGCCGCTTCCCCAAGCGGAGTTTCGAGGTCTACCGCGATCTGATCGCCCGCTATCGGGGCGGTGGGGGTTCCGGGAGTTCCGGGGGCTCGCTCTGAGCGATTTGTCGCGTGGGGATTGCCGCCTTCGGGTCCACAGGAGCCGGTTGCACACCCAAAATGGTGACCGGCCGCCAGGACAGCGCGGATGTCCTGGCGGCCGGAGTTCTCTGTTGCCGGAGTTCCTCAGCCCGGCCTGCGGGCGGTGAGGTCCCGCACCTCGGCGTAGCGGGCCCGGACGGCCGGGGCGGGTTCCGCCCGGAGGACCTCGGTGCCGGGCAGCTCCCAGACGGGCGGTTCGTCCCTGCCCCGCAGGACCCAGGCCGCCTGGCGTGCGGCGCCGTCGGCGACGTACTCCCCGGGCGGCGGGACGACGACCTGGTGGCCCAGGACGGCCGGGGCGATCCGGCGCAGAGCCTCCGACCGGGCGCCCCCACCGACCAACAGCACGCGTTCGACCCTCGCGCCCTGCGCGACGAGCGCGTCCAGACCGTCGGCCAGACCGCACAGCAGTCCTTCGACCGCGGCCCTGGCGATATGCGCGGGAACGGCCGTGTCCAGGCGCAGACCGTGCAGGGCACCGGTGGCGTCGGGACGGTTCGGGGTCCGCTCGCCCTCCAGATAGGGCACGAGGGTCAGCCCGCCGCAGCCCGAGGGCGCGGTCAGGGCCAGCCGGGACAGCTCGTCGAGGTCGACCCCGAGCATCGTGGCCGTCGCGGACAGGACCCTCGCGGCGTTGAGGGTGCAGACCAGGGGAAGGTACCGGCCCGTGGCGTCGGCGAAACCGGCCACGGCACCCGAGGCATCCGCGGCAGGGACCTCCGCGACGGCGCTGACCACGCCGGAGGTCCCGATCGAGACGATGACGTCGCCCGGTCCGGCCCCCACCCCGAGGGCCGCTGCCATGTTGTCGCCCGTGCCGGGGCCCAGGAGCGCACCGGTGCACACCCCTTCGGCGGCGGCCGTACCCGCGGACTGCGACGGTCCCAGTACGCGGGGCAGGACGGCGTCGTGGCCGAGGGCCGCTGCGAGCAGGTCGCGGCGGTACTCGCCGGTCGCGGCGGAGAAGTAGCCCGTGCCCGAGGCGTCGCCGCGGTCGGTGACCAGGGCGTCCAGGCCGGGGGAGCCCGCGAGCTTCCAGGTGATCCAGTCGTGGGGCAGACAGACGGCGGCGACCTTCGCGGCGTTCTCGGGCTCGTGCTCGGCGAGCCAGGCGAGCTTGGTGACGGTGAAGGAGGCCACGGGTACCAGGCCGAGGTCGCGGGCCCAGGTCCCGGCACCGCCGTGGTCCTGCGTCAGACGCGTGGCCTGCGGGGCGGAGCGGGTGTCGTTCCACAGGAGGGCCGGGCGCACGACGTTCCCGGCGGCGTCCAGGGTGACCATGCCGTGCTGCTGACCGCCCACCGCGACGGCCTCGACGTCGTCGAGCCCGCCGGCCTGCGCAACCGCCTCCTGCAGCGCCGACCACCAGTGGTCGGGGTGGATCTCGGTCCCGTCCGGGTGCACGGCGCGTCCCGAACGCACCAGTTCACCGGTGTCGGAGCGGCGGATCACAACTTTGCAGGACTGCGTGGAGGAATCGATTCCCGCGACCAGAGCCATCCTGGCGTCCTCTCTGCCGGTTCCGTGCAGCCGGCCCGATGGAAGGTGGAAAGTGCGATGTTCCCCGTCCCCCCGGGCCGGGAGCCGGACGGCCCGGAGGGACGGGGAAGTCGTGTCACCAGCAGGTCAGCGGGCACCCATGAGGTGCTCGACGGCCAGCTGGTTGAGGCGGACGAAACCGCAGCCGCGCTTGCCGACGGCCACGGCGTCGAAGTCCTCGAAGGCGCTGCGGTCGCTGAGCAGGTCCTCGACGGACTCGCCCGCCGCGAGGGTGGGCAGGGCCAGCTCGCCGATCTTGGCGTCGACCATGGCCTGCTGGACCTCGGGGTCGGCCCGGAAGGCCAGGGCGCGCTCCTTGAGCAGCAGGTAGGTGCGCATGTTGGCGGCCGCGGAGGCCCACACGCCGTCGAAGTCCTCCGTGCGCAGGGGCTTGTAGTCGAAGTGCCGCGGGCCGTCGTAGGAGTTCGCGCCCTCGACGCCGTTCTCCAGCAGGTCGACCAGGAAGAAGGCGTTGATCAGGTCGCCGTGACCGAAGATCAGGTCCTGGTCGTACTTCACGCCGCGCTGGCCGTTGAGGTCGATGTGGAACAGCTTGCCGTGCCACAGGGCCTGGGCCACACCGTGGACGAAGTTCAGGCCCGCCATCTGCTCGTGCCCGACCTCGGGGTTCAGGCCGACCATGTCGGCGTGCTCGAGGCTGTTGATGAAGGCGAGCGCGTGGCCGATCGTCGGGAGGATGATGTCGCCGCGGGGCTCGTTGGGCTTGGGCTCCAGCGCGAAGCGCAGGCCGTAGCCGCGGTCCTTGACGTAGCCGGCCAGGGTGTCCAGGCCCTCGCGGTAGCGGTCCAGGGCGATCCGCACGTCCTTGGCGGCCTCGCTCTCGCTGCCCTCGCGGCCGCCCCAGAAGACGTACGTCGAGGCGCCGAGTTCTGCGGCCAGGTCGAGGTTGCGCATGACCTTGCGCAGGGCGTACCGGCGCACGGTGCGGTCGTTGCTGGTGAACCCGCCGTCCTTGAACACCGGCTGGCTGAACAGGTTGGTGGTCACCATCGGGACCTTCATGCCGGTCCGTGCGAGGGCGGCCTTGAAGTCCGCGATCTTCTTGTCGCGCGTGGCGGCGTCCGATCCGAAGGGGATCAGGTCGTCGTCGTGGAAGGTGACACCGTAGGCGCCCAGCTCGGACAGCCGTTCCACCGACTCCACCGGGTCGAGGGGGGCCCGGGTGACAGCGCCGAAGGGATCCTGGGCCTGCCAGCCGACGGTCCACAGACCGAACGTGAAACGGTCCGCAGGGGTGGGCTGGGTGGTGGACTGCGTCATGTGTTCCTCCGGGGTCTGCCGTCTCCGATCGGCTGTGGAAGCGGGCGGACCGATCGTTCCGGGCTCCGCCCACCGACGTCCCCTCCCCTGTTCGAGGACGTGGTTCTCAGGTCGAGCCCGCGTGAACAGGGAACGGTCACGATTCGAGCATCGGCCGGGAACGGGGCCGGCAGGAGTGGGATCGGTCAGGGACTTGGTTCGATTGTCGTGTGGAACGACTTCGTTCAGGTACTGAACCTATGCCATGGTGGGGCGGGTGGCAATGGGTGGAGGAGATGAACTCCTCGTCCGCAGCAGTACCGTGGCGGGGCTCCTGCTTGGGGGGCGGGCCGTTCGAGACGCCATCTTCACGCCTCCTGAGTCATCTGGAGGTTGTTCGTTCGCTATGTGAACGAATATCATCGGGGAATGCCTGTGTCCCGATCGGCCCCGGCTCGCCAGCGTTCCCTGCGCGAGCACAACCTCGCGCTCGTCCTCGGGGCGGTCGCCAGGACCGGGCCCCAGTCGCGGGCCAGGCTGGCCGCTGCCACGGGGTTGACCAAGGCGACGGTCTCCAGCCTCGTGGACACCCTGGTCACGGGCGGTCTGCTGCAGGAGCTGGGTCCGTCCGCCGGGGGAGTGGAGGATCGCCCCACCCCCGGCCGCCCGGGGCTGCCCCTGGGGCTGTCCCCCGACGGACCGGTCGGCATCGGGCTGGAGATCAACGTCGACTACATCGCCTGCTGCACCGTGGATCTCGCGCAGAATCTGCGACGGCGCGAGACCGTGATCGCCGACCTGCGCGACCAGCCCTTCGGGGTCGTGCTCGATCGCGCAGCCTCGGCCCTGTCGCGAGCCCTGTCCGACGCCCACGGGCACGGGCCCGTCGCCGGGGTCTCCGTGGCCGTGCCGGGGCTGGTCGACACCGACCACGGGGTCCTGCACCTCGCCCCCAACCTCGGCTGGCGCGACCTGCACGTCGTGGAGGAGCTGCGCCGTCGGTGCGGCGAACACGACCTGCCCATCAAACTGGAGAACGAGGCGAACCTCGCGGCCCTCGGGGAACTGTGGTGCGGCGGTCTGCGCACCGACGAGGGCGAGCCCCTGCGGACCTTCGGGTACATCTCCGGGGAGATCGGGGTGGGGGCGGGGCTCGTGATGGACGGGCGCCTCTTCCGCGGCCAGCGCGGCTTCGGGGGCGAGCTGGGTCACCTGCCGGTCAGTCCCGACGGACCGGTGTGCAGTTGCGGTGCCACCGGTTGTCTGGAACGGATCGCCGGTCAGGACGCCATCCTGTCCCGGGCCGGACTGGACTGTGTGACAGGGCCGGTGACCAACAGCGAGGAGAGACGGCTCAGCGTCCTGCTGGAGCGCGCCCGGGAGGGCGATCCGCGGGCGATCGGCGCGATCGAGGAGGCCGGCCAGGCCCTGGGCTCCGGGATGGCGGCCCTGGTGAATGTCGTCGACGTCGACACCGTGGTGCTCGGGGGGATGTACGCCCTGCTGGCACCGTGGCTGTTCGAACCGGCCCGCCGGGAGCTGGAACGCCGCGTGGTCGGGATGCGCTGGGCCCCGGTCCGTCTGCTCGTGTCCGGGGTCGGGCAGGACGCTGCGGTCCGCGGGGCAGCCGGTCTCATGATCCAGAAGGTCGTCGCCGATCCGGCCTCCTACGTGGGCGCCCGTTCCGATCGTTCGGTCGGCTGATCGTTCGGTTGGCTGATCCCCCGAAAGGATCGTGCGGGAGACGATTGATGTCAGGTGCTTTCCAGTACGGCCTCTGTGAGCTCCGCGAGGCCCGTGTACAGGCGCTCGTCCGGCCATTCCTGTAGGTGCGTGACGAGGTCGCTGCGTACGGCAGCGAGGAGGGCGTGGGCCAGGAAATCTGCGGAGCGAGGTCCTCTGGCCCGGGTGATCAGCTCGGTCAAGGTCGCATGCAGATCGTGATAGGTGATGTTGTTGTACGGGGAGCCACCGCCGGAGCTCTCCAGGGCGAGGGTGAGCGTTCGATTCTGGATCTTGAAGTGAAGGACGGCGTACAAAAGCGCCAGTACCTGCTCGGCCGGCCGGCCCGGGGGAAGCGTCCTCAGCTGTTCCTGCAACCGGGCTCCGCGCTCTTCGTACAGGGCGCGCAGGAGACCGACCCGATCGCCGAAGTGTCGGAACAACGTGCCCTTGCCGACACCGGCCGCGGCGGCCACGTCATCCATCGAAACCATGTCCGGGTCCGGGGCCGTGTCGAGCAAATGCCCGGCCGCATCGAGCACTGCATCTCGGTTGCGGGCGGCATCGGCGCGCACCGGCTACCCCTTCCGTAAGTGGACTGGCAGTCCGTATGATGAACTGGACCAGCGGTCCGAATGGTACTGCTTCCGGTGGGAGTGATGGCGCGCGTGTTCGTCGCGCCTGGTCCCTCCGGCCGGGACCGCCCGAACCATGTGAGGTGAGTCATGAGTGAGGTATCCACTGCCGTGATGGAGTTCCCGTCGGCCTCTCCGGACCGGCCTACCCGACCAGCCGGACTCGGACGTCGGGAGGGCTCATGATCCTGATCACCGGGGGTACCGGAACCACGGGACGACTCATAGCGCGTGAACTGGCGCATCGGGGTCGCCGGGTCCGGACGGCTGCACGGGGAGCCGGGGCGGACATTCCTTTTGATTGGTATGACCCGAAAACCCATCTTCCGGCGTTGCGGGGTACGCGAGCTTTGTACGTGGTTGCGCCGACCGGCCTGCTCGACCCGTCGCCGGTAGTGCTGCCCTTCCTCGAACTCGCTCGGCGTTCTGGTGTCCACAGGGCGGTCCTGCTCGGTTCCTCCGCGGTCCCAGCCGGTGAACACGGCCTCGGACTCGTGCAGACCTGTCTGGGAGACATTTTTTCTGAATGGGCTGTCCTGCGGCCTTCGTGGTTCATGGAGAACTTCGTGGGGAACCACCCGCATGCCCGTAACATCCGTGAACGGGGTGAGATCGTCAGTGCCACCGGCAACGGAAGGGTCGGATTCATCGATCCCCTGGACATCGCAGAAACTGCAGTACGGGCTCTGACCGACCCGGTGCCCCACAACACAGATCATGTCCTCACCGGACCCGAGAGCCTCTCCTACGACGACGTTGCAGCCGTCCTCTGCGAGGTCGGCGGGAGGCCGGTCCGCCACCGTGCGGTCGGGGAGGGCGAACTCGTCGGTCTTCTGGAGATGGCAGGGATGCCCGGTGGCTACGCACGTTTCCTCGCGGCTCTGGACGTCGGCATCGCTCAGGGGGCGGAGGATCGCACCACCCCTGTCGTCCAGGAGGTGACAGGGCGCCCTCCCCGGGCGTTCAGGGAGTTCTGTCGGGGTCGCTTCCCCGGACAGTGATCCGGCGTGGTTCGCGCGAGGTGCGGGCCACAGACCTCCTGGCGATGCGCCGACCGCTGTCGCCGGCACGGCGACAGCGTCCCGTCCGTTCGGGCTGGTCGGCGACCTCCGAAAGTGTTGCGGGCCAGGGATGGCTGGCATGTCTCATATGAGCGCTATGTTCTGGTGTGTCACTTTGGTTGGTTATTCGCTCCTCGACTCCCGTCGCGAGCAAATGGGTGTTATCCTTGAGGTTAACAAAAGATGAACGAAGGATGACCATGAAGGTTGGGCGGGTGGCTGTAGAGGTTGCAGCGCCACCGGTGCGAACCGGCGGGAGCCCGAACCGGCCAGGGGGGAACAAACGGCGGGGGACGACGGAGGTGTTCCAGAAATGACCAACGTGACTGCCACCAGGAACAGCACACTTCAGAACAAGACGCAGGGCAGGTCCCGCCCGTCGGCGCGGTGGACCCCGGTCGAGCGCACGGACGGCACACGACGCCTGGAGATGTCCTGGTCCGTGAGGGAGAACAAGGTCCCCTCACAGACGACGTCGGCTCGCTGAGCCCGCGGACAACAAACAGCCCCGATGGCCCGTACGCTCACGGCGTACGGGCCATCGCCCTGTTCACGGACCCTGCGAGGATCACTGGCTCTGGTTCGGCCTGGTTCCCAGCTTCACCTTGATGTCCTTGTGCTCCTTGCCACGGATGACCGTGAAGGTCACCTCGGTTCCGGTGTCGCGCTCGCGGATGTGGGCCACGAGGGAGTCCGAACCGCTCACGGCGACCTTGTCGATCGCGATGATCTGGTCGCCGCGCTTCATACCGGCCTTGTCGGCGGGTGAGTCCTTCGAAACGCTCTCGACCTGTGCGGATTCCCGGGTGGCGCTGCTGTCCTCGACCCTGCCGTCCCGCAGCGTCACACCCATCCACGCGTGCGTCGCCGTTCCACTCTTGATCAATTCGTTGGCGACGGACTTGGCCTTGTTGATCGGGATGGCGAAGCCGAGCCCGATGCTGCCGGACTGGCCACTGACCGAACTGCCGAGGGAGGCGATCGACGAGGTGATGCCGACGACCCGGCCCCCGGAGTCGACCAGGGCGCCACCGCTGTTGCCGGGGTTCACCGCGGCGTCGGTCTGGATGGCGTTGGTGACCACCTGCTCACCCGTGGACTGCCCGAACGGGTTCTGCTGCTGCGAGGACGAGACGGTCGTGGTCACGGGACGGTTCACGGCGCTGACGATGCCGGTCGTGACGGTGTTCGACAGCCCGAGGGGGTTGCCGAGAGCCATGACGCCGCTGCCCACCTTGACGTCGGAGGAGTTGCCCAGGGTCGCGGCCTTCAGATCCTTGGGGGTGTCCTTGATCTTGATGACGGCCAGGTCGGTGGCCGGGTCCGTGCCGACGACGTCGGCAGAGTATCCCCGCCCGTCGCTCAGCAGGACAGTGATCGAGCCGTTCTGCCCCGCACCGTCGACGACGTGATTGTTCGTCAGCACATGCCCGGCGGTGTCGATGATGACGCCGGAGCCCTCCCCGGAGCTGGTCTCCTGCTGGCCGAAGGGGCTCTCCTGCCGGGCGGTCAACTTCACGGAGACCACGCTGGGGCCGACCGTCGATGCCACGGCCTGCCAATCGGGGGCTGAACCGTTGGTCGACTTCACCGGCGGATCGACCTGTTTGCCGTTGTCGGAGCTGCTCGTACTGAAGATCGAACCGCTGTTGCCGTCGTCCTCGAACAGGTCAGAGACCCCGACCGTGAGCAGACTCGCCAGGAGAGCTGTGGCCACGGTGGCGGCCCCCAGGATCATCCAGGTGGGTCCCTTGCGGTCCCTGCGCTCGGA
This sequence comes from Actinomycetota bacterium, assembly GCA_030837505.1. Classification (GTDB taxonomy): domain Bacteria; phylum Actinomycetota; class Actinomycetes; order Actinomycetales; family Kineosporiaceae; genus JAUPKJ01. The sequence continues at coordinate 15,002 of JAUPKJ010000209.1, forward strand.
GGCGGGGCCCGGATCGGGCGGACCCTCCTCGAAACAGGACACGGTGGAGGCGGGAATCTGTTGGGTGGGTTCAGCGACGTCCGGCGTGGAGCCCCGGGACCCGCGAGCCCGGCCCTGCGGCTCGTCGCTGCCACCGGTGTTCGGACCGTCCCAGCGGCCTCGCCAGTTCTCGGGTTCCGGTTCCGTTGTCTGCGACATGAAGGTCACCTCTCCGGGGAATGGATAGACACATCTCACCGCTCGGTCCTGTGGGGCGCCTCCACCGTAGCTGGGAGTTTCCTGGGAGAGGGGTGAATCGATCGGGAAGATCCTGGTCTGTACCGGGGGAACACGCTCGGTGGGAGGGTCCGTGCTCCGTTCCGCTCCCGGGCTTTTGGCTCATCCTGAGGCCCCCCGGCCGCTTTCGCACGACGGGACGTCGTCGGGGGCACAGGGCAGGACCACGCGGAAGGTGGCCCCTCCCCCCGGTGTCGGGCGCAGACAGACCGTGCCACCGTGGGACTCGACCACGGCGACCACGATGGACAGCCCCAGCCCCGCGCCTCCCCCCTGCCCCCGGGAACGAGAGGTGTCCACGCGGTAGAACCTCTCGAACACCCGAGCGGCCTTGTCCGGAGGGATCCCCGGACCGTGGTCGCGGACCTCCAGGAGGGCGACGTCGCCGGGGCTACCAGGGCTACCAGGGCTACCGGGGCTGCCGGGGCTGCCGGGGCTGCCGGCGGAGGCCGGGCCCGAGGACTGTCCCGGAACCACCCCGACCGCCAGCTCGATCGGAGTCCCCGGCGGGGTGTGCCGGATCGCGTTCCCCATGAGATTGGCGACCACTTGTCGCAGACGGTCCTCGTCCCCGATCACGACCGTCGGACAGGGGCCCCCCGAGGCCGGCCCGCACAGGGTCACCCTCCGGGTGGGGTCCAGCCCCCGGGCATCGTGCACCGCGTCCCCGGCCAGCACCGCCAGATCGACCGGCTCGCTGCGGGCCGGGCGCTTCTCGTCGAGTCGGGCCAGGAGCAGGAGATCCTCCACGAGCCCGCCCATACGCTCGGCCTCGCTCTCGATCCGCCGCATGGTCCGGGGCACCTCGTGATCGGCGACGGCGCCCTGCCGGTACAGCTCCGCGAACCCGCGGATCGCCGCCAACGGCGTGCGCAGCTCGTGCGAGGCATCGGCCGCGAACCTGCGGGTCCTGGACTCGGAGGCCTCCCGGTCCCGGAAAGCCGATTCGATCTGCGCCAGCATGCCGTTCAACGACTCGGTGAGCCGTCCGACCTCCGTGCGGGCAGGGCGCGTGGGCACCCGTTGCGACAGGTCCCCCGCCGCGATCGCCGCCGCCGTCCGTTCGACCTGCGCAAGGGGCACGAAGGCCCGGCGGATCGCCAACCATCCCAGCAGGACACCGGCCAGTAGGACGGCGCATCCGCTCCAGAGAACGGCCCACCGCACCTTGTCCACAGAGCTGTCCACATCGTCCAGGGACTGGGCGACCAGAATCGCCCCGGGGTGTTCCCCCTCGGAATCCTCGTACAGGAAGGGCAGGGCGACGACGCGGAAGGACCCGGAGTCCTCGATCAGACCCCGGGCCGTGCGGATCCGGCCGTTGTCCGCCGTGGCCTCGGCATGCGTTGGCTGGTCCAGGACGGCAGCCCGGGACAGCTCCCCCCAGGGCAGGGAGGTGCGCAGCCCCGTGGCGTCGTCGTCCAGGCTCAGCTGCAGGACGTACGAGGGGAGCGAGAAAGGACCGCCCCTCTGATCGTCCCGCAGAGAGGCAACGGCACGTTCGAGGTATCCGGGATCCCGGTGCAGCCTCAGATGGATCTGGGCCAGGTCCTCGTCCACCTGGGCGACCAGGAAACCGCGCAGGACACTCTGCATTGTCCATCCGGTCGAAAGAACCGCCCCCGCCAACAGGACCAGCAGGATCCCCAGCAGCCGCACTCGCAGCGACACCGTGCTGAGCCGCACCACGGCCCCCTGCGGCAGGGTGCGCGTCCGGCGCCAGAACAGCCGTCCGCCCCGCCGGGCCCTGTCCCCGGCGGACAGCGGGGCCGACGCCTCACCCCCGCCCACCGGCTCTGCGCGGTCGGCCTGCTCGGGCCCGGTGACCGGAACACTCGGAACACCGGTTTCAGAATCGGTGGACACCGGACCGGCTCAGGCTTCCGGCGGAAGTTTGAGCACGTACCCCACCCCGCGCCGGGTGTGGATGAGGGGCGAACGGTCTTTGTCGATCTTGCGTCGCAGGTAGGAGATGTAGGACTCGACGATCCCCGACTCCCCGTTGAAATCGTAGGCCCAGACATGATCGAGGATCTGGGCCTTGGACAGCACCCTGTTCGGGTTGAGCATGAGGTAACGCAGCAGTTTGAACTCCGTGGGGGACAACTCGATCGCATGCCCCGCCCGACGGACCTCGTGGGAGTCCTCGTCCAGCTCCAGATCGTGGAACAACAACCGCCCGCTCGTCTCCGCCGCCAGGGCCCCCGTCCGCCGCAGCACGGCGCGGATCCGGGCCACGACCTCCTCCAGACTGAAGGGTTTGGTGACGTAGTCGTCCCCGCCCACGGTGAGCCCCTGGACCTTGTCGCTGGTCTCGTCCCTGGCCGTGAGGAACAGGATCGGCATCTGGCTGCCGCGCTCGCGGAGCTTGCGAGTCACTGTGAAACCGTCCATGTCGGGCAGCATCACGTCGAGCACCACGAGATCGGGCCGGTGCTGTTCGGCCAGCTTCAGGGCTTGCGCGCCATCGGCCGCCGGCACCACGTCGAAACCTGCGAAGCGCAGGCTCGCGGTCAAGAGCTCTCGGATACTCGGCTCGTCATCGACGACGAGCAATCGTGCCTCTGGAGTGTTCTCTGCCACGTCCCGAAGTCTCCTCCCGCTTCCTGGGAACCTGCTGACAGCGATCTGACGGATCGGTGTTCGTGTCCTTCGAACTCCGCCCGGCCTCCGTCCGGTCTCCCGCCTGCACGGTCCCGCCGCGGACCTGGGTGAGCGTCCCGGCGCGGTCCACGACGAGCGCCGCGTGGTCCGGCAGCGCCCGCAGCCGGGCCACGCACGCCGGCCCTTGGGCGAACGCTGCGGTGGCATGGATGTCCGCCCAGGTCAGGCAGGGTCCGATCACTGTGACCGCCAGCAGGTCCTCGGCGGCGGCCCCCGTGTCCGGCCGCAGGATGTGCGGGCCGCGGGCCGCCGTCCCGGAGGTCGCGATCCCTCCGTGCCGCAGGGACACCGTGACCGGCACGTGGCTGCGGTCCGTGGGGTCCTCGACGCCGATCACCCAGCCGGGGGAATCCGTGAGGGAACACCCCACGGTGACGTCCCCTCCGGCCACGACACAGTGATCCACCCCGGGGAGGGTCTCCAGACGGACGGCGGCCAGTTCGACCGCCCATCCCTTGACGAGTCCCGTGGGATCGAAACGCGCGTCCCCGGTCGGATCGAGGCGGTCGGGGACCTCCTGCGGGGCACTCCCCGACGCAGTGCCCCGGCCGGTGCCGGTTTCCAGCGCGGCGTCGGGGGAACAGAAGGCGGCGTCGGGGGAACAGAAGGCATCGAACCAGCCCTCTGTCCGTTCCCTGGCCAGCTCGCACACCTGCACGATCCGGCGCAGCCGGTCCCCGGCGTTCCTCAGGGACAGCTCTCCTCGCCGCAGGCGGTTGAGCGCGCTGTCGGCCCGCCAGGGGCTGAGCTCGGTCTCGACGGCGCGCAGTTCGTCGAAGAATCCGGCCACGGCCCGTTCCACCGTCGGACCGGCGATCTCACCGCGCAGGTGCACGCTCACGGGCATACCCATGACCTGCTCGACCCACACGCTGCGGGGCAGCGCTCCGCGGACGGGCCCGGCCAGCACCTGCGCGTGGCCGGGCATCAGCCCGCCTGATCGATCGCTGACTGCAGGGAACGGACGTAACCCTCGCTGGTGACCGTGGCCCCGGAGACCCCGTCGAGCTCTGCGCTCTGCCGTTCGACGGTCTGCTGCTGCAGGATGGGCAGGGCGTAGGAGTTGATCTGAACGTCCTTGGGGTTGTCGTTCGGGTACTTCAGTGCCCGGGCGGCTGTGATCCGGCCGTCCCCCACCTTGATCTGCACCTGCACGTCTCCCCAACGGGTGGAGACCGCCTGCCCGGTCCACGTCCCCGCTGCCAGGGACCCCGAACCCTTCGAATCGTTCGAGCCGTTCGAACTCGAGCCGTTCGTTTCCTGCGAGCCGCTCGTGCTCTTCCCGGCTTCTGAGGCGTCCGGGTCCTGTCGGCCGTTCGATTTCTGCGCCGAAGGCGTCGATCCGCTCGTGCCGCTGGGGCTCGGCTCGTCCGCGCCGGAAGTGCCCGTGGCGCCGGCGGCGTCGGCCGGATCCGTGGAGCCGCCCGTGCTCGTGTGGTAGCTGAACAGCAGCACCAGGCCGCTGATCGTGCTCATCAGGGCGATGACGATCTTCTTCATGGCAGTCCTTTCCGAGTCTTTCGCCGTCACCACGAAAAACGTTCCCGGTGGACGGCCCGGGCCGGGACCCCGGCCTTCAGGGCCGCCCGCCGGGCCGCAGCCATCCACCCCGGCCCGCCGCACAGGAAGACGTCGTGCTCGTCGATGTCCGGCACGAGCTGTTGCAGGGCCTGGACGTCCGTCAGATGTGCTGCCGATTCCGGGAGCCAGCTGTTCCTGTCCCGGACCCGATGGCCCGCGATCACGTGCACCCGCGCCCCCTTCCTCGCAGCGGTCCGTTCCACGTGAGGCAGGAGAACGGCCTGGGACACGTCCCCCACCCGGTAGATCACGGTCAGCTCACCGGGCTCATGATCGAGATCCTCCAGGAGGGACAGCATCGGTGCCATCCCGATCCCGGCCCCCATCAACGTCACCTTGCTGCGGGTCCTGACCCCCGCATGCAACAGGCCGTAGGGCCCTTCGATCGCCACCCGGGTCCCCGGGGCCATTCGGGCCACCCGGGAACTGCCGTCGCCGAGGTCCTGGACCGTGATCCGCAGGCTCTTGCCGTCCGGTGCCGCAGACAGGGAATAGGGATGCCCCCGGGACCATCCCGGACCGTCCAGGAAACGCCACACGAAGAATTGACCGGCCCGCACCGGGAGACGATCCAGACGCCGTCCCGTGAGATACACCGAGACCACCCCGGGGGCCTCCGGCGCCACCAGCTCGACCACCAGACGGTGCCGCAGCGTTCGGAACAGTGGCAGCCCCACCCGCCACACGAGCACGCAGGCCAGGGCCGTCCCCCACAACGACCACCAGTACAAGGTCGCGGCCGGTGAGGCCAGGAAATCGCCGCCCGTCCACAGCTGGTGCGGCAGCGCCAACCCCGTGCCCAGATACGCATACAGGTGCAACAGATGCCACGACTCGTACCTCAGCCGCCGTCTGGCCCGACGGATCGAGAGCACCGCCACCATGATCAAAAGTAGGGTGCCCACGAGGGCCAGCAGCATCCCCGGGTAGTCCTGCACCATCGAGACGAACTCCGAAACGACCGTCGAGTCCCCTGCCGCCGAGTACCCCACCGTGACCAGCACGATGTGCAGAACCATCCCGTTGACCGAAACAAAACCCACAACTCGATGCCAGGCCAGCAACCGGTCCTGTCCCCAGGCCCTCTCCCACCACGGGATCCTGGCGATCAACAGCATCTGGATCAGCATGAGGTCCGAGGCCAGCAGACCAGACAGCCGACCCGACGCGACCAGCGCGTCGGACCGGGATCCCCCCAGATCCTGCACCCCCCCGTGGCTCACCCACAGGGCCACGACGAACAGCAGGCTCGCCCAGATCAGGCTCCCCGTGAGATCACGCTTCCACCCGGGCCGTCCCTGGGGAACCTTCACATCGTCCCGCCTCGACGCCTCGGCTGACGCCGCGCCGTTGGACCCAAATGTCCGGACCATCGTTCCTCCGACCTCGGGACCGCTCCTCCCCGGTACGGCGCCAGGACATGGAAGGCGCCGTACCGGGGTCACCCCTGAGCGACACGGTGACATCCCTGACTGGGAAAACGCTGGAGGTTTCGGGTGAGGACCTCACCACTCCCGCGCCACAGCCCGGTCACCCTCTCAGCGGCCGACACCCGGACCTGGTTACGGAACACTGCGGAGCGTGCCCGGACCGAACACCTGCGTGCACTTCCCACCCCGCCGGACCCCGCCAGGCAGAGATCGCCGCCGGACCCCGCCGGACAGAGATCGCCGCCGGACCCCGCCGGACAGCTCAGCCGTCGAGGCCGGAACAGGCGTCCCCTCCCGAGCCCATGATCTCCTCGGCGTCCACGATCCGGTAGGCGTACCCCTGCTCGGCGAGAAAACGCTGCCGATGCGCGGCGTACTCCTGATCGAGGGTGTCCCTGGCCACGACCGCGTAGAACCGGGCAGAACACCCGTCCCGTTTCGGCCTGAGGATCCGCCCCATCCGCTGCGCCTCCTCCTGACGCGACCCTAAAGCCCCCGACACCTGAATCGCCTCCCGGGCATCCGGCAGATCGATCGAGATGTTGGCGACCTTTCTGACCACCAAGGTGGTCAGCTCTCCCGTCCGGAACGCCTCCAACAACCGTTGCCTCTGCGGGACCGGCGTCTCCCCTTTGATCACCGGAGCGTCGAGCATCTGCCCCAGCTCGTCCAACTGGTCCAGGTACTGACCGATCACCAGGAGGGGCTCCCCGGCGTGCCGATCCGCCAGGGCGCGCACGACCCGCACCTTCTGCTCGCTGCCTGCGCACAACCGATACTTGTCCTGAGCCTGCGCCGTCGCGTACGTCAGCCGTTCGGACTCCGGCAGGGTCACCCGGACCTCCACACAGTCCGCCGGGGCGATGTACCCCTGGGACTCGATGTCCTTCCACGGCGCGTCGTAGCGTTTCGGCCCGATCAGGGAGAACACGTCCCCCTCCCGGCCGTCCTCCCTCAGGAGGGTCGCCGTCAGCCCCAGCCGCCGACGGGCCTGTAGATCGGCCGTCATCCGGAACACGGGCGCCGGCAGCAGATGCACCTCGTCGTAGATCACCAGACCCCAGTCCCTGGCGTCGAGCAGCTCCAGATGCGTGTAGACGCCCTTCCGGCGGGTCGTCATCACCTGATACGTCGCGATCGTCACCGGACGGACCTCCTTGCGGGCCCCCGAGTACTCGCCGATCTCGTCCTCCGTCAGCCGCGTGCGCCGAAGGAGCTCCTCACGCCACTGCCGGGCCGCGACCGTGTTCGTCACCAGGATCAGCGTGGTGGCGCTCGCCCTTGCCATCGCAGCGGCACCGACGATCGTCTTGCCCGCACCGCACGGCAGAACGACGACCCCAGAACCCCCGTGCCAAAAATTCTCGACGGCCTCGTGCTGGTAGGGCCGCAGCGACCACCCCTCCTCGCGCAACGCGATCGGATGGGCCTCCCCGCTGACGTACCCCGCAAGGTCCTCCGCCGGCCATCCGAGCTTGAGCAGAAGCTGTTTCAGACGGCCGCGCTCGCGGGGGTGCACGACCACCTCGTCCTTCCCGGACCGGTTCCCCACCAGCGGGGCGATCTTGCGGTTGCGCAGCACCTCCTCCAGGACAGGGATGTCGAAGGCCCGCAGAACCAACCCGTGGACCGGGTGCTTGACCAGCTGAAGGCGGCCGTAACGCGCCATGGTCTCTGCGACGTCGATCAGGATCGTGTGCGGAACCGGGTAACGGGAGTACCGGAGGAGGACGTCGATCACCTGTTCGGCGTCGTGCCCCGCAGCCCGGGCGTTCCACAGGCCCAACGGGGTGAGCCGGTAGGTGTGGATGTGTTCGGGAGCCCGTTCGAGCTCGGCGAACGGCGCGATCGCCTGGCGGCACTTCGCAGCATCGGAGTGATCGACGTCCAGCAGCAAGGTCTTGTCGCTCTGGACGATCAGAGGGCCGTCTGTCACAGGTTGTCTCTCCAGGTCTCGTCTCCCACGGGGGCACGCCGCAGGCGGTGTGCGGACCCTGTCCGGGCGCTACGTCCGCATCAGCGCGGACGTAGCGTTCCGGTCGCCCGGCTCGGCCACCGTCTCCGGTGCTGGCAGCGACCCGCTCGATTCACCCCAACAGTCCGAAAGGACCGTTACCGGAGAACAGGTTGTACAGAGTCCCCAGGAGCAGGCCCAACATCAACATGCTCCAGGAACGGCTCAACAACGTGGCCGCGCTCCGCGGATCGGACGAGCAACGGCCGAGGGCCATCCACGCCAGGATCGCACCGGGCACGCTGCCCAGGAAACTCGAACCGCAGCAGAGGGCCAGGGTTGCAACATTGATCACGAGGGCGGCGATGGCTTGACTGCGCAAATTGTTGATCCCCGAGGGCGTGCTCCGGTCCCCGGGAAACGGTGGGGCCCCCGGGGCGGGCGGGCCCGGGGGCGGTGGGAACTGGCCCGGGCCGAACCCCGGCGGTGGGGTTTGTCCGTACGACGGGGGTTGCCCGTAGGGCTGGGGTTGACCGTACGACGGGGGCTGTCCGTACGACGGGGGCTGCCCGTACGACGGGGGCTGCCCGTAGGGCTGCTGGGGGGGAGCGCCGTAGGGCGATGGGGCGCCGTAGGGCTGCTGCGGGGGTGCGCCGTACGGCGGGGGAGGTGGGGGTGCGCCAGGGGGCTGCGGGGGACCGTACGAGGGCTGGGGGCCCCAGTGCGACCCGTACGGTTGCGACCCGTACGGCTGCCGTGGATCGTGCTCCTGTCGCGGGTCCCACGCGGGGGCCTGCGGATCCCAGGAGCTGCTTTCGTCCGGTGAATCCCCTGCCGGGCCCCTGACATCACCGCGCGCCCCCTGCCCGCTCTGCCCACTCTGCTCGGCTTGCCCGGCCTGTCGGGCCGGTGAGTCGTCCCCGGTGGTCGACCCGCCGGTGAACGGTCGGCCGCTGCCGGGGCCCGAGGACTCCTCGTCGGATCCTGGCCGGTCCTTGTCTCCCACGGGCGCTGTCCCGGCCGCGGCCGGGACGCCGGGGGGGCTCCCCGGAACGTCGGGCAGGGCGAACAGTTCCGTGGGATCCGTCGGTGGAGGATCGATCCGGGGAGTGCTCAGGGTCGGGGGCAGCTCGAACAGCTGGGTCGAGTCCGTGATCGGTCCGTGGCCCTTGCCCGCCGGGGCGGGACCCTCCCCGGAACGGGGGACATCCTCCGGGGCAGGGGGCTCCTCCAAGGCCCGCTCGCCCTCCGGCGCCGGTGCCGTGGCCGGTGCCGTGGCGTTCGGGGGGCCCTGCTCACCGGTGGTGGGCTGCCCGCCGGCGCCAGTCGGTTCCTGTCGTGGAACCGGATCGAGGCTCGGAACCGGATCGAGGCCCGGGACCGGTTCGCTGCCCGCGACCGGATCGCCGTCGGTGCCCGGGCCTCCGGCATCGTCCCTGGGGTTCTGCGGGGGCGGGGTGTCGTCCGGACCCGGGGTGTCCTCCGGGCTGTTCTGGGTCACAGCGGGCCATCTCCCCCGGAGTCGGCGGTGTTCTGCATCGTGTCGGGCTCATGTTCCTCCCTACAGGCTATGCCGATCCTCCCGTTCCGGGCGGATCCCCTCGGGACCCGTGCAGGGACCCGGCCCTCGCGATTCCGCTCACCCTGTGCGCCGAGAAGGCCCGCACCTGCCGCGTTCGCCGATCGAAGGCCTCGATCCGGCCCGCCTCGACCCTCAACGGATCCACCAGTCGGCGGCCGACCTCACCGGAGGACTCCACATACCCGATCCACAGCGGGACGCCGTCCTCGATCGCACCCCGAACGGCCGCGAGCACTCCCACGGGATCCGCCGGCTCCAGGGCCTGCGGGCCCTCGCTCCCGTCCGGGCCCCGATCCCGCCCGGCCCTCTCCACGGCCGCACCGTCGGCGACCCGCAGAGCCTGCACGGCCGAGGCCAACGCGGCACGCCCCGGCGCACGGGGCAACCCACGCACAGGGACCGGGGCACTGCGTTCCGGTGTTCTGAACCGTTCGGGCTCCCGCAGGACCATCTCGCCTCCCGGTCCCTCGGCCGCCGGAGCCAGCCCGATCTCCCGCAGAACCGACAGCACCGTGCCGACCGGGGCCTGCGCGGCCAACACGGTGGGGGCCAGACGGCGAAGCCCCAGCCCCGCCGTCCGCCGATCCGACAGGACCTCCGTCAACAGGGACGCATCGTCCGCCCGCAGATAGCTCTGGGCGACACCGACCCGGATCCGCCCGTGCCTGCGAGCCGTGTCCGCGATCAGATACTGCAGCGGCTGGGGAACCCCCGCCGGGGAACGCTCCCGCAGGAGGGCCAGCAGATCGTCCCCGGTCCGGCCCGCGTCGAGGGCCCGGCGCAGGGAACGCTCGCAGAACCGGTAGGTCGTCGCCCCGCCCCGACTCTCGACCCGTGCCATGAGGGACAACAGCCCCTCCAGCTCCGGGCTGGGAGGACCGGGGACCACGGCCGTCAGATCCGCCTGCAACAGAACCTGCTCCACAGGGCGGGGCAGCGCGTCGTTCAGAGCCTGCGCCGCCACTGCTGCGGCCCGCCCCCGGGCCGGGACCTCCCCCTCGGCAGCACTCGCGCTCCCAGCACCTCCACCGGCCTCGAACCCCTCGGACCCCTCGACGCCCACGGGCAGCAGGGGCCGGGCCTGCTCGGCCAGGGCCCCCATACCCAGCACCCCCAACAGGGCCGCCTGCTCCAGGGTCGCCTCCACCAGGGCATCCCTGCCCGGCCCCGACCGGCGGGGCTGGGACCAATCCAGCCGACGCCGCACCCGCTCGACGTCGAGAGCCCCCACCCACCCGTCGCCGGCCCCGGCCTCGACCTGCAGAGCGAGCACCGCGCGGCGAAGCCCGGGCGCACCCACCCGGTCCAGGCCCCGTCCCAGGGGCTGCAGGACGGCCTGCCGGGCGCCCCGACCGTCCTGCGGATCCTGCGGGGTCGCCGCAGCACCGATCAGATGCGGACACCGGGTCGCGGGCAACCACACCTCCACCAGACGCACCCACCGATGCCCCGTGTCCCCGGAACGCCACACGTCATAGGCCGGGGTCGGAGCCCAGACCGGATCGGTCCGGCCGTCATCGGCGACCAGACCCGCCAGACGCGCGATCTCGACCACGACCTGGGCGGTCCGCTCCGGAACCTGCAACGCCAGAGCCGTGCGCCTCAGCTCCCGCACCCCCAGACCACCTGTGCGCAACACGGGGGGCGGCGAACCGCCCCAGCGCTCGCAGAGTTCCCCCACCAGACGGACCATCTCGGCCGCCGCCCCGGCCGCCGTGTCCCGGACCCGATCCGCCGGCTGCCGGAAGGCGTCCAGGAGAGGCTCGGTGCGATCGGGCCGCCGAAACACCACCCCGCCCCGCAGCGCGAGCCCGACCTCCCGGGGCAGCACGACATGGCCGTCGTCCGAGGGCGCCAACAGTCCCCTGGCCAGCAACCAGTCCAGGGGCCCCGCGCCCTCCCCGGACCTCAGCGGACGGTCCGCGCGGGCCAACGCGCCCACGGGAGGACCCCAGGCGAGGCTGTCCAGGGCCTGTCTGGCCCCCTCGGGAGCGCCGCGCAGCAGTTCCTCGACGGTCTCCTGTCGCCCCAGGTGGCCGGACAGCCTCCGCAGGGCCTGCCCGGGGTCGGCCGCCGGCTCCAGCCCGAGAAAGCGGGACACTTCGGCCAGACGCCCGGGCGAACGACGCCCCAGCGCCTCGGCAACGGTGGGCCCCAGACCGGCCGGGTACGGCCCGAGCAACTCCCTGACCGACCTCACACAGACCAGACCTGCGGAAACCCGCCTCCCCTGCTCGGCTTGTTCGGTACTGCCCTGTTCGGTACTGCCCTGTTCGGCTTGGGCGGCTGGGCCTTGACCGGTCTCGCCTTGTTCGGTTTCACCCGGACCGGCCCTGCCCTGATCAGAAGATCCCCGTCCGACGGGAACCTTGCGAACGAGAGCCAGCGAACACAGGTTCTTCAGGTAAGCCCCTGCGGCAGCCCCCCAACGCCGACTGACCTCCCCGACCCCGACGGGCTCCGGCAGAACCACGAGTACCTGCAAGACCTGCAAAGTCGGTGTGTCCAGGCCGTCGAGGGCTCGCTGAACGCTCGCGCGCTCGCAGGCCCGGGCCGCAAGGGCCGCCAGGTCCCGGGGGAAGGGGGTCAGCAGGTCGGGGCGGGCCCGCAGAAGGGCGACCAGGTCGTCGTCGGACCACCCGCGCAATTCCTGCGCGAGGCTGCGAGCGGGCGCCTCCCGGCCGGCGCCCGAGGCGGGCCGGGAGAACAGCGACGGTGACCTGGGCATCCGAATCACACTACGGCGTTCCCCGGGGGCGTGGCCGCAGGGCTCGGCGGCAGCGCCGTCGGGATGCGATCCGAACGGCGAACGGTCAGGATGCACGGGTGCGACAGCGGGACACAACAGCCGGGTGCGACAGTGGGACGCAACAGCAGGGGACGCAACAGCAGGGGGCGCCGTGAAGGGCACGAGGATCGCCGTGATCGGTGGGGGGATCAGCGGTCTCGCGACAGCCAGGTACCTGGCCGGGGCGCCCGAACGGCCGCAGGTGACCCTGCTGGAGGCCGACGGGGCACCCGGCGGCAAGGTCCGGACCGTGGACCTGGGCGGCTTCGAAGTGGACACCGGGCCGGACGCCGTTCTGTTCCGCGCCGAAGCGGTCCGGGAACTCCTGTTCGAGCTGGGACTGGACGCCGAGGTCCAGGCCCCGGCCCTGCGCACCGCCTACCTGTGGAGCCGCGGCCGGCTGAGGGTCATGCCCCGCGGCTCGGTCTTCGGTGTCCCTGATCGTCTTCTGCCCCTGATGACCTCCGGGCTGGTCTCCGGGGCCGGGATCGCGAGGGCCGGGGCCGACCTCGTGCTGCCCCGCCGTCCACAGGGACAGGACCTGTCGATCTCGCAGCTGCTGCGTCCGCGCTTCGGCCGCCAGATCTGCGAACGCCTGGTCGAACCCCTGCTGTGCGGGGTCCACGCGGGGCGCGCCGACGTGCTGAGCGCCCGGTCCACCGTCCCGGAGGTCGAGGCGATCGCTCGCGATTCCCGCAGCATCTACCTGGGGCTGCGCCGACGTGCCCCCGCGGCCCGCCCGGCGGAGGACGGCCCGCCACCCCCCGTTCTCGTGACCCTGCGGCACGGGCTGGGGCAACTCGTGCAGGCCCTGCGGGACGACCTGCCCGAGGGCTGCCTGCGCACCGGGACCCGTGCGGTCGCCCTGACCCGAGCCGGTTCGGGCTGGGTGGTCTCCTGCGGGGAGGGCCGTCCCGACCTCGACGTCGACGCCGTGGTGCTCGCCACCCCGGCCGCGGCAACGGCCGACCTGGTCGAACCGCTGTCGGCGGACCTCGCACGGTTGCTGTCCGGTATCCGGTACGCCGGGGTCGCGACCGTCACCCTCGTGCATCCGCTGTCGGGGATCGCACGGGACCTGGACGCCACCGGGTTCCTCGTGCCCCCGGCAGACGGACGGTTCGTCGTGGGGTGCACCTGGTCGACGGCCAAGTGGCCGTACCTGCACAACGACCGCCTCGCCGTGGTGCGCTGCGCCGTGGGACGCGACGGCGACCAACGCTGGGCCGACCTGGACGACGACGCGCTCGTGGCCGAGGTCCGTTCGGAACTGGAGGTGGCCATGGGACTGACCGGTCCGTCCGAACGAGTCCTGGTGACCCGGTGGCCGGGGGCGATGCCGCAGTACGCCGTCGGGCACGCGGCCCGCCTGGAGGAGATCGACGTCGAGGTGGCCGGTCTGCCGGGCCTTGCGCTGACGGGGGCCGCCTACCGAGGGTCAGGGCTGGCCGGGTGCATCACCCAGGCCAGGGCCACTGCCCGCGCCGTGCTGGACGGTCTCTCCGCGGCTGAGGATGGGGACGGGGACGGGGACGGAGCTGCGGCTGGGGACGGGGCGCGGTGAACTTCGATGAACGTCCGATCCTGGTGTTCTGGGAGACGACCAGGGCCTGCCGACTGGCCTGCCTGCACTGCAGGGCCGCCGCCACGGAACGGGCCCTGCCCGGGGAACTGACCCACGCGGAGGGCCTCGACCTGCTCGAACAGGTCGCGGCCTTCGGCCGTCCCTCCCCGATCCTGGTGTTCACCGGGGGCGACTGCCTGATGCGACCGGACCTGTTCGAACTGGTCGAGCGCGCTCGCGGCCTGGGGATTCCCACGGCCCTGTCGCCGTCGGTCACTCCCGGCCTGGACAAGGCCGTCGTGGAGCAGATCGCTGCCGCCGGCGTCCGAGCCGTTTCGATCAGTATCGACGGCGCCGGGCCGAGGGTGCACGACGCCGTCCGAGGGGTTCCGGGGCATTTCGAGGACACCGTCGTGGCGGTGCGCAGGCTCGTGGCGGCCGGGTTGACGGTTCAGGTGAACACGACCGTGATGCGCGAGACGGTCGAGGAGCTGCCGCGTCTGGCCGCGATGCTCGTGGAACTCGGGGTCCACATCTGGGAGGTGTTCTTCCTGGTGCACGTCGGCCGGGGGATCGACCGGCGGGAGCTGAACGCCGCAGAGCACGAGGACGTCTGCCACTTCCTGTTCGACGCCTCGCACCACGGTTTCGTCGTGCGGACGGTGGAGGCGCCCTTCTTCCGTAGGGTCGCGGCGGCCCGGAGAGCCGGTGGGCAGCCACCCGACACCCCCCTGTACACGCGTCTGTCCACAGGGCTCCGTGAGCTGGTGGGCGGCCCGAGCACCCCTCCCGCGGCCAGGACGGCCTCGACCCGCGACGGCAAGGGCATTGTCTTCGTCGCCCATGACGGACAGGTGTACCCGGCCGGGTTCCTGCCGTTGGCCCTGGGATCGGTGCGGGACCGACCGCTGCGGGAGATTTATCGGGACGACGAGCGGCTGCAAGCGATCCGGGACGCCCGTTTCTCGGGCCGTTGCGGCCGTTGCGAACACGCCGACCTGTGCGGGGGGTCGAGGGCGAGGGCCTTCGCCGCCTCGGGGGACCTGCTGGGGGAGGACCCGGCCTGCGCGTGGGAACCGGCGCCGCCCGGGGCCTGAACGCCATGGTGCCTGAACGCTGTGTTGTTGGTGCTCCGGCCTTGGTGTTCCGTTCGTGGTGTTCCGTTCGTGAACGACGGACCGCCCGCCTGGGATTTCAGGCGGGCGGTCCAGGGTGTTCAGAGTGCGTTGTTCAGGGTGCGCTGTTCAGCGTGCGAAGGTCATTGCAGGACGGCCAGTCCGTCGGCGTGCACGTTCGGGCGTCCGCTGGTTCCGTCCACGACCATCTTGATGGTGTGTTTGCCGGAGGCCACGGTCTTGGTCCACACGATCTGCCGGTACTGGTTGGATGCGGAATAGAGGTTTACGGTGCCGGCCTTGGCGCCGTCGACGTACACGGTGGCCGTGCCGCTGCGCGCGGACTTGAACGCGACCAACCCCACGGAACGCCCTGTGACCGTCCAGGTGAGGGAGGCTCCCTTGCGGGACGCGGCGAGGATCGCCCCACCGAGGTAACTGCTGCCGGCCTGTTGCGCCCACGTGCCGGCCTTGGTGCCCTTCTGCTCGGAGGTCAGCAGCGGGGTGCGGGTGATCGTGGCTGCGGCACTGGTGTTACCGGCCCGGTCCACGGCCTGCAGAGTGATCTTCCTGGCGCCCCCGGGCTTGAGGGAGGTGGACCAGGCGGTCGTGGTGGGCGCGAAGGACGCCGCCGTGGGGGCGGTGGCCTTCACCGAGGCCAGGGCGAGGTTGTCGGAGGCCTTCCAGCTCACGGTCACGGGGACGGCCGCGGTGCTCACCTGCCCGGTGCGCACGGCAGCGGCCGGCCAGGTGGCGAACTTCGGCGCGGTGACGTCGCCGTTGACGGTCAGGGTGCTCGTGGCCGTGAGGCCGGTCAGGTGGGTCGCACGGAGCGCGACCGTATGCTTGCCGGCGGGGACGGTCACGGACGCCGTGGTCGCCGTGCCGGCGAGAGTGGTCTTGACCGCGCCGTCCACGAGAAGTTCGAAGGACCGCAGGAGGCGGGTCGGGGTCGAGACGGACCAGGTGAGTTTGACAGCGCCCTTGGTGTAGTAGGCGTTGTCGGCCGAGTTGGCCCCGGTGACGGCGGTGACCTTCAGGTTCGTGGGAGCGGCCGCCCAGCTCCGGATCTCCGGCAGCTTCTGGTAGAAGGCCTCGCCCGGGCACTCGGTCGCGTAACCGTCCCGGTGACCGGAGATCGAGTTGAACGTGTAGGTCTTGCCCTTGGTGTAGCCGGGGCTGTCTGCGGTGGCCTGGGTCAGTTGCGCCGTCTGGGTGGAACTCTGCCCGGCGAGTCCGAGTTTCCAGGCGGCCAGGTGGGCCACGGCCTGCCTGGCGGGCAGGGGGGCGGGGCTGTCGCTGTAGGTGCCGATCACCGAGATGCCGGTGCTGCCGGTGTTGAAGCCGTAGGTGTGGGCCCCGATCACGCCCTGGTCGATCCCTCCGTAGCGCCCCTCGAAGATCGTGCCGCAGCGGTCGACGACGAAGTTGTACCCCAGGTCGCGCCAGCCCAGGCTGGTCACGTGGTAGGAGTACAGGCTGCGCACGATCTTGGCGGAGTCGGTGCAGACGTAGTCCGTGGTGGTCGCCGTGTGGTGTACGAAAACCACTTTCGGGGAGGTCGCCGTGTAATCGGGTTCGGTCTGCTCGCGCAGCTTCTCGTTGGCCTGCCATCCGGCGCGCAACGTGATGGCCGGGCGCGTGACCGGGGTGTTCTGTATGGCGGTGGGGGGCTTGGTCTTGGTCGGTGTGGGAGCCACCGACACGGAGGCCGACGCCGAGGGCTTGGGGGTTGCGGTCGCGGTGGGCGTGGGGTCCTGGGCCGGCGGGGCCTTCGGCTCGACCGGGGCAGTGGTCTGCTCGGCGGTGGGTGTCGGAGTCTGTGACGGCGCGGGGGTGTTCGCCGGGGTGCCGGGTTCCTGGGGGGTGTCGACCGGGGGAGTGGCTTCTTCGGTCGGGGTGGGGGTCTGCCCCGCGGGGGCCGGGTCGTCCATGCGCTGGGAGGCCAGCTGCCAGCGGGGGGCCGTGCCCTGGGCGAGGGTGTTGTCGGTCGGCTCGCGGTCGGGGTCGACCAGGTCCAGGCGCATCCCTGCGGGCAGGCCCTCGACGGTGCGGCCGTCGACGCGAACCTCGACACCGTCGGAGTTCCCGACCCACACGGGTTCGGTGCCACCGCGGCGGGCGTCCGCCGTGCCTTCCTCTCCTTGTTCCGAACCGAGGTCGGCCCAGGCCGTCCACTTTCCGGTGTCGGTGCTGCGGGCCCGGACCTGGACGCGGCCCTCCACGAGCTGGGCGGCGTCGTCCCAGGTGACTCCGATGAGGCTGAAGGGCTCGGTGGCCTCGTCCCTGGCGTGCACCGTGGTGGATCCCGCCTGCGGGGCGGGCAGCTGTACGGAACGCACGCTGCTGTTGCGGGGCCCGGTGGGTGCGGCCCGGTCACCGGAGGGGGCTGAGGAATCCCTGACCAGGAAGGTGACAGCCCCGGTTGCTACGAGGGCACCCGACACCAGGCAGGCCATCACCGCCTTCCCCTGCAGCTGAACGGGCATCCGACCCAGTTTTTTCATGACCAACCTCGTGTTCCCGTGGGCCGACCGGGACCCTTGCCCGATCGGTGCGTTCCGTCGCATGGAGTATGAGTCTTCGACCCCGAACAAGGTGCCGGGGGCTCCAGTGAGTGGACGCCTCCGGCGGGGCCAGAGGGAATGTCCGGAACTGAAAGTGACGATATATCAGCTGAGCGGTGAGGGTCTTTCGAGGCAGTGAGGTTTCCGAACGGAGGAAGTGATTCCGAACGGTCGAAAACCCTACCGAATGGGCAGCACGTGACTGAAGAAACAGCGACATCGTGCCGTGAAAGCGGTGCCTCTTCCTCGGTGACACGGTCCGGGGACCTGAGGCGCACCAAGGGCAAAACCAACTAGTGAGACGTCGAATTCCGACGACTGTGGGTAGATGGTACATGTTCCGGGGGGCCGTGGTTCCCCCGGCGCGTGTGATACAGATCTCCTGCTGTTCCCGGTGGTGAGATCTTGACGGGCTGGGCGGGCGACTGTGAAGGTTACCCGGCGGTACGCGTAGCGAATCGGGACGTGCGCGTCGTTTCCCTCCGGGGGGTTTCTCATGGTTGTTCGTCCTTGGCTGCTGCCTGCCTGCCTGTCGGTTGGTTCCGGTGTGGGACGGGAGGATCCGGTTCGGGGTGGTCCGGTTCGGGGCGGTCCGGGGCGGTGGTGGCGGTTCTCGGCCTTGGTGCTTCCGGTGGCCTTGGTGTTGTCGTTGGCGGAGGGGGATCCCGCTCGGGCCGCGGTGGCCGGGCCGGCGCGAGGGGTGTCCTCGGCGGCGAAGGCGGTGTCGGTGCGGGAGGCCGCGGATGTCCCGGCGGCGCGGGTGGCGGCGCGGGTGTCGGGGGAACGGGTGGAGGCGTTGTCCGAGCGCAGCGAGTCGTCGACGACGTGGGTGAATCCGGACGGGTCGTTGACGTCGGAGTTGTTCGCCGGACCCCGGTGGGTGCGCCGGGGCGAGGAATGGGTCGAGGTCGATGTGACCTTGCAGAAGGCTTCGGACGGCACGGTGGTGTCCCGGGCCCACCCGAAGGGGCTGCGTCTGGGAGGCCGGGGCGGGGCGCGGCCGGCGTCGATGAAGGCGGCCCGTTCGGCTCCCGCGCGGGATCTGGTGACGTTGGGGCAGGGGGACGACGCCGTGACGTTGCGGTGGAAAGGGGGGTTGCCCGAGCCGGTGCTCTCGGGGGCGCGGGCGACGTATCCGCAGGCTGTGCCGGGCGCGGATGTCGTGGTGGAGGCCACCCGCACGGGGTTCGAACAGTTTGTGGTGCTCAAGGAGCGTCCGGCGGCGACGGATTGGTCGTACACGTTGCCGTTGGTGGTGCGGGGGGTGAAGGCCCGGAAGGCTTCGGACGGTGGGGTGGAGTTCGTGGACCGTCGGACGGGGAAGGTGCGGGCGGTGATGCCCGCACCGGTGATGTGGGATGCGAGTGGGGAGGCGGGGTCGGGGCGGTCGGTTCGGCAGGTTCCGGCGGCGATGGCGGTGTCGCAGAAGGGGTCGTCGATCGAGTTGACGGTGACACCGGACGCGGGGTTCCTGGCGGATCCGGCGACGGTTTATCCCGTGACGGTGGACCCGTCGACGACGGGGTTGTGGATGGTGTCGGACACGTTCATCAAGCCGAACGACACGTCGGGTCGGACGGGGGCGACGTCGCTGGAGTGGGGTACGAATCCGGCGGGCGTGACGATGAAGGCCGCTCAGACGTTCATGACCTGGTACACCGAGCCGGTGGCCGACGCGTTGGTCACGGACGCGAAGTTGAGCCTGTGGAACTACAACTCGGGGAACACCGCGGACTGCAAGTCCAGAGGATGGTCGGTGTATCCGGCGGACAAGACGGCGTGGTCGAGCGTGCTGTGGGCTGACCGGCCGGTTCCGGTGGAGGGCGCGTACGCGACGTCGTACGAGACCCGGGGCGGGGCCGGGTGCACGGCTGATGGGTGGATCAACGCTGATCTGACCGAGCTGGTGCAGGTGTGGGCCTCGGCGCGCAACACGAACTCCCCGATGATGATCAAGGCTGGGGCGGAGTCGGACACCACGTACTTCAAACAGCTGAACTCCTCGGACGCTGCCACGAACGTCCCGAAGCTGACGGTGACGTACAACTACCGGCCGCGTACGGGCACTGCGCAGGAGGCCGGGCCGCCGTTCGTGAAGGACGCG
>JAUPKJ010000210.1 GCA_030837505.1 Actinomycetota bacterium
GGGTCCACCAGGACGGGCTCGTGCACATCTCCGCGATGTCCCGGGACTTCGTCGAGGACCCCCGCGACGTCGTCCGGCCGGGCGACGTCGTCAAGGTCAAGGTTCTCGACGTCGACGAGCCACGCAAGCGCATCTCGCTGACCCTGCGCCTGGACGACGAGGTCCCCGAGGGGACGACGGCAGGCAGGCCGTCGGGCCCGCAGGCCCGCAGCGGCGGCCAGGAGCGACAGGGCGGCGCCCGCAACGCCGAGCGCGGCAAGGCCCCCGAGAGGGGCAAAGGACCCGAGCGCGGCAAGGCGCCAGAGAGGGGCGGCAAGGGCCGGGGGGACCGGCGTCCCGGACAGGGCGGGGGCAGGCGTGACACCGGCCCCGGCGGGGCCATCGCCGACGCCTTCCGCCGGGCCGGGTACTCCACCGACGGCCGGGGCTGAACCGGCAACCGGGCTGAACCGGCAGTCGGGCTGAACCGACGCAACCGGGGCTGGGCCGGCAGTCGGGTTCCGGTGGGGGGCCGTCCGGCCCCCCCCACCCCCTGCCGGCCCACCCCTGTGTCGGCGGAGCCTCTTACCGGACTGTCAGTCCTCGCCGAAGAAGGTGTCGCCGATCTGTTCGAGGGCCTCACCCGCGAGCATCCCGCCCAGGAAACCCGCGGCTGCCCCGGTCGCCATCTCCCCCACGCCCAGACCGTGGCCGCGGTGGCCGTGGTGGCCCGACATCCCGTGGCGACCGGGCATCCCGTGATGGCCCGACATCCCGTGGGCGCCGGGGTAGCCGCGCTGGGACACCTGGGCCAGCCAGGAGTTCAGGTGCGCTGCCCAGTCGGCCTGCAACGCCTCCTCGTGGGACAGGTGGAAACGGCCGTAGGCGTCGCCGCCGGCTTGGAACAGGCCGCCGCGTTTGTCGGCCTCAAGGACCACCAGCAGGCCCTGAGGATCGGCGATGAACGTCAGCTCGATCTCCTTGATCCTGCCGGCGTAGTTCTGGGGAGGGAAGAACTCGATCTCCTGGTAGAAGGGCAGCGCCTGCCTTGCTCCCTGGATCACGCCCCGTTCCAGATCCGCCGACCGGAAACCGCACCCCAGCTGCTGGAACGCCTGCAGGACCCTTTCCTGGGACGGCAGGGGATGGACATTGATCGGGTCCATGTCGCCCTTGTCGACGGCCCGGGCGATCGCCAGTTCCGTGCGCACGCCCAGGGTCATGCCCCGCAGGTGCTGTCCCTGGACGTGGGTGACCGGGGTCTCCCAGGGGACGGGCATCTGGAAGGGGACGGTGTGGGGGGTCTTGGCCGGCAGACGGAAACGACCGGCGACGGCCCCGCGGTGGAACTCCACGTTCGCGTTGTAGTCGTTGTCACCGCCCTCCACCTCGACACGGGTCATCAGACCGAGGGCCACGTGCTCGATCTCGACGTCCTGTTCGCCCCCCATGATCCTGACCTCGCCGGTCAGGACCTGTCCCGGCCGCACGTTCGGGTCCGCCAGGACCGTGTCCACGGAGGGCCCTCCCACCCCGAGCGCTGCCATCATGCGTTTGAGGACCACGTCTAGTTCCTCCTCCTCGACGATCCGATCGTTCTTCCTTACGACGATCCGGTTACCGAGAACGATCCCACGGCCGGATGAATTCTCGCCGAAGAGTCGGGCCGAGGTCTGTTTTCTCACACCATCACAGCAGGCCAGGGCCATCGTCGGACCCGGTAGGGCAGCCACCAGCCCAGAGTGCCCGCAGTCCCGGCCAGACCTTCCTGGACAAAATCTCCCAGGACGTCCTGCGGCAGATCCTCCACCGGCGCGCCGTCCAGCAGACGGTCCACGGCGTCGAGGTACCGGGGATCGTCGATGACGAATCGACTCAGCACCCCGCGGCGCCGGTCCCGGACCTGGAGGAACCCCGGTCCCCGCCGGTAGAAGCACTTGCACAGGTAGAAGGTCTTCCTCCAGTGCACCAGTTCGGCCGGGAGGGCCGCCTCCCCGGTCGTGGCCGAGGCCGGGGCGGCAGACCCCGGTGCGGCCGAGACCGGTGCGAACTCCTGCGGCGGGTACACATGTTGCAGTTGCTCCCAGATCTGTTGGTTCTCCCCCCATCGGACGGTCCAGTCGACCACGATCCCCCAGGCTGTCAGTTCCTGGAGCAGGATCATCCCGTCGACGAGCGTGCGCGGACTCATCGCCCCGGACAGGTCGACGGGCCGGTCCAGCCGGACCCTGCGCACCCCGCGGGCGTACAGGTCCCCTACCAGGGCCCGCGGACGGGTCCGCACCGGCAGCCGTCCCAGATCTATCCCTGAGATCCCGTGGACCCCGGGGTCGTGGTCCCTCCACAGGCGCAGTTCCCACGGAGGGTCCCCGGCAGTGCCCCCCGTCCCCCGTCGGGGCGCGGCCCGCGGACCGTCCTCGTTCACCGTGCACATGCCAGGCTCCCTTCCGGCGTCCCGCTTTCCGGTGCCCCGTTCTCCGGCCCGGTCCGTTCCCGTCGGTGGCTCCCCGATTCCTCCGCCGTGCTGTCGGGCTCGTCCTCCCGCAGGACGAAGCGCAGCAGCTCCTGATTGGCTGCCGCCGGGACCACGTGGACGTACGTCCCGCTCTCGGTGAACACGATCCCCGCAGCCGACCAGTCGGCCAGAAGCCCCTCCACGCGTTCCCTCGCCCCGTCACAGGGCAGGAACCCCGCCTCGACCAGTTCGTGGGCCAGGTGCTCCGGGGTCCTGGGCCGCTCCAACAGGCGGAAGGCCGCCACCCGGAGCGGATCGGTCAGGTGCATCACGGACCATGCGAACCCCGACCGGTCGCTGACCAGCAGGATCGAGTCCCCGAGGTCCTGGTGGGACAGTCTGCTGCGCGGATGTTCTGCGCCCCACCGGTCGGTCGCCGCCCGGACCCGTTCCAGGACGTCCTGGCCGATCCCCCGGAGCGGTGCCGAGAACAGGTAGGCCAGGTCCATCAGTTCCCGCTCGGGCAGGTCGTGGATCAGGGCGTACTGGGGGTCGGGGGACAGGCCCGTGAATCCCCGCCCCGGCTCGTCGAACAGCGGGCTGAAGCGTTCGATCACGATCCTCGTGGCCCTGGCGGGAGGGGGCAGATGGTGCAGGGCCGGCATCTGCCCCACGATCGACAGGTAGTCCTCGGCCTCCTCCCCCGGGAAACCACACAGGTAGTTCCAGGAGACCGTCACTCCGGCGTCGCAGGAGTCCCGCAACATCCGTACGTTCCGGCAGCCGGTCACGCCCTTGCTCATGAGCTGCAGCACCCTGCTGTGCAGACTCTCGATCCCCGGCTGCACGGTGACGATCCCCGCGGCCGCCAGGGACCGCAGCTGGTCGCCGTCCAGATTCGATTTGATCTCGTACTGCAGGCGCAGGTCGTACCCGGCGTCGGCGAGCTGGGGCACCAAGGACCTCAGGTACCGCATGTCCAGGATGTTGTCGACGACGAACAGGTCCAGGACCTGGTGCCGACGGACCAGATCCACGATCTCCTCCCGGAAGAGAGCCGGGTCCTTGCTGCGGAAGTCCAGGACCGAGCCGTTCAACCCGCAGAACGTGCAGTGGTGCTTGTG
>JAUPKJ010000211.1 GCA_030837505.1 Actinomycetota bacterium
CCAGCGTCACCAATGCCGTCGACCGACTCGAACGGGCCGGGCTGGTGGACCGCTCGCCCCACCCCAGCGACCGCAGGGCCGTGCTCGCCGCGATCACGCAGCGGGGACGGGACCTGGCCACCGAGGCCACCGCGGTCCTCAACGGTTCCGTCTTCGCCGATCCGGGGCTGGATCCTCAGGACGCCTCGCTGCTCGTCACTGTTCTGCGTACTCTGCGTCGTCGCGCCGGGGACTTCTGACCGGGGAGAACTCCTGCAACCCGCCGGTCCCGCGCCGGGAGGCCCCCGGCAGCGGCAGAGCGCACCAGACGGCTTTGCCCTCCCCGGTCGTCCTCACCCCCCAGCTGGAGGTCAAGGACTCGACCAGCAGCAGTCCACGACCGCTCTCGTCGTCCGGACCGGTCCGGCGCGAACGCACCATCGCATGACCGCAGTCACGCACCTCGACGGTGAGTTCGCCCCCGTGCAGGGAGAGCAGGAGCGTCGAGGTCGTCCTCGTGTGCCGGATGGCGTTGGTCACCAGCTCGCTGACCACGAGGGCCGTCAAGGTCACGATCTCCCCGGGCAGACCCCACCGGGTCAGACGCTCGGTTGCGAACGCCCTGGCCCCGGCGACGTCCCTCGGCTGCGGCGGGACGACGAGACGGGCCACCCGGGGACGGGTGGTGGGATCCGGGCAAAGCATGAACAGAGCGACGTCGTCGTCGAACCCCACCTCGCCCTCGAGCGCGGAGAGCACGTGGTCACAGCCGTGCTCGAGGTCGCTGCGGCGCCCGGCGACCGGCAGGAGGGCCTGCGCCAGGTGATCGATACCGACGTCCAGGTCCTGTTCCCTGCTCTCCACCAGGCCGTCGGTGTAGAGGGCCAGCACCTGCCCCGGGCGGAAGACCGCGCGGTGGACCCCGTAGCTCTCCTGCCAGCCGGCGCCGAGGGGCGGTCCGGTGGCCCCCAGCCGGTCGACGACCCCGTCGCCGGCCAGCAGGGGAGGGACCTGTCCGGCGTTCGCCATGGTGATCATCTGGTCTCTGGGGTCGTAGACACCGAAGACGCAGGTGACGAGCGTGGTGGCCGCCAGACCTCTGACCAGTTCGTCCGCGTGGGTCAGCACTTCCTCCGCGGGCAGGTCCTGCATGGCGTAGGCGCGCAGGGCTGCGCGGATCTGTCCCATGAGGGCCGCGGCCTGCAGCCCCCGCCCCATGACGTCCCCCACGACGACGGCGATCCTGCCGGCGGGCAGCGCTATGAGGTCGTACCAGTCGCCGCCGACCTCGCCGCCGTCGGTCGCCGGCATGTACCGGGCGGCAGCGGAGATCCCGGGGGTCTCGGGCAGACGCTCGGGCAGCAGGCTGCGCTGCAGGGTCAGGGCGTGGCCCTGTTCCCTGGCGTACATGCGGGCGTTGTCGATGGCCACGGCGGCCCTGTCCGCCAGTTGCCCGGCCAGCCGCAGGTCGTCGGGGGTGTAACGGCGTCCGCTCACCGAGGTGAGGAAGACGGCCACGCCCATGAGATGTCCCGCTGCCCTCAGCGGGACCGTGATCATGCTGCGGACCCCGACCTCCCGGGCGAAGATCGCGGAGCGCGTGCAGCAGGTGACGCTGTCGAAGTCGAAGCCCACGGGGTTGATGTGGGTTATGAGGGGCTGTCCGCCGGCAATGATGTGGTGGATCGGATTGGCAGGGGTGTAGGTCACGATGCTGCCGGGGCCGGACCAGACCCCCTCGGGCGGTTCCAGGGCCGGGGTGTGGACCACGGCGACCCTGCGCAGGCGGCCGCCCTCCTCCAGGAGATCGACGAGGCAGTGGTCGGCGAAGGCCGGGACCACGAGCGCGCCGAGCCCGGCGAGGGTCCTTTCGAGGTCGAGGGACTCGCTCAGGACGGTGCTGGCCCGGCCCAGCAGGGCCAGGCGTTCGTTGGCGTACTGCAGTGCCCGCCGGGTGGTGTGCTGCTCCGTGACGTCGGACAGGATGCAGGCACCGCCGACGACGCTGTCGTCGAAGGCCTTGAGCTGGTAGTGCGAGGCCAGGATCGCGCCCTCGCCGGGCAGGGTGGGCAGGGGGCCGATGAGTTCGTCAGCGATGGCCGGGTGCCCCGTGCGCAGGACCTCCGCGAGCCGGCGTCCGGCCCGCTCCCCGACGGTGCCCGGCAGCAGGTCCGGCAGGGTCCGGCCGAGGATCCCGGGCAGGGGCAGGCCCACGATCTTCTGCAGGGCCTCGTTGGCCCGGGTGAACCGACAACAGCGATCGACGACCCCGACGCCGACGGGGGCCTGGCCGAAAATGGCCTCCGCCACTGCGGCCTGGCCGATGTGATGCGCTCCGGGAGGGCCGATCGAGGCTGTGGCGACGGCTCCCAGGACCGTGGAGTTCTCGTCCCGTACGGGAGCGAGGGTCGCGGTGAGAGGGCTGCCGTCCGCCGAGGCGAGGATCTGCCGGGTGGTGGCCTGGCCCGCCAGTCCCAGCGCGAAGTAGTCGCGCAGCCGGAAGGGCACTGGCGCGTCGACGCTGTGTTCCGGCACGGGGCAGCCCAGGACCTCCGCTGCGGACAGGCCGAAGATTTTCTCCGCCCCGGCGTTCCAATGCCGTACCAGCCCTCGGGCATCGACCGCTATGACGATCGCCCCGAGGGTCCCGATCAGGTCTTCCGCCAGCTGTGCCGCCCGGGACAGGGACCCGGGCTCGCCCTCACCACCCACGCCTCACACCTCCCGCGACACGCACCGCGACACCTTGCCCGTCGAGGGCCCGGCGGGCCTGCGACGGCGAGAACCACACAGGACGACGACGCCTGCGGCCTGTGCCCCGCGCCGGACATCATGTCAGCACCGTGTCCGTAATACCGGGTATCAGGTCCAAGGTGGGAATCGTCGCACCTCGGGACGGCCGCCGGGAAGAGGCCCCGTCAGGAGGATTCAGGATTCGCCCAAACGGATGACGGACAACCTCTTCCCCCAGAACGCCTACACTGAGTAGTGTTTCAGACACGGAGAGTTTCCACCGGAGGTCAAAATCCCTCCTCCGGGATTCTCACGGCGCACAGACGCCGCCACCGAACCACGGTCGGCGGCGGCGGCCCCCGACGCCCGCCGCCGACCGTGCTCCACCCAGCGGCACCGGCCATCCCGCCACGCCGGTAGCACGCTTGCGGAAGAAACACCCTCCGCGGCGGGGCCCGCCTCAGGACCAGGTCGGGCCCCGCCGCAGTCCTGGCGTCGAACGACGACGCTGCGAGGCGAAGCCGCCTGCTGTCGGTCGCTGCTGCCGGACCTCCCAGGCGGTGGGTGCGATCTGAAGGCTCCTCCTCCCCCGCAGCGAAGAAGGTCTCCGGGCCGGTCAGTTCGTGGTCGCAGAGGTGCTGGGGCTCACGTTCCCCGCGGCGCCCCTGCCCTCGGGTCCCCCGGTGGGGAGGGTGAGGCCGCAGGCTTTGATCGCGGCCTGGACCTTCTCGTCCTTCATCAGCTCCGGGCTCAGCCCTCCCCCGCCGCCGGGGCCGCCGCTCGGTCGGGCCTCGTCCCCGGACCCACCGTCGGTGCCACCGCTCGGTCGGGCCTCGTCCCCGGACCCACCGTCGGTGCCACCGCTCGGGGCATCGCTGGGGCGGGCACCGCTCGGGGCATCGCTGGGTCGTCCGGACCTGGTCGGTATCGAGATCCCGGCAGCCGTGAGGCACTCCGTGATTTTTGTCATGTCCGCCCCCTTGTTCTCGCTGTTGCCCTGGGCCGAGTCCGAGCTGCCCCCGGCCTCCTGCGAGGTACCGTCGGACCCTCCGCAAGCGGTCAGAGCCGTGCCCGTCACGAGGGACAGCGCAGCAGTCAGCAGGATCGCGCGTGTTCCGCGGCCGGTCGGGTTCATGTGTTTTCTCCTCAGGAATGGTCCGGTACCGGTCACTGCGCGCCGGTAGAGCGCTTCACGACGGCTTTCGCCGTGATCCGTCCGTCCGACCCGACAGTGCCGTGGACCGAGACCGTGGCCCCGGTCTCGATTCCTGTCAGGCCGGTCGACGTGACGGGGACATCCGGTCCGACCGTGACGGTGACCGTGGTGCCCCCGAAGTTCTCGACCTTCATCTGGGTCGGGGAGACCGAGACGACCTTCCCGACGACGGCCGGTGCGGTGTCGTCCGTCCCCTGTCCCCCGTTCGTACCGTCCCCGGCTGTACCGTCCCCGGATGCGGCAGAGGACGGGGAGGCCCCCTCGCCGGTGGACGTGTCCCCGCCCCGGCCGGAGCCGATCCCCGCGGGGAACTGCCCGCCCTGGCCGGCAGAACGCGAGATTCCGGCCTGTGTCCCGCGGCCGTTCCCACCCTCCGAGGCGGATCCCCACTGACGCTGGGCCGCTGTTCCCGCCGCAAAGGTGAGCACGAGGGCCAGCCCCAGGGCCAGGAGGACGCTGGTTCTGTTCCAGCGCCGGGGCGGGATCCAACCGGCCTCGAGCAGACCGGCGTCAACGTTGTTCGAGACGCTGCCCGGGTCTGTGGCGCTGTCCGGGTCGGCGTTCGGAACGGGGTCGGCGCTCGGAACGGGGTCGGCGCCCTCGACGGCATCGGTTCTGGTCTGCATGCCTTCCCTCACTCGTAGCGCAGGGCATCGATGGGCCGCAACGCTGCGGCTCTGCCGGCCGGGTAGATCCCGAAGAACAGTCCGACGGCCACCGACACCCCGAAGGCCAGAACCACCGAGTACGGGGCGACCACGGGTTCGACACCGACGATCGTGAAGCGGCTGCCGACGATCCCGACGAGCACTCCCATGGCCCCGCCGAAGACCGACAGCAGCACGGCCTCGATGAGGAACTGCCCCACGATGTCCGACCGTTGAGCACCGATGGCCTTCCGGATCCCGATCTCCCGGGTCCGCTCGGTCACGGTCACCAACATGATGTTCATGACCCCGATCCCGCCGACGAGCAGAGAGATCGCCGCGACAGCTCCGAGGAGAACCGTGAAGGTCTGCGACGTCGAGGTGGCCGCGGAGAGGATCGATTCCGAATTCATGATCGAGTAATCCGCGGTGTCGCTCGTGACCTCGTGCCGCATGTCGAGGATCTCCGACACCTCCGTCTCGGCCGCAGCGACCGTCTCGGCCGATGTCGCCTGCACGAGGATGTTCGACACCGAGCCGTACCCGGTCAGGGTGTCCTGCACCGCGGTGAGGGGCGCCAGGACCCGGTCGTCCTGATCCGACTGGTTGCCGCTGTTGCTGCCCTTGTCAGTGAGGATCCCGATCACCTTGAAGGTGGTTCCGTTGAACTGCACGGACTTTCCGACGGCCGACAGACCGTCCCCACCGACCAGGTCCTCGGCAACTGTGCTGCCCACCAGGGCCACGCGCCGCCGGGCGAGGTAGTCGGCGTCGACGAAGGCCGTACCGGAACGGATCGTGTCGTCGTTCAGTGACAGGTAACTGGGGGTGGTCCCCGTGAAGGTCCCCACGCTGTGGGAGGCGCCGTCCGCCGTCGCCGTGACCGACGAAGCCGTCACCACGGGGGCGACCCGGCCGACGCTCGGAGCCTCCTGCGCATCGATGAGGGCCTGGGCGTCCTCCACGGTCAGTTGAGCTTGTTTGGTGTTCGATCCTCCGCCGGTCCGGGCCATCCCACCCGTGCCCCCCTGGGAGGCCCTGATGGTCAGGGTGTTGCTCCCCAGGCGGCTGAGGGAGTCCTTGACTGCTTGGCTCGATCCTGTCCCGACGGCGACCAGAATGATCACTGCGGCAACCCCGATGAGAATGCCCAGGGTGGTCAGAACCGACCGCATCGTGTTCGCAGTCACGCCTCTCAGGGCGAAGACCGCGCTGCCCCAGACCCTCATCGCACGACTTCCCCGACGTCCCGTTGCGAACGGTGGGCCGGTGTACGGGCACGGCCCACACGCCGCTCGTCCTGATACACCTTGCCGTCGAACATGCGCAGGACCCTGCCCGAACGAGCCGCGACCTCCTCCTCGTGAGTGATCACCACGATGGTGCGCCCCTCCGCGTTCAGCTGATCGAACAGCTGCAGGACCTCCTCGGTGCTGTGGCTGTCCAGGGCTCCCGTCGGTTCGTCCGCCAGGAGGAGCAAAGGCTCTGTGACGATGGCCCGGGCGATCGCGACCCGTTGCTGTTGGCCACCGGACAGCTGGGAGGGCAGGTGGTCCACCCTGTTGGCCAGGCCGACCCGGTCGAGGGCCGCCTGGGCCCGTTCCTTGCGGACCTTGCCCCGCACTCCCGCGTAGGCCAGGGGAAGCTCGACATTGGCCAGAGCCGTCGTCCGGGGGATCAAGTTGAAGGACTGGAACACGAAACCGATCCTGCGGTTGCGCAACAGGGCGAGTCTGCGATCGTCGAGCGCCCCGGTGTCCAGGCCGCCCAACCGGTAGGTGCCGCTCGTCGGGGTGTCGAGGCACCCCAGGACATGCATCAACGTCGATTTACCCGAACCGGAGGCCCCCATGACGGCGACGTGCTCACCGTGTTCGACGACGAGGTCGACCCCGGCCACGGCCTGCACGGCAGTCTCCCCCTGCCCGTAGACCTTGGTGATCCCCCTCAGTTCCAGGGCCGGCGTGTTCACCTTCCGCCTCCCGGTCCGCCGCCCTCGGGGGCGCTTCCCCCCATACCGCCCATCCCATTGCCGCCCCTCTGCGGGACTCCGCTGCTGCTCGAGTCGTCCGAGGTGCTGGTCGGCAGCAGCACGGTGTCACCCTCCGACAGACCGCTGGTGATCTCTGTCGTGCCGTCGCCGTCCAACCCGACCTTGATCGAAACGGTGGAGCGCACTCCGTCTTTCTCCACGTTCACGGTGTTCTTCGACCCGACCGTTGTGATGGCAGTGGTGGGAAGGGTGAGGACGTCGCTCCTGCTGCCCGTGGTGATCACAACGGAGGCGGAGGCTCCGAGCCGAACCTGGGAGGGGACCGATTCCAGGGTCACGGTCACGGGGTACTGCACGACGCTGTTGCTCGTGGTGCCTTCCAAGGAGACCGCTGTGACCGTTCCGTCGGCAGTGGTCTGGGAGGCGGAGAAGGTCACGGTGGCGCTCTGCCCCACGGCGACCGAACCGGCGTCCGCTTCGGGGACGTCGGCCGTCACCGCCATCGTCTTCAGGTCCGTCAGGACGATGAAGCCCGACGAGCCGCTGCTCGACGAGGAACTGCCCGAGGAACTCGAACCGGCGTCGGAGACACTGACCGAGCCACTGCCCGAACCACTGCCGGAGGCGCTACCGGAGGCGCTGGGGCTCGCGGAGGACGTGGAGCTGTTCGAGGAAGTCGAGCTGTTCGAGGACGTGGAGCTGTTCGAGGACGTGGAGCTGCCGCCCGTGCTGCCGATCGTGTCCCCCACCGCAGCGGAGACCGATAGGACGGTGCCGGCCCTCGGCGCTTTGAGAGTGGCGTTCTCCAGGTTGACCTGGGCCTCCGCCACTGCGTCCTTCGCGCTCTCCAGCTGTTCCTCGGCCTGTTCCACCGCTTCCTCGGACTGCTCGCCGGACTGATCGATCTGGTCCTTCTGCTCCTCGAGTTCGACCTGGGCGTTCACCAATTCCTTCTCGGCCTTGTTCACGGCCTGCTTGTCCTTGGTCAACGCCGTGTACCGCCGGTATCTGGCCGCGGTCACGTCGGCAGAGGTTCCCGTCCCGGCGCTCAAGGCAGCCTGAGCCTTGCTGACCAGGGCGTCGTACTTCGTCGTTTCGCTGTTCAACGTGGACTCGGCCGAGTCGTGGGCCGACTGCGCGTTGTCGACGGAGTCCTGGGCGCTGCTCAGGTTCAGTTCGTCCCTGCGTATCTGGGCCTGGCTGCGTCCCTCGGAGGCGTCGTCGTACGCCTCCTGCGCCGATTGCAGGGTTTCCTGTGCTGCGGTGAGGGCTTCCTGCCCATCGGCCTGGTCGATCTTCGCGAGGATCTGACCCTTTTTGATGGTCTGCCCGGCCTTGACCTTCACCTCGGTGAGTTTTCCGCCGACCTCGAAGTCCACAGTGAGGGTCGAGGCGCTCTCGACGTTCCCGGTGCTGGAGATCGTCGCTTTCACGTCTCCGCGCGTGACGGTTGCTGTCCGCGAGGTCGTGACCTCCTGGGAGGTCGAACCGTCCATCGACAGATAGGTCCCGACCCCGGCGCCCACGAGGGCCAGGCTCAGACCGGTGTTCAACCAGGCGATTCTCGACCGCAGCAAAGTGCGGATCGCTCCCATCGTCGCGGCTCCATCGTTCCGTGCACGCAGATCCGGTATTTCCCGGCCACATGCTCACCTCGTCTGGCGGATTCGCCATCCGAGGGGAGAGTCTTGTGCGTGCCCCTGTGAAGAGCCTGTGGGCGACCAGGAAAACTCTTGACACAGCCGTCCCGCTGTCCCTCAAGCTGCGGCGAGAACCAGAACAGCGATGTCGTCCCGTTCCAGCGCAAAGTTCCGTACGGCGTCCAGGACACGCTCGGCCACTGCTTCGGCGACCAACTCGGCCGCAGCGAGCCCGGGGGTTCCCAACAGCCCGGAGGCGGCCTGGGCCAGGACCTCGGACAGGCGGGTCTCGCCGAATTGTTCACCACCGCGGCGGGCCTCGGTCACGCCGTCGGTGAAGGCGAGCAGCACCTCGCCCGGCCTCAGCCGGACCACGGTCTGCGGGACGTCGACCTGGGAGAGCAGGCCCAGGACGGTGCCGGGTCTGCCCACGGCCTCCACCGTGCCGTCCTTGCGTCGGACCAACGGCTGGGGATGTCCCCCGAGCGCCAGGACGATCCGCAGGCCCTCGCCCTCGGCATCACCGTCGGCGGCGCCCTCGCCCTCGGACTTCTGCGGGGCCTCGGATCTCTGCGGGGCCTCGGTCCGGGGCGTGGTGACCCGGCCGTACACGACGGTGCAGAACCGCTCGTCCTCCCTGGGCTGGGCCAAGGCGTCGTTCAGCTGTTCGAGGACCTCGCGAGGGCTCCACCCCTGTGCGCTCAAGGTGCGCACGGTGTATCGCGCCATCGAGGTCAGGACGGCCGCGTGGACCCCCTTGCCCGACACGTCCCCCAGGACGAAGGCCCACTCGCCCCCCGCGGCCTGGTGGACGTCGTAGAAGTCGCCGCTGACCAGGCTGCTCTGCCCGGCCGGGACCGAACGGGCAGCGAGTCTGACCCCCGGCATCGTGGGCAGGGTCCCCGGGCGCAGACTGGTCTGGAGCGTCTCCGCGAGCTGGATCTGTTCGTCGAGCAGTTCGCGCATACGGCGCTGGATGGCCACGGACTCGGTGACGTCGCGCAGCACGAGCAGGCGGCCCGTCTGGGCCCCGGTGTTGTCGGCCAGGCTGCTCAGGGACATCTCCAGGTCGACGGCGAGCGCCGACCCGCTCTGTCTCAGGGCCGTCGAACCGCGTTCCGTACCCCCCGGGCGGTGTTCGGCCAGTAATCGGGCGGCCGGGGGAACCAGGTCCTGGACCTCCCGGCCCACCAGATCCGCGCGACGCAGGCCGAGCAGGGCCGCCCCGGCCGGATTGGCGTCCACGACCCTGTCGTAGACGTCGAGGACGAGGACGCCGTCCAGCATCTGGTCGAGCACGGCGCCCCTGGCCATGGGCACGAGGTCCAGCAGCCGCAGGCGGAAGAAACCCCAGACCAGGGTGATCGCCGTGATGGGGAACAGGTAGGGGGTCGTGTCGACCTTCCCGGTGAGATCCGGACGGGTGTTGTAGATGACGTTCCCGATGAAGGGCAGGATGCAGGCCACCGTGATGACACGGGCCTGGCGCCGGTACGGTCCGGAGATCCTCATGAGCCGGGCGACGAGAAGTCCGATTCCCGAGAGCAACAACCCGTACGAGTAAAAGGTGTGTACCCAGAACAGGCTCCCCGATTTGGCCACGGGAGCCCGGGGAAGTTCTCCGGCCTGGATGTCGGCCGGCTGGTAGTAGTGGATCAGCTCACGGGTTTGCGGGAGCGCGAGCATGGTCAGCACGATGACCGGTTCTATGGTCATCAGCAGGAGTGTTCGACGCCGAAGGGCGCCGGACTGTCCGGTGTACGCCGTGACGAAGGACCACAGGCCAGGGGCCAGCATCACGATGCCGACGTACTTCAGACCGGACCAGATCTCTGCGGAGGCGACGGTCCGGCAACTGACCTCGATGGCCTGGCACGTGGACCAGAGGAAGACGCCGAGCAGGAATCCCGCCAGCCCGCGACCGCCGGCAGCCGCTCGGTAACGCCACACGTAGTGGGCGAGACCGAGGTACCCGACCGCTCCGAGGGCCAGGCCGATGCCCAGCACCACTCCTCGCGACATGATCGACCCCCGGCGATGTCCGCCCGTCGGCGGTTGTTCTGTATCTCACCGTAGTAGTCATCTGCCCGTAACCATCCTCGCCCGTTCGGGTGATCCACGATCGATAGGCGACGGTTCGGGAGGGCGACGTTCCCTGTTCGAGGGCGCCGGCGTGCCTCAGGTCTGCGGGCACCGGGTCGGACAGCCGTTCGGTCGGCCGTTCGGACAGCCGTCATCCGAGGTTTCAGATCCGCCCCGGTTCCAGGCCCTCGCCCGAGGCGACGATGAACCGGCGTCCGGTGAGACGTTCGGGAACGATGCGAACGAAGGCCTGTTCGTCACGTCCCAGGGGGACTGCTTCCCCCTTGACCACGACGCTCCAGGCCTGGCCGAGATCCGTGTCGTAGCCGTCCACTTGGAAGGCCACCCGGCCGGCAAGGCCCACCTCGACCAGTCCGGTCACCTCGTACGAGGGAAAGACGATGCTGCCGTCGTCGAGTACGAAGTTGAGCGGGTGGATGTCCACATCCCCCGCGACGCAGACCGCGAGCCGTCCGATCTCGACCTCCGACAGGAATTCCCAGCATTCCTGGTCGGTCAGCTCCTGCTTCCGGGGTTCGAGGGCCCGGGGATTTGCCGGATCCGGTACGTGCGGTCCCGTGCACGACCCAAGATCCGGTACAGAGTCCATGTCCGAATGGTTCCACTGCCAAGACCGGTCATTCACGGGTCGAAGGTCCTCAGAATGACATGAAGTGCAATCGTGTGGTTCCGTCACCGAACAGGCCGTAGGGGACCAACACCCCATGACTACTCTACGTATTCGAGAGCTACTTTTCGTTAACCCGATGGGGATTGTCAAACGTGACGGACCGGTACCAGTCACAAGCACGGTGCACTTCAACATCGACGGTCGAGGCCCGGGCGGCGTACGGTCCGCACATGGCGGCGGAATCGAACCCACCCACCGACGACGGAGCGCTCCAGGCCGCGCTCGGCCGGTTGGTCGCTTCCGGCGCCCTCGATCTCCATCAGGCCAGGGCTATCCTGCAGGAGTACTCCGCCTGTCACTCCGCCGGCGGATTCCCGCCCCACAGCGCGCCGGTCCCCCTGCAGTCCGGGATCCCCCTGTCCGGAATGTCAGCGCAGAACCTGCAGGACCAGATGTACCTGAGACAAGCGGGATACACCTTCCGGTACGAGCCCGAGACCGGCAGCGTGTACCCGACGGACACCACGACCTATTCCCAGGAGATCGGGTTCGACGACGACCCACACCCCGAACACCACGGTGCAGAAATCGTCCCCTACTCCGGTAGACGGGCCCAACGGACCGGACCGGGAACGGGCGCCCTCGCCACCACCGGGGCACTCGGTGGCACCGCAGCTCTCAGCGTCCCCCCGGCCTCGTGGGAGTTCGAGTCCCCCAGAGCCCCGAGGACGGGCGGGCTGCGCAGATCCGATCTGCGGGCCAGAACCGTCGAAGGAGAGGGCTTCTTCGCGGACACGCCCGACACCCTGAGGGACAGCGCTCCCGCCGAGGACGTTCGGTACGAGAACGTTCGGTACGACGACGTTCGGTACGACGAACGCGCGTACACCGACTACCCGGACGACGAGCGCCTCCACCACGAGGAGTACAGCTACGAAGAAGAGGGCGATTACGAGGAGTCCCCCCGGGGCTCCCAGGCCCTCGAGATCGGCTCCTACCTGATCGGGCTGGCTTTCCTGGGAATCGCCATCTGGGCCGTCCGACCCCAGTGGGATCGACTTCCCCATGATCAACAGCTGTACGTCCTGGCGGGCCCGTCGCTCGTCCTGCTTCTGACCTCGCTTCTGATCATGAAAACGACGCCAGACGGCTGGCCGAAACACTCCGGGCAACGCAACGGTCCCCATCGCCGCATCACGTCCGTCCTCCTGACCACCGCGACAGCTCTCCTCGCCGGCGCCGGATGGATCTTTGCAGCGGACTCCCCCGACACCCGCGCTGTGACCTCCGCCGGGGCAGGGGCCGCCGTCGCCCTCCTGGGCTATTTGATCTGTCACACCGGTCTGCTGAATCTGACCGCCGCTCTGAGCAGCGCTGCGACCATCGGATTCGCCCTGCAGGACCTGGCAGGGGTCGAACCGCACCTCCTGGGCTCCGCAGTGGCCGGATTCGGCCTCCTGTGGGCGCTCATGGCGCTCAGCGGGATCCTCGACGAACTCGCCGTGGGCCTGGCGGCCTCAGGAATCCTGGCGATCGCCGGGGGCGAGGTCGTCATCCACTCCGCCGAGAACCCCGAGGCCGGATTCGGGATCGTCACCGCAGCCGCCCTCATGGGCCTGGGGTCCTACATGCCCACCCGGCACCCTCTCGTCCTCTTCGTGGGAATGGGTTCCCTCGCGCTCGCGGCCTCCCAGACGACCTTGTACTTCGGTGCGGACGCGATCGGCAGCGAGGCTCAGCCTCTCGTCGGCGGGGTTTCGATCGCGACGGCGAGTTTGCTGGGTCTGATGACCTGGCGTATCACTCACCGGGAGGATCTGGTCGCTGCCGAGGAAGGTCTGCCGGTCTGACCCTGCCCCCGCGCGGCTCGCCGTGCAGCGGGTTCCCGTCCGTCCGCGGTTCCCACCCATCCGCGGTTCCCACCCGTCCTCAGGTGGGATGGGTACGGTGCAGGGCATGTCCTCCGCTGTGCACGGCCCTGTTCTGATCACAGGTTGTAGCGCCGGTATCGGACGAGCGATCGCCGAGCGCCTGTTGGCCACGGGGGTTCCCGTGTACGCCACAGCGCGCCGCCTTGAGTCCTTGGAGCAGCTGGAACGGGCCGGGGCGAGGATCCTGTCCCTGGACGTCACGGACGACGAGTCGATGATCCGGGCCGTCGCCCGGATCGAAGGCGAGCACGGCGCCGTCGGGACCCTGGTGAACAACGCCGGGTACGGGGTGTACGGGCCAGTGGAGGAAATTCCCCTGTCCGAGGTGCGACAGGAGTTCGAGACGAACGTCTTCGGCCTGGGGCGCCTGTGCCAGCTCGTCCTGCCGGGCATGCGCCGGGCCGGCGGCGGAGCCGTGGTGAACGTCTCCTCGATGGCGGG
>JAUPKJ010000212.1 GCA_030837505.1 Actinomycetota bacterium
TCGGCTCGCGGGGGTGCGGGATCCGTCCTCCCGAGCCGAAGTCCCCTCACGCCGGCTTGTTCCCGGGCTTCCTCACGTGGCGTCGGCGTCGAAGGCCGGCCGGGTGGCGGGGGGACCGTCGCCGCGGTCGGGCCCGGCTCCTGCCGGTTCATCGGCTCCGGCTGCTGCCTTCCCGGCTGCCGTGCTCCCGGTGGAACCGGTCTGGACCGGGTCGGGTCCTCCCCGGGGATCGGAGCCGTCGGTCCGGCCCTTCCCGGGGGCCCAGGCTCCCGGACGGGGCTCGGGCAGGTCCTGCAGGCCCAGGGGGTCGTCCAGGTCGATCGAGTCGGCGAGGGCCTCCCGGACTATCCGCCGGGGGTCGTACTGCCGCGGATCCAGTTTGCGCCATTCGACCTCGTCGAACTCCGGTCCCAGTTCCTGCCGGACCTGGGCCGAGGCCCCCGCGGCCAGGCGACGCAGCTCTTTGATCATCCTGGCGAGTTCCGCAGCGTAGTGGGGCAGACGTTCCGGTCCCACCACGAGGACGGCGATCACCAGCAGGACAACGGCCTCGCTCCCGGAGATTCCGAACACGAGCGCACCTTACTTCTTCGAAGCGATCAGTTGGACCTTGATCTCTCGTTCGTCCCCCGACCTGCGGACAAGCAGTTTGACCGTTTCCCCGGGCGTCCTGGCCCTGATCGCGACGACGAGTTCGTCGGGGTTGGTCATCGGCCTGTTCTCGAGTTTCAGGATGACGTCCCCCGGCTTGATACCCGCCTTGTCGGCCGGTCCTCCGGGGGTCACGGGTTTCTGTCCTTTGCCCCCGCGCGTGGAGACCCGCACGCCCTCGCCCTCGTAGTCGTCGTCCAGGAGAACCCCGATCACCGGGTGCTCGGCCTGCCCGGTCCGGATGAGCTGTTGAGCGGTCCGACGGGCCTGGTTGCTGGGAATCGTGAATCCCAGGCCGATGTTGCCCACCCCCGATCCACCGGCCCCGGGGGCCCTGGCGATCGCGGAATTGATGCCGATGACGGCTCCGCGGATGTCGACGAGGGGGCCGCCGGAGTTGCCGGGGTTGATCGCGGCGTCCGTCTGGATGGCGTTGATGAAGGACATCTGGTCCGAACCGCCGGCGGCCACCGGACGGTTCAGGGCGCTGACGATCCCTGTGGTCACGGTCCCCTGCAGGCCGAGCGGCGCCCCGATGGCGATCGTCGTGTCCCCCACGACGACGTCGTCGGAGTTCCCCAGGGTCAGGGCCGGGCGTCCTCCGACGTCGGTCTTGACCACGGCGAGGTCGTACGAGGGATCGCGTCCTACCACGCGGGCGGTGGTGAGGCTGCCGTCCTGGAAGACCACCTGGATGGTGCCGCCGTCCGCCGCGACGGACACGACGTGGTTGTTGGTGAGGATGTACCCGGCCCGGGAGTCGATGATGAAGCCGGAACCGGTGCCGCCCTCCGCACCGTTGCGGATCCTCAGCGCGACGACGCTCGGCAGCAGGCGGGCCGCCACGCCCGCCACGCTGTCCGCGGCCCGCACCGTACCGGTGGCCTGCGGGATCGGCAGGACGAAGCCACCGTCGTGGACCTGGTGGCGCTCCAGCTCCAGGAGGATCGCGGCGCCCCCCGCCCCTCCGAGAGCCCCGAGGAGCAGGATCGCCACCAGAAGGGTCGGGAGCCCCCCCGGGCGCGGTGTTCCGCCTCGGGGGAGGAAGAAGGTGAGAGCGGCCGGAGCCGACCGAAGAGCCGGAGGGGGCGCAAGGGCCCGGTCGGCAGAGGGCGCGGGGTGGCCGGGAGACGCGGGGAAAATCGACGAGGCCGCGGTCGGAGGGCCTGTCGGGTCGTCAGGGCACTTCGGGGCGTCAGGGCACTTCGGGGCGTCAGGGCACTTCGGGGCGTCGGGATGTCCGGGGTGGCCGGAGCCATCGAAGTCGTCCTGTTTCTGGGGATGTTCCGCGGTCGGAGGGCACGGCTGACCGGGCAGGGGGTCGCGGGCCGGGGATTGTCCCGTCCATCGGTCCCCCAACGGTCGGGCCCACCCGCCGTCGTCGGGCTGAGTCATCTCGTTTCCGGCCCTTCTTCGCCCCGTCCCGATCCGATCCTTCGGATCAGATCCCCGGGACCAGCTCCACCACGATGTCGGCCATCCCCTCTCCGATCCGGGCCAGGATGTTGTCCGCCCCCGGATCGTCGTGGGGCAGGGCCTCCACCGCGGCCCGGATCCCCTCCAGGGGAGCATCCGATACCACGGTGAGGACCGTGTCACCACCCTGCCACACCACACGTACCGGCCATTCGCCGCCAACGTACACCGGTGAGCCGCCCCAGTTCTGTTCGCGCAGCTCCGGCACTGCTCCGCCCAACCGTCCGGGCTGACGGAAGACGGACAGGGCGGACAGGCCGTCGCTGTAGGTTCCCTGGACCGCGATCCCCGTGCCGGGGGTCAGGTCCGGGTCCAGCTGACGGACCTTCAGCAGGCTGAACCCTCCGGGCAGGGCGTCCGGCAGGTCGACCCCCCAGGAGCGGGCCGTCTCGGAGGCCGTCTGTTCGATGGTGTTCTCGGAGGAGGCGGCCCGCAGCTCGGCGACGAGGCTGAGACCTGTGCCCCGCAGACGGCTCTCCGAGGTGCTCCGGTCGGAGCGCCCGGCGGAGTCCTCCGCCTCGGTCCGGTCGGTGTCGGAGGCCGGGACGGACCGGGTGCGCTCGGTGCCCGTCCCCGGGGTGGAGGATCCGGCGGTGCGCTGCCGGGGGACGAGCGGGGTGCCCGTGGGCCGCACGTCCACGAAGGAGGCCGCGCGGATCAGACGGCCCGCGCCGTCCATGACCTCCTGGCGCAGCAGCAGACCGGTGGAGTCGTCGAGCCACATCTTGGCGGCCACGCGGCTGCCCCGGTGGACGACGACCACGGTGGCCTCCCTGCCCGCGACCACCCCGGTGCCACCGAGCTTCACCTGGTAAGCGTGGGAGAGGAGGGTCAGGGGCCCCAGGGGATCCTCCGGGCCCGATTCCCCGCTGTGGGCCTGCCACACCATGGTGCTCTCCTGGGCGCTGCCGGTCTCGCGCACCGTCAACCACTTGGAGCCCCCCCGGACCTGACGCACGTCCAGCATCCGGGTCGTGGTTCCTGCGGGGGTCCAGGTGGAGATGACCTCGGTGCCCTCGTACCCCAAGGAGAACGAGGCCTGCTCGGCCCGGCTCAGCAGGGTCAGGGCCGTGGCGTCGTCGTCGGTGGTGGTTTCTGCGGCCGCTGTCGCTGCGGGCAGCATGACGAGGCCCACCACCACGAGAAGCGGCAGCCGGAGCGGCACAAGGACCCGTATCACCGTCCCGCCCCACTGTTCGACCCGATGAGGGAGGACTGCGAACCCGTGCGGTCGACGTCGCCCGGGGAGACGGGCACGCCGTCCCATCCGGCGGGGACGTCGGCGAAGGGCAGATCGCCCGAGGTGGTGGCGTGTTCGAGGACGAA
This sequence comes from Actinomycetota bacterium, assembly GCA_030837505.1. Classification (GTDB taxonomy): domain Bacteria; phylum Actinomycetota; class Actinomycetes; order Actinomycetales; family Kineosporiaceae; genus JAUPKJ01. The sequence continues at coordinate 3,454 of JAUPKJ010000212.1, forward strand.
GGAGTCGACGGGCGGCACGACCGTGGGCGGGGAATCGCCGCCGGCCTGGGTCGTGGCGTGGACGACGCCGCCCAGGCCGAAGACGCCGAGGGTCCCCAGGACCGCGACCGCCAGGCGGGTCCGCCCCGGACGGCGGGTCCGCCCCGCCGGTGGCCTCTGCGACCCGCGGGGCGAGACCGGCAGCACCCGGGAGAAGGGGCGGCGGCGGGCGGCCGAGAGCCTGGTCGGCCCCGCTGCCACGAGAACGGGCTGTGCAGAACGGGGCCGGTCGGCAGAACCGGGCCGGTCGGCAGGACGGGGCCGGGGCGAGCCGGGGACATGGCCGACCCTGGGCGCCAGGGGCCCCTGGGGGCCTCCCAGTGACAACAGCCGCTGGGTGAGGTCCTCGCTGGGCTCGGGGGCCGGCATGCCGGCCAGACGGGCCTTCATCAATCGTTCGGCCTCGACCGAGGCACGGCACTGCGGGCACCTTGCCAGGTGGGCGTGGGCGCGTTCCTGGGCCTCCGCCGACAGTTGACCGTCCACCAGGTCGGTGATCCGATCTCCGAGATGGCTCACGGCGTTACCTCCGCCGTGGGGTCCGGGCACGGCTGCGGCTTCCGGGAAGCAGCCGGGCCCCGATGGGCGAGCGCCTGCCGCAGTTGGGCCCGCCCCCGGTGGATCCGTGAACGTACGGTACCGAGTTTCACGTCGAGGGTGGCGGCGATCTCCTCGTAGGACAGGCCCTCGATGTCACAGAGCACGACGGCCGCCCGGAACTCCGCCGGGAGCGTGGAGAGGGCCTCCTGCACGTCGTGGTCGAGGTTGTTGTGTTCCCAGGCCCTTTCCGGGCCGAGCGTGGCCTGGCCGGGCAGTTTGTCCCCGACGTCGTCGGGCAGGGAGTCGAAACGGATCCGCTGCCGGCGGCGCATCTGGTCGAGGAAGAGATTCGTGGTGATCCGGTGCAGCCACCCCTCGAAGGTTCCGGGGGTGTACGAGGAGAGGGAACGGAAGACCCGGACGAAGACCTCCTGGGTGAGGTCCTCGGCGTCGTGGCGGTTGCCCGTGAGCCGATACGCCAGGCGGTACACCCTCGCGGAGTGTTCCTGGACCACCTCCTCCCACGTGGGCGGAGTCCAGGCGACGGCGCTCTGCGGCATCACCGCAGGTTGTTTCTGTACACGTTGATTATGGGCAGGTTGCTCTTGTGCGGGTTGCGTCTGGGCAACCGGTTCCTCCCCCGTCGGGGCTCTCTCGGCCCGCATCACACCTCCCGCTGAGCGACGGCCGGCCCACAGGCGTCTGCCGCCCGGGTACACCATCGTGCACGGCAGCGCCAAAGTCGACACCGTTCCTCCCATCGTCGCTCACCACGGGGTCGGGCACCCTGGGGGCAGCCCTACCCGTGGAACGCCCTTCCCCCGGACACGGTTCCCGACCGGACCGGTTCACGTCCCGCGAACGCCGCCACCGCCGTCCGTGTCGCGCGTTCCGGCGGATCGCCGTCGGCCTGATCGAGGACCCGCCTTTGCCGAGCCTCTAAGCTGATCGGCGCCGCCCTCCTGAGCAAGGGTGCGCACGATTCGCGGGAGGCACACCATCAGCGCACTGACTCCGGCCAGTTGGGCCTATACGGAGAACTTCGTCTTCGAGGACGACGTGCTCGCCCGGGCCCGGGCCCGGGCGGAAGAACTGGGCTGTGTCCCGGTGCGTCCCGGTGTGGGGATCGCCCTCAGGCTGTTGGCCGCCGCGCTGCCGGCGCGGGCCGTCGTCGAGATCGGCACCGGGGCCGGAGTGTCCGGGGTGTGGCTGCTGCGGGGCATGCCCGAGGACGGCGTGCTCACCACGATCGACGTGGAGACCGAGAACCAACGGGCGGCCCGCGAGGCCTACGCCGAGGCCGGGATCCGCCCGAACCGCACCCGGGTGATCGCGGGCAGGGCCCTGGACGTCCTGCCCCGGCTCACCGACCGCGCCTACGACCTGGTCCTGCTGGACGCCGACAAACGCGAGTACGAGGCCTACCTCCAGCAGGCCCTGCGCCTGCTGCGCCCCGGAGGGATGCTCGCCGTGGACAATGCCCTCTGGCACGGGCGGGTGGCCGACCCCGCGCAGAGGGACCCCGCCACCACGGAGATCAGGGAGCTGGGCAAGCACGTGCGCGACTCGGAGGAGCTGATCCCGGCGTTGCTCCCCTGCGGGGACGGGCTCCTCGTCGCCGTCAGGCGCTGACCGGGCCCGGCCGGAGTTCCTCCAGCCACCGCAGCAGGAGCCTGGCGCCGTAGCCCGTGGCGCCCTTGCACACCTCGTGCCCGGCGGCGTCCGCCCGTGCGGGACCGGCGATGTCCAGGTGCGCCCAGCGGCACGCCCCCGTGAACTCCCGCAGGAACAGGGCCGCTGTGATCGCCCCGCCCCCGACGCCGTCGGTCTCGATGTGGCACAGATCCGCGACCGACGAATCGAGCGACGGGCGGTACTCCCCTGCCAGCGGCAGGCGCCACAGGAGTTCTGCGCACTCGGCCCCGGCCTGCGTGAGGGCTGCGGCCAGGTCGTCGTCCGTGGCCAGCAGGGCCGCGTGCCCCCGGCCCAGGCCCAGGGTCGCAGCACCGGTGAGGGTCGCGACGTCCACGAGGGTCCGGGCGCCCAGGTCCCGCACGGCGTAGCCCAGGGCGTCGGCGAGGACGATCCGCCCCTCGGCGTCGGTGTTGCGCACCTCGACGGTGTGTCCGTCGAACTGGCGGACGACGTCCCCGGGCCGCCAGGCGTCCGCGCCCACGGCGTTCTCCGCCAGGGGCAGCAGCCCGGTCACGGGGGTGGTCACGCCGGCGGCGCGGCAGGCGACGAGGGCGGCGAGGACGGCAGCGGCCCCGGACATGTCGGTCTTCATGGACGACATGGAGTCGGCGGGTTTGATGGAAAGACCGCCCGTGTCGAAGGTGATCCCCTTGCCCACGAGCACCAGCGGGGCGCTCGCGCCGTCCGTTCCCGCAGCGCCGTCCGTTCCCGCAGCGGCTTCCGGCAGGGGGCTCGCGGCTTCCGGCAGGTGGTCCACGCGGACCAGGCACGGTGGGGCGGCGGAGCCCGCCCCCACGGCGAGGATCCCGCCGAACCCCTCGGCCCGCAGTCGGTCGGTCCGCAGTACTTGCACCCGCAGCCCGGTCGCCCTCCCCAGCGCCACGGCCCGCTGGGCGAACCATTCGGGGTTCTTGACGTCGCAGGGCATGACCGCCAGGTCGCGGGCCAGGGCTGTCGCAGCCGCGTGGACGGCGCCCCGGCGGAGGGCCCGGTCGGAGAACTCCCCGGTGAGCAGGGCGTGCGCGGCGGGGGCCGAGTCGGAGCGGTCTTTCGTGCCCCGGGCCGGGTGGGTGTACCCGCCGAGCAGGAGACCCTCCACGGCCGCGCGGACCTGCGAGTCGTCCAGGCCGTCCAGCAGGTTCGTCAGGACGGCCGACCGGCCCCGGCAGACGCGGCCCAGGGCCGCCCCGGCCCGACGCAGGTCCTTTGCCGAGCCGGTCCCCGTCCCCACCAGCAGGATCCGGCCCGGCAGGCCGTCAAGGAGCGGCAGGGGCCTGTGGACCGTCTGCCCGGCCTCGCCGGTCGCCTTCTCCTCGTCCAGGATCCGGGCGAGGTCGACCCCGTACAGCTGTTCCACGATCCCGGCGGTGGGATCCGGGACGGGTCCGTGGGAGCCACGGCGCACCGTGACAGCGAGAACCTCGACGCCGCGCAATGAGGCCCGCAGTTCCTCGGCCCGGCGACAGGGCCCGAGGGGCCGCAGGGTCGTCAGGGGCCTGTCCAGCGGGAACAGGTCGGCAGGGTCCAGTTCGAGCGGATCCGTCCGTTCGCGGGAGTCGTCCGTCCGTTCGCGGGAGTCGTGGGGCACGGCGTCCGCAGGGTCAGGTTCTGCGAGGCCGTCGCCCACCGCCCGGTCGTCATTCACCGTGTCACGGTATCCGCCCCGGCGGGCCGGCGGACGCGCGGTCACGGACATACCACGGGCCCGGGCCGCCTCCCCGGCGGCTTCCGGGCCCGTCGTCGACCGTCATCGGTGCCCTGGGGCCCGCGACCGGGCCCGGATCGCGATCAGCCGGCTACCTGGGTCAGTTCCTTACCCAGTTCGCTGGCCTCCGTGGCGGACATCTCCACGACCAACCGGCCACCACCCTCGAGCGGGACCCGCATCACGATGCCTCGTCCCTCCTTGGTGACCTCGAGCGGGCCGTCACCGGTCCTCGGCTTCATGGCCGCCATGCGCCATCCCCTTCCTCGTCGTAACGCCACCCGACCGACTCACGGCCCGGGAGCGGGCCGAACTGCGAGCGGGTACGCAGCGTGATCCCGCCCATTATCTCGCACTGTTGCAGCCAGCACGAAACGCTCGACACGACGTCACTCGCCTGCCGGACCGTCCTCGCCGTCCGAAACAAAACCATGATCCCGGAGCGTCACCGTGAGTACTCATTCGCTTCCGCAACACCGCCCGGGTCACTGCGCGGGAAGGGACTGTCCGGGGTGGCACCGTCCGGGGTCGTCAGGGACCCCTCTTCTCACGCCGGGTCTCTTCTCACGCCGGGTCCGGTCGATCGGCGGGCGGGGGCGGCTGAGCCGCGAGCGAGGCGTCGGCCGGGCCGCCGCCGCGCGGGAGCGCACCCTCGCCGTCCGGGAGCCGACCGAGTCGGAGCAGTTCCTCGTCGCGTCGACGCAATTCGTCCCGCAGCCGGTCCATGACCTCGTCCACCTCCTCCATCCTGTAGCCGCGCAGGGCCGGCGAGAAACGAAGATCGTCCAGGGACGTCGCATCGATCTCGCCCTCCGGCAGCCCGCGGGCCGGCAGCGAGGAGACCGGGTCGTCCAGATCCACGGCGATCCTGCCGGCGGCCACCGCCGCGACGACCCCGAGGACGGCCACCGTGAGAAGGGTGAAGAACAGCGTCACCCCACCGATGCTGCCACGTGGACCCCTCCCGCGGATATGCTCGGCGGGCAAGGGAGCCCCCAGAACCCTCAGGCGAGGCCCCGCAGCACTGCCGAAGGCGGCATTTCGCCGCGCAGAGCTGCCACCATGTCCAGAACCCGACGGGTCGCCGCGACGTCGTGCGTGCGGAAGACGCCGGCCCCGCACCAGGCGGCGACGGCCGTGGCGGCGAGGGTGCCCTCCAACCGGTCCTCGACCCCCAGCCCGAGGGTCTCGCCGATCAGGTCCTTGCGGGACAGCGCGATGAGCAACGGGTGCCCCAACCCCGCGAGGGCCCGGACGTTGCGCAGCAGCGTCAGACCGTGCCACGTGTTCTTGCCGAAGTCCGGGGCCGGGTCCACCACCACGGATCTCGGATCCACGCCCGCCGCCACTGCGCGCCGCGCGGCCGCCGTCAGGGAACCGAGCACCTCCTCCAGGACGGCCTCGGGGTGCGTGCCGTAGGCCACCCGCTGCGGCAGGGTCCTGGGCCGGGCCCCACCCGCGTGGGAGCACACCAGTCCGGCCCCGCTCTCGGCCGCCACCTGCACGAGCCGGGGATCGTGTCCGCCCCAGACGTCGTTGATCAGATCGATTCCGATCTCGCAGGCCCGCCGTGCGACCTGCGAGCGCCAGGTGTCGATGCTGAGGGGCAGCCCGGGATGTTCGGCACGGACCCTTTCCAGGAACGGGATCACCCGTCGCAGTTCCTCGTCGGTCCCCACCCGCTCGCCCGGTCCGGCCCGGACCCCGCCGACGTCCACGATGTCGGCCCCCTGCTCGACGGCGGTGGCCACGGCCAGGTGGGCGACGTCGTCCGCGTACTGCCTGGCCCCGGGGTAGAAGGAGTCCGGGGTCCGGTTGACGATGGCCATCACGAGGGGGCGCCCCGCGGGGAAGTCGCAGCTGCGCAGGCGCAGCGGGGTGCCGGGGGCCGGAACGGGCACCGGTCCCCTACTCCCTCGGCCCCGGGGAGATCGGCCCCTGCGACGCGCTGACCATGAGGGACACGGCCTCCTCGACGTCGTCCGTGGGGTGCAGCAGGTCCAGGTCAGCCTTGCTGATCATGGAGTGCTCCAGAACCGAACCGGACAACCAGTCCAGCAGACCGGCCCAATAGTCCTTGCCGAACAGGACGATGGGGAAGGAGGTCACTTTCTCGGTCTGCACGAGCACGAGAGCTTCGAACAGTTCGTCGAGGGTCCCGAACCCTCCGGGGAAGGCCACGAAGCCCTGGGAGTACTTCACGAACATCGTCTTTCGCGCGAAGAAGTACCGGAAGTTGACGGCGATCTCCGCCCAGTGGTTGATCTCCTGTTCGAACGGCAGCTCGATCCCCAGCCCCACGGACATCCCGCCGGCCTCGTAGGCCCCGCGGTTCGCCGCCTCCATGATCCCCGGCCCGCCACCGGTGATGACGGCGAACCCCTCCTCGGCCAACCGCGCCCCCAGGGTCCGCGCCAGCTGGTAGTCGGAGTGCTCACGGGGCGTGCGGGCCGACCCGAAGATGCCGATGGCGGGTCCCAGCCCCGTCAGGGCACCGAAGCCCTCCACGAACTCCGACTGGATCCGCAGCACGCGCCAGGGATCGGCGTCGACCCAGCTCTGGGACTGCGGTGAGTCCAGGAGCCTGCGATCGGTCGTGGAATCCGGAACCCGCCGTCCCCGGAAGGTCACCGAACCCACACGATGGTGATCCGACGGTGCCTTGTCTTCCGCGCTCTCGCGGGCGCTGTCCTCGCTCATACCCCGACGCTAAGCCCTCGTGCGCCGGTCGAGGAACGCTCGTGCACTCCGGTCCAGGAACGCTCACCGTGTGTGGTCGGGACTTCCGCCCCGGATTCAGTATGTCCCCTTGGCGAACATGGGCCGAATCTGCGCGGGGATGTCGCAGTGAGCCCCTACGGGCGACATGGACCGCTAGTGTTCCGACGTGCGGGCAGAACCGGGACCCAGGGACGACCGGATCGGCCTGTCCTGCGCGGGCCCCCCCGACGGCACGGGACCGGAGCTGTCCGACTCCGTGGAAGCCCTCGTCCTGGACGGCCTGTCCCAGGCGCCCGGCCCCGTTCTCGCCAGGATCGACGAACTCCTGCCCCGGTTGGAACGGCAGGGCGACCCCGAGCCCCTTCTCCTGGCGCTGCACGGGCGCGCCGTCGTCCTGGCCCGCACCGGGGCCACGGACACCGACCTCGTGGCAGCCTGCGAGCGCCTGGAGCTGGCGGCCCAGGAACGCCGCTGTCCCGTGTGGATCGCCGTGGCCTGCGCGACCCGGGCCAGGATCCGCCTGGACGCCGGCCGGATCGGCGCGGCCATGGGCGACCTCGGACGGGTCGACCTCGACCACCTCGACCGCCTCGACCAGGACGGCGCACTGTCGCACCGCGCGGGCCGGCGACTGCTGGACATCCTCGCCACCGTCCACTCCCGTCTGCGGATCTTCGACCGGCTGGACGACGTCCGCGAACGCCTGGAACACGCCCTCCGGCACGGCCCGGCCCTGGAACGCGCCTGGCACCTGGCGACGTGGAGCGGGGAACTCGCAGCCCGGGCCTTGGAACCCCTCGCGGCCGGGACCGGCGAACCGGACACCCGTCTGCTCGACCGGGCCGTGTCGATCGCGGACCGGTCCTGCGGCCTGCCCGAGGACCAGGTCCCCCCGGCGCTGCGGCGGGCCCTCAACGGCGTCGGGGCGCTCGCGGCCGGCTACGGGGGCAGCCCGTCCCGGGCCCTGCGGCTGCTGGGGGAGGACGCCTTCACGGATCCGGCGGACATGCCCCGGACCCCGCGCCATCTGGTGAGGCTGGCCGCCATGCACTCCCACGGGCTCCTGGGCTCGTTGGGCACGGCCCGAGGGCTGGACCGGGTGTCCGATCCCGCTGACGGCCGCCGTCCGGTCGTGCCCTTCACCGACCTGGTCCTGGAGATCTGCCAGGCCAGGGAACGGTTGTGGTTGGAGACGCACGCCGGGGGCGACACCCGGCCCGTGCTGGATCGTCTGAACGGCCTGCTCTCGCGGCTCGGGTGGCAGAGCCTGAATCTCGTGTCGGACACTGCGCGGCAGGCCCTGGAGCACAGGGACCTGCGCGAGGAGAGCAGCATGGATGCCCTCACCGGGGTGGCCAACAGGCGGACCCTCGACGAGGAGCTGCGGCACATGCTCCGCTCCGGTCGGCTGCCGGTGGCGATCGTCCTGTTGGACATCGACGGCTTCCAGCAGATCAACGACAGGCACACCTCCCTGGTCGGGGACGAGGTCCTGCGCCGGGTGGCAGCGCTCCTGACCCAGCAGATGCGGGTGGGCGACCGTCTGGCCCGCTCCGGTGTCGACGAGTTCGTCCTGCTCCTGCCCTCGACGGGGGACCAGGAGGCCCGGCAGGTCGCCTCCCGGATGAGGGCCCGGATCCGCGGGAACACCTGGTCCCAGCTCGCCGAGGGCCTGCAGGTGAACGCCACGACCGGGTGCGCGGCCCTGTGGTCCCTGTCCGGACGGCGGCCGGACAAGGACGCCGAGTACCTTCTCCGGCGGGCCGACGAGGCCCTTGCGCAGGTCAGAAGGGATCGGCTCTCCCAGGGGGAGGACGGACCCACCGACGCCGCCGGGACACTGCACACGCGTGCGGTCGAGGTTCCGGCACCGGCCGCCGACGGGCCGATCGACGATCCCAGCGGGCCGATCAATGGGCACAGCGGGCCGGTCAACGGGTACAACGGGATCCTGAACGGGCACAGCGGGCTCCCCGACGATCCCGGCGGGCTCCTCGATGGGGACAGCGGGGTCCTCGAGGACTACCGCAGGCTCCTCGACGGGCTCAGGGGGCTCCCCGACGGGCACGGCGGGCCGACGGGGGCGAGGACCGGTGAACTGGCGCCCCTGTCCTCCGAGCTTCTGTCCTCCGAGCCCCCGTCCTCCGATCCTCTGTCCTCCGGCCCCCTGTCCTCCGCGCGCTCCGAGCCGGCTCGTCCTGGGCGGTCCCGTCGGAGGTCCGCAGCCCTCGGACGGACCGATCCGTTCGCGGCCGGCCGTTCCGAACCCCCATCCGTACCCCCGTCCGGACCTCCGTCCGTGTGGGATTCCGCCAGGGACGAGGGAGATGCCCGTTCCCCGGTCCAAGAACCCCCGCAGCGCCCGACGTCCCGGCCGGCGGGCTCGGTCCCGCTCCCCGAAGCCTCGTCCCCCTCCCGACGGCAGGGGCGCCGCAGCGCGAGCTCGCCCCTCGACGCGCCGTCGGCCCGGCAGCCCGGACAGCCCGACCGCGAGGTGCCGTTCGTCGAACACCGCAGGGGTCCTTCCCTGTCCCCCGCCAATCCCATGATCGGAGGCTTCTCGCCGTCGGGCGGGGAGGCCGGCCGCCGTCCGAGGTCCGCATCGCTCTTCGACCCTGCCCCGGTGGGACCGCGCGCCGTGGACCCCCCGCCGGCCTCGCCTCCCCCGGGTCCGGCGGCTACGGCCCCGACGATCCGGTCCGTCGACGAGCTCGGTCCCATAACCCCGAACCCGTCCCTGGCCCGACGGCGCAACATCAGGCTGGGACGGGAGGGCCGGCCGTCGGCCCCCCTCCCCCCGGAGGACCTCCCCCCGGAGGCACTGCCCGGTTCTGCGCCCGTCGGCCAGATCCCGGAGTACGACCGCGACGGTTCCCCGAGCCCGTACGACCGTGGTGGACCCGCCGGGCAGCGCTCCGCGAGCACGTCCCCCGGCCGCAGGCCCAGGACCCGCCACCGCCCTCCCCCGCTCGATCCCCTCCCCGACGGGACCGGACGCCGCACACCTTTCGGCTGACCGGACGATCCGCAGGGCCGGGGCTCAGGTCAGCCAGTCGCGCAGGGCTCGCTCGCAGTGGCGGATCTGGCTCACGGGGCACATCTCGTCGTCCCGGTGGGCCAGGGACGGGTCCCCGGGTCCGAAGTTGACGGCGGGGATGCCCAGGTCGCTGAACCGGGCGACGTCGGTCCACCCGTACTTGGGGGCCGGGGGCCTGCCGACGGCCTCCACGAAGGCCGCTGCCACCGGGTGGTCCAGCCCCGGTCTGGCCCCGCCCGCCGCGTCGACGACGGTGACATCGTGGCCGGCGAACAGGTCGCGCACATGGGCCTCGGCCTGTTCGAGGCTGCGGTCCGGGGCGAAACGGTGGTTGACCGTCAGGACGCACCGGTCGGGGATGACGTTGCCCGCGATCCCCCCGCGGATCCCGACGGCGTTCATTCCCTCGCGGTACACCAGTCCCTCGACCTCGACCTCGCGCGGCCGGTACCCGGCAAGGCGCTGGAGGGGGCCGGCAGCGGCGTGGATGGCGTTGGACCCGGTCCACCAGCGGGCGGAGTGGGCTGCCAGGCCCTTCGTCGTGACCTCCACGCGCAGGGTGCCGTTGCACCCGCCCTCCACGGTGCCGTCCGAGGGTTCGCACAGGACGGCGAAGTCGCCCCGCAGCCACTCGGGGTGGTGGCGCGCGAGGCGCCCCAGCCCGTTGCGCGCGGCCTCGACCTCTTCCTGGTCGTAGAAGACGAAGGTGATGTCCCGGTTCGGCTCGGGCAAGGTCGCGGCGATGCGCAGCTGGACGGCGACCCCGGACTTCATGTCGCAGGTGCCGCGCCCCCGGAGCTGTTCGCCGTCCGGGGTGCTCACCAGACGCGTGGGGAGGTTGTCCGCCACGGGCACGGTGTCCAGGTGGCCGGCGATGACGACCCGTTCGGCCCGCCCGAGGGCGGTCCGGGCCACCACGGCGTTGCCGTCCCGCACGACCTCCAGATGTCCCAGGGGCAGCAGGGCGGCCTCGACGGCGTCGGCCAGTCGTTCTTCGCGGCCGCTGACGGACTCGATGTCGCACAGTGCCCGGGCCAGGTCCACCACGTCGCAGCTCAGGTCCAGTTCGTCGTCCGTCGGCATGCTCCCACCTTAGAGTCTGTTTCGGCGCAGGGTACGAACCGGTCAGAAGGGTCAGCACCCGGGCCGTGGGATCCGCCCGGCGGGAACACGTAGGCTCTCGAAGCATGAGCGAGGCGGGAACCACGGATCCACGGACCACGAACGGGCCCACCGGGCCGCGCCCGGCGTGGGGGTACGGGGTGGCCACGGTGGCCGCCTCCGGTGAGGTGCTCGACACCTGGTACCCCGAGCCCCGGCTGGGTCCGGCCCCCCGGGACGGCGTCCAGGGAGCGGCCCCCGCCGAGTTGTCGGCCTTGGCCGGGGAGGACCCGGTCCGTCGGGTCCGCACCGAGATCGTCCGTACCGAGATCGACCTGGACTCGCCCCCGGACGGTGCCTGTGACGCCTACCTGCGGCTGCATCTGCTGTCGCACCGGCTCGTGGTTCCCCACGGCCAGAATCTCACGGGCATCTTCGGGGTCCTGCCCACCGTGGTGTGGACCGATCGAGGCCCCTGTCCGGTGGAGGATTTCGAACAGGTCCGGCTGCGGGCGAGGGCTGCGGGCACGGGACGGATCACCGTGTGGGGGGTCGACAAGTTCCCCCGGATGACCGACTACGTCGTCCCCGGGCAGGTCCGGATCGCCGACGCCGACAGGGTCCGGCTCGGGGCGCACCTCGCGCCCGGTACCACGGTGATGCACGAGGGTTTCGTCAACTTCAACGCCGGGACCCTGGGGGTCTCCATGGTCGAGGGCCGGATCTCCGCCGGGGTCGTCGTCGGTGACGGCTCCGACATCGGCGGGGGGGCCTCGATCATGGGCACTCTCTCCGGTGGGGGTCGGCAGGTGGTCTCCCTCGGCCGTCGGTGCCTGTTGGGGGCCAACGCGGGCCTCGGCATCAGCCTGGGGGACGACTGCGTGGTCGAGGCCGGGTGCTACGTCACGGCGGGGGCGAAGGTGCGCTCCTGGGACGGAACTGTTCGCAAAGCTGCGGAGTTCTCGGGGGTGTCTGGTCTGTTGTTCCGGCGCAACTCCCTCACGGGTTCCTTGGAGGTCAGCCCTCGGGACGGTGACGGGATCCGCCTGAACGAAACTCTCCACTCGGGGAACTGATCGGACACCAGTAGCTGTCATCGTGCACACTCTCCACAGCCAGGGGTCCGGGTGAGAGGCCAGCAAGGACGAACCACCAGCAGGGGGGCGGTGAAGGCCGCTGTCGTGCTCATTGTCGTGATCTCTACGGGGGTGGCCGCCTGGGTCTGGGCCAGGGGGTCCATCGGTTCCCTGCCGATCCGCCCGCACTGCACCGCCACGGTCAACGGCGTCTCCCTGGAGTTCGACCCCGATCAGACGGGGAGCGCCGCCACCATCACCACCCTTGCCGTTCAACGCGGGTTGCCTGCGAGGGCGGCGTCGATCGCGATCGCCACTGCCATCCAGGAGTCCAAGCTCCGGAACATCAAATACGGGGACCGGGACTCCCTGGGACTGTTCCAGCAGCGTCCGTCCCAGGGCTGGGGAACACCCGAGCAGATTCTCGACCCGGTCTACGCCACGGGGGCCTTCTACGACGCCCTGGTCGAGGTGGACGGCTACCAGGATCTGCCGATCACCGTCGCGGCGCAGAAGGTCCAGCGGTCCGCCTATCCCGAGGCGTATGCGGACCACGAGCCGGAGGCCCGGGTCTACGCCTCGGCGCTGACCGGTCATTCCCCGGGGTCGCTCACCTGTGTGCTCATGGCCCCCCAGCGCAATACCGAACAGGTCCGGGGGGCGGACGGGCTCACGGCCAGAGCCCGGGTCCTGACCCGCGCGGCCTCCCGGGAGACGGGCAGGTCGGGGGTTGCGGCCGACACCACGGGCAGCACCCTGCGCTACACCACGGCCGGCCGGACCGGGATCCGGCTGGCCTGGAGCCTGGCCCACTGGGCGGTCGCCCGGGCCTACGACCTGGACGTCGTCAGGGTCCAGGTGGACGGCCAGGAGTGGCGCCGGAGCCGACCGGACCAGGGGTGGACAAAGCTGCCGGAGGGTCCGTCGGCCGGGACTGTGATCGTCCAGGTGGCCAACGGAACCTGAGAGCGACCGTCGTCCGGCGACGGACGACCGACACCGGATGCTGAGCCGGCCGTCCCGTCGCCCGCCACGGCCGTGGGGCCGCGGGGACGGCTTCCACGGACGGCGCCTGGCGGGCGGGGGGGGGCGGTCAGCGGGTCAGCGGGTCAGCGGGTCCTGGGCCGCCCGACGTCGGCCGCTCGACGTCGCGCCGGCCGGGACCGAGGTAGAGCTGGCGGGGACGGCCGATCCGCGTGGACCGGTCATTGATCATCTCTCTCCACTGGGCGATCCACCCCGGCAGCCGTCCCAGGACGAACAGGGCCGTGAACATCGGCGGGGGGAAACCCATGGCCTTGTAGATCAGTCCGGTGTAGAAATCGACGTTCGGATAGAGCCTGCGCTCGACGAAATAGTCGTCCGACAGTGCGATCTCCTCCAGCTGCATCGCGATGTCGAACAATTCGTCCTTGCAGCCCAGGGCTTGCAGAACCTCGTCGGCCATGGTCTTGATGATCTTCGCGCGCGGATCGTAGTTCTTGTACACCCGGTGCCCGAAGCCCATCAGACGGGCGCCGTCGTTCCGGTCCTTCACCCTCTTCATGAAGGTGTCGACGTCGTAGCCGCTGGCGGAGATGCTCTCGAGCATCTCCAGCACGGCCTGGTTGGCCCCCCCGTGCAACGGACCGGACAGGGCGTTGATCCCCGCGGCCACGGACACGAAGAGGTTGGCGTGCGCCGACCCGACCGTCCGGACCGTCGCGGTGGAACAGTTCTGCTCGTGGTCCGCGTGCAGGACGAAGAGCAGGTCCAGCGCCCGAACAACCGTCGGGTCCATCTCGTAGGGCTCGGCCGGGACTCCGAACGCCATCCTCAGGAACCCCTCGACCAGCCCCAACGTGTTGTCGGGGTCGATGAAGGGCTGGCCGATCGAGCGCTTGTAGGCACAGGCTGCGAGGGTCGGCACCTTGGCGAGAAGCCGGATGGTGGAGATCTCCACTTGTTCCGGATCGAGAGGGTCCAGATAGTCCTGGTAGTACGTGGACAGGGCGTTGACAGAACTGGACAGGACGGGCATGAGATGCGCGTCACGGGGAAACCCGTCGAAAAGCCGTTTGAGGTCCTCGTGCACCATCGTGTGCCGCCGGACCCTGTCGTCGAAATGATCCAGCTCGGTCGACGTCGGCAACTCGCCGTAAACCAGCAGGTAACAAATCTCCAGGAAACTGTTGGACGAGGCCAGCTGTTCGATGGGGTAGCCCCGATACCGAAGGATCCCGGCGTCCCCGTCGATGTAGGTGATGGAGGACGCGCAGCAGGCGGTGTTGACGAACCCCGGGTCCAGAGTGATGAGTCCGGTCGCCGAGAGCAGACGGGAGACGTCGATCGCCGGCTCGCCGTCGGTCGCGGGAACGATCGGCATCCCGAACGCGCCACCGGGATACTGCAGGGTTACCGTTGGAGTGTCGGACATACACGCTCCTCACTGGGGTGGGGTCCGCCGCCCGGCCGGACACCACCGGGGGAGAACCGGGGGAACCGGAACCTGACGAGGACCACGACGGTGGGGTCTGTGCTGTTTCGGGCCGCCCGGAGCTGCCGCTCGGTCGGTCGGCCCTGATGTGCCGGCAGAACTTCTCCCTGTCGGTACGAGGGCGCCGGGTCTCGGCACGGGTACCGGACAGTACGGGTACCGGGCAGGGCGGGTACCGGATACTTTCCTGGACTGCTCGTGGCAGGTGGTGCTGGTGCTGGGCCCCGCCCGGTGCGGAGGTCTCTTTGCGATGCGATGGCCCGAGAGCCGTACCCGCTCGAAAAGACGGTGCAGAGGTGACCGTCCGGTTCTTGGACGGCCCCGCCCCCGGACGGTCCAGCATCTGGGCGGTCCTGCACCTGGATGGTCCAGTACCTGGATGGTCCAGCATCTGGACGACCGAGCCGCGTGACGTTCCGACAGGGGGACAAGTGAAAGACAACCTGCCTGTGACGGTACTCGCAACATCCTGCCATCGGCCATGCACTGGAATGTGACCTGGACCGCGTCGAGCCCGTATTTCAGCCCCTCGGTTCCCGATTGTCAACGGGGAGTGTCCGGAGGCTGACCGGGAGCGTTCGCCCCCGCTCCTGCGACCTCACGCCAGGCGAACTGCCAGCTGAGCGATTCTCTCGTCGGTCGCCGTCAGAGCCACTCTCACGTACTCCGAGCTGTGCGTGCCGTAGAAGTCACCCGGAGCAACCAGAATCCCCTGCTCGGCGAGATTTCTCACCGTGTCCCAGCACGAGGCCCCCCTTGTCGCCCACAAGTACAGCCCGGCCTGCGAATGGTCGATCCGGAAACCGGCCCCGAGCAGGGCCGTGCGGACCACCTCACGCCGGGCCCGGTATCTCTCGCGCTGCACGGCCACATGGCGGTCGTCCCCGAGAGCCGCGCACATGGCCTCCTGGACCGGGCCCGGCACGATCATCCCGGCGTGTTTGCGCACCTGGAGCAGCCTGTCCACCAGGAGGGGGTCCCCCGCCACGAAGGCGGCCCGGTAACCGGCGAGGTTCGACTGTTTGCTCAGCGAGTAGACCGCGAGGAGCCCCTCGTGGGATCCGCCGCAGACCCGGGGGTCGAGGATGCTCGGCACCTCGGACACGTCCCAGGCCAGCTCCGCATAACACTCGTCGCACGCGACGACGGCCCCCACGGAACGGGCCCAGGCCACCACCTCGGACAGTTCCGCAACCCCCAGGACCCTGCCCGTGGGGTTCGCGGGAGAGTTGAGCCAGACCAACCGGACCGGACCGGCCGCCGTCTCCGGGGGGACGATTCCGTCGGCCGGCACGGGAGTCGCCCCTGCCAGCCGGGCCCCGATGTCGTAGGTCGGGTAGGCGGCGCGGGGGAGAACGACGAGATCTCCGGGCCCGAGCCCCAGCAGGGTCGGCAGCCACGCAACGAGTTCCTTGGAACCGATGGTCGGCAGCACGGCGGCAGGGTCGATCCCCGGCGCACCCCGACGTCGGGCGAACCAGGAGACCACTGTTTGCCGCAACCGAGCTGTTCCGTGGGTCTGCGGGTACCCCGGTGAGTCCCCCGCCGAGGACAGTGCTTGTCGCAGCACGTCGGGCGTGGGATCCACCGGGGTACCTATCGACAGATCGATGATCCCGTCCGGATGTGCCCGGGCCTTGGCCGCGTAAGGGGCCAGACGGTCCCAGGGGAAATCGGGCAGCGTCCGGACGGGCCGCAGATCGGAGATCAGTTGCCGTCCCCCTGCGGAGGGAGCGCCACGATGAAGGCGTGGTCCTTGCCGATCTTGCCCAGGGCCGCTGCGCCACCGGGGGAACCGAGATCCTCGAAGAACTCGGCGTTGACCTTGGTGAACTCCGACCAGTTCTCCGGGACGTCGTCCTCGTAGAAAATGGCCTCGGTGGGGCACTCGGGCTCGCAGGCGCCACAGTCAACGCACTCGTCGGGGTGGATGTACAGCGTGCGCTCGCCCTCGTAGATGCAATCCACCGGGCACACATCGATGCAGGCCTTGTCCTTCACATCGACACAAGGCTGAGCAATGACATAGGTCACGACGGTCCTCCTGTGCATGCACCGGGCCTAGGTCGCCGGCGTCGGCGCCCAGTATTCCCGACCGGCCGCCCGCCCGTCGCCCGGG
Source organism: Actinomycetota bacterium (assembly GCA_030837505.1). Classification (GTDB taxonomy): domain Bacteria; phylum Actinomycetota; class Actinomycetes; order Actinomycetales; family Kineosporiaceae; genus JAUPKJ01. The sequence goes on from JAUPKJ010000212.1 coordinate 19,963, forward strand.
GTGGTGTGGGGCGTGTCATGTTTTACCACCCGTTCACCGGTGTTCGACCAGGTCCGTCGCCGGTCCGCCCCGGACCCCGCCGTCCGCCGGGCGGATCCCGCCCGGCGGACGCAGGGCCCGTTCGGGTGACCGTCCGCATCAGGGCGGCGCAACGTCGTCCGGCCGGCCGTCCTGTGACGGACAGGGGCATGGACACATCTATTCTGCCATCGGTAGTCTAGTGTCCATGGAGATCGGAGTGTTGGAGGCGGCGGAACGGTTGAAGGTCTCGCAGGCCCGGGTGCGTCAGCTCTACCGCTCCGGACGGCTTCAGGGCAGAAAGGTGTCCGACCGCATCCTTCTGGACGAGGTCGGGTTGAACAGACCCGCCGCGAGATCGAGACCCATGAGCCACCGGATGGCCTGGGGGCTCATCGCGGTTCTGTCCCATCAGGAACCCGTCGGCCTCCTTGCGCGGGAACGGCTCCGGCTGGGCAAGGCCGGGGAAAGACTGAAGACGGATGCCGATCCCGCCTCCTGGCTGCGCTCCTGGCTCCCCGCCCGAGCGAAACGCCTGAGTTTCAGCGTCGATCTGGAGGACATCCCGTCCCTGAGAGCCGACCCACGCATCCTCCTGTCCGGTATCAGTGATCCCCGCGCTGGGCTGTCAACCGGTGGAGAGATCGAGGGATACCTCCATCCAGCCGACTTGCCCGGTCTGGTGGAGGACTACCTGATGTCGGGAGTGGGACGGAACAACGCCTTTTTGCACCTGCACCCCGAGAGTCCCTCACCCGTGCCCCTGGGACTTGTCCTGGCGGATCTGGCCGATCACAATGGTCCCCGCGAGGACGCCAAGGTCAACTCACTCCTCCAGGAACACCAGTGATCACAGCGCCGGCCAGCTCACCGGCCCAGGAAGCAGGGTGTGGTCAGGAGGTGGTCCGGGCGGCTCGGGCCGTCGTCAGGACGTCCTCGATCTCGTGGCCGATGAGTTCGTGACGTTCCAGGAGGGCATCGCGCAGGGCTGCCACGAGGTGTCGGTTCTGTTCCAGCAGTTGCGCGGCCCGGCGCTTCTGTTCTGCGAGCAGGTCCTCGACCAGACGTCGGCCCTCGGCGTCGCCCAGAACCCGGCCCACGACGTCGTCCCCTCCCAGTCCCGGACGCACCGCTGCGAAGGACACCAGTTTTCCTGCCATACCCGACAGGCCGACCATCTGCACGGCCAGCTGGGTCGCGTACTGCAGGTCGCCCCCGGGGCCGGTGGATGTCTCCCCGAAGAAGAGCTCCTCGGCGATCATCCCTCCGAAGGAGATCCGCAGCAGTCCTTCGAGTTCGCTGCGGGAACGCGTGTAGACGTCCTCGGCGTCCCCGTGGGCCAGCAGCCCGAGGGACCCGGCCCGTTTGACGATGGTGAGGATCTCCAACCGCCGGTGGGGCGCCACGAGCCAGGCGAGGGTCGCGTGCCCGGCCTCGTGGGTCGCGATGAGGCGTTTCTCGTGCTCGGTGTACCCGACGGGCTGTCCCAGTCCGACCTCGGTCACGAGCCGGGCCTGTTCGAGGTCCTTCCAGGACATTCCCGGGGCCCGGCGCCGTACGGCGTTGACGAGGGCCTCGTCCATCAGGTGTTCGATCATCACGGGGGTGTAGCCCTGGGTGACCCCGGCGAGGGCATCGCGGCGTTCCGGGGAGTCCAGTTCCGCCTCGTGGGCCTTGCGGCCCAGGAAGTGATCGATCAGTTCACGCCTCCCGGCCTTGGCCGGAGGGTCGAACATCAGTCGTCGGTCGAACCGGCCGGGGCGCAGGAGGGCCGGGTCCAGGTTGTCCGCACGGTTGGTCGCGGCGATGAGCAGGACGTCGACCGGTGCCGGCCGCGGCACGGGAATCTGCCGGTGCGCCGGCAGCAACAAATTGACGGCAGAGACCATCCGCTGGCGGGCCCGCTGCCCGCCGGTGGGCAGGTCGAAGGACTGCATCTGCACGAGCAGTTCGTTCACGACCCCACCGACCCCCTCCGTCATGGTGGACCCGTGGACGATCCCGGCGGCTGGCAGCGCCCCGGCGGCGGCCTGCAGCACCGGTACGAGGGTGGGATCGAACGCGCCGGCGCGCGAGCCGACCCCGGGCAGCGGCCCGGCGGGGACGGCGGGCATCCCGGCCCGCGTGGTGGCGATCGCGTCGATCTCCTCGATGAACCCGATCGCAGCCCCTTCGCTGCGGGCAGCCTTGCGCAGGGCAGTGAAGTAGGCACGGATCTTGCGGGCGGTCGCCCCGTAGTACATGGATTGGAACGAGGTGGCCGAAACGAACAGGAACGGCACTCCGGCCTCGGCGGCCATGGCCTTGGCCAGGTGGGTCTTGCCCGTGCCCGGCGGTCCCTCGAAGAGCAGTCCCCGGCGGGGGGTCCCGCCCATCTGGCTGCGGAAGGTCCGGCCGGCCAGGAACAGGTCGATGGACCGGCGGACCTCCTCGCGCACGGGGGCAAGGCCCACGACGTCGTCCATGGTGATGTCGATCTGCTCGGGACGCAGGGTGGTGTGCGGGGACCGGCCCGCCACCACGGTCGTGCCCAGCATCATCACGATGAGCATCAGGAAGAACGTCCCCGTGATCAGATACATCGGGTCCACCTGGGGCAGCTGCGGCCTTCCCACGGGATCGCCGGTCAGGATCCGGTACCAGAGCCACGCCGCAACGGCCCCCGCAGGGACCGCGAGGTGGAACAGACGGATCTGTCGGCGTCGTTCCCGGGCTGCTCCGGCGTCCGTGAGAGCCGGTCGATCATCGCGGGAACGCTGCTGTGAGGTCAGGGGCACGACCACAGACTGTGCTCGCGACGCCCGTCAGGGAACCGGAGCGGTCACCGTGCGCACCCGAACGGGCGGAAACTCTCCCCGGACGGCGTACTGACCCGTCACGGATCTCACCGTGGGTGAGATCCGGAGCCCCGTTCGGGGAAACCTGGGGAGCCCCGGGACGCAGGCTCACCCTCGGGTGTCGAACGCGGACAGCTCCAGGCCCTCGAAGAGATCCGTCAACGGCCGCACGGGGCGGCCCAGCGGGTTCGAACCGGACAGGGACCGCTCGGGCGGGACGGGGGCGAACCGGTAGTACTCGACGTCGCGGACGGGGTGGGGGGCGCCGTCGGCGAAGGCGAACTCGCGTCCGTCGGGATCCGGGCCGTCGGGGCCAGGGCCGTCGGGGCCGAGGACCAGCTGGGTGGCGTGGGCCCGGAGGGCCCGCGTCTTCGCCGCGAGCCAAGGACCCACGTCGATCCGGACGTCGATGTCCCCGTCCGGGACGACCACGGGCCTGTTCTCCTCCCCGGGCCGGGCCCGGGAGGCCGGCAGGGCGATCCAGCAGACCCGCGGCACCGGCCAGGGCACGCCCACCGCCCCGGAGCCGCCCGGCTCCTCACCGGCCGCGCAGTCGGCCGTACGGTCGGCCACGCCGTCGGCCGCCAGGTCGACCGCGAGCATCGCCACGCGGTGCGCCTGGACGTGGTCGGGGTGCCGGTATCCGCCCAGCGGATCGTAGGTGATCAGCACGTGGGGTCGGCGGTCCCGGATCACCGAGGCGAGCCTGCGCGCCGCGGGCAGAGGATCTGCCAGGGCGAAGGCGTGGGGTCCCGGCGTCGGGTCGGGGCCGGCGGTCCCGTCGGGCCGCCAGGACATGCCCGAGTCCCGGTACCGCGCCTCGGGCAGATCATCGGACCGGACGCTGTCGAGGAACAGGTGATCGATCACCCCCAGACGCCCCAGGGCACGCGCGAGTTCGCGCTGCCGGTGTTCGCCCAGCCCGTCGGGGTCCAGGTGGGCGAGGTCCGCGGGGATGATCTCCCCGCGTTCCCCCCGGGTGCAGGTCACGAGAGTGACGGCGACGCCCTCGGCCGCGTACCGGGCCAGCGTGCCGCCCGTGCCGATCGTCTCGTCGTCCGGGTGGGCGTGAACGACCAGCAGACGGCGCCCGGCAGCTCGACCGAGTTCGCCGGTCACCGCACTGCCCTGCTCATCACCGTGCGCCCCTGCCTGTCGCTGTTCCGGTCGTTCGCCCCGGCCCGTCAGCGGGTCCGGCCCGAGCCGTCGGCTCCCCGGCGGGCCTTGGCCCTGACCTTCTCGCGGTCCACGGCCGGGAGCACGGCCTTGCGCAGGCGGACGGCCTGGGGCGTGACCTCCACGCACTCGTCGTCCCGGCAGAACTCCAGGCACTGCTCCAGGGAGAGCCTGCGGGCCGGGACGAGGCGCTCGAAATCATCGGCCGCGGAGGACCGCATGTTCGTGAGCTTCTTCTCCTTGGTGATGTTGACGTCGAGGTCGTCGGCGCGGGAGTTCTCCCCCACGATCATTCCCTCGTACACCTCGGTGGTCGGTTCGACGAACAGCGCCCCGCGCTCCTGCAGGTTCGTGATCGCGAAAGAGGTCGCGGCCCCGACGCGGTCGGCGACGAGTGATCCGGTGGGGCGGGTCCGCAGTTCCCCGACCCACGGCTCGTACCCGTCGAAGACGTGGTGGGCGATGCCGGTGCCCCGCGTGTCGGTGAGGAACTCCGTGCGGAAACCGATGAGCCCACGCGCCGGGACGAGGAACTCCATCCGCACCCAGCCGGTACCGTGATTGCTCATTTGTTCCAGACGACCCTTGCGAACGGCCAGGAGCTGGGTGATGGCGCCCAGGTATTCCTCGGGGGCATCGATGGTGAGGCGCTCGAACGGTTCGTGGACCTTGCCGTTGACGACCCGGGTGACCACCTGGGGCTTGCCGACGGTCAGTTCGAAACCCTCCCGGCGCATGGTCTCCACGAGGATCGCCAGGGCCAGCTCACCGCGGCCCTGGACCTCCCAGGTGTCGGGGCGCTCGGTGGGCAGGACTCGGATGGAGACGTTCCCGACCAGTTCGCGTTCCAGCCGGTCCTTGACCAGTCGGGCCGTGACCTTGCTGCCCTTGGCCCTCCCCGCCAGAGGGGAGGAGTTGGCCCCGATGGTCATGGAGATGGCGGGTTCGTCCACCGTGATCAGCGGCAGGGGACGGGGGTCGTCCGGGTCCGCCAGGGTCTCCCCGATCGTGATCTCGGGGATGCCGGCGACGGCGATGATGTCGCCCGGGCCGGCCGACTCGGCGGGCACGCGGTCCAGGGCCTCGGTGAGCAGCAGCTCGGTGACCTTGACCCGCTGGACAGTGCCGTCGTGGCGGCACCAGGCTGCCTGCTGCCCCTTGCGGATCTGCCCGGAGCGCACCCGGCACAGGGCCAGCCGTCCGAGGAACGGCGAGGCATCCAGGTTCGTGACATGGGCCTGCAGGGGGGTGTCCGAGTCGTAGGACGGCGCGGGGACCGTGTCCATGATCGTGCGGAACAGGGGCTGGAGGTCCTCGTTCTCCGGCAGGGCACCGTCGGCGGGGCGTTCGAGGGAGGCCCGGCCGGCCTTGGCGGAGGCGTAGACGATCGGGAAGTCCAGGGCCTTGTCGGGGTCAAGACCCGTTCCGTCGATCAGGTCCATGAACAGTTCGTAGGTCTCGTCGACGACCTCGGCGATCCGCGCGTCCGGGCGGTCGACCTTGTTGATCACGAGGATCACGGGCAGCTTGGCGTGGAGAGCCTTGCGCAGGACGAACCTGGTCTGGGGCAGCGGACCCTCCGAGGCGTCCACGAGCAGGGCGATCCCGTCGACCATCGACAGGCCGCGCTCGACCTCGCCCCCGAAGTCCGCGTGCCCGGGGGTGTCGATGATGTTGAAGGTGACCCCGCTCTCGGGGGCGCCCACGCCGGTCCACCGCACCGCGGTGTTCTTGGCGAGGATCGTGATCCCCTTCTCGCGCTCCAGGTCGTTGCTGTCCATGGCGCGCTCGTCCACGTGCTGGTGGGCACCGAAGGAGCCCGTCTGCCAGAGCATGGCATCGACCAGGGTGGTCTTGCCGTGGTCGACATGGGCGACAATCGCGACATTGCGCAGATCGTCACGGGTGCGAAGGGGCATGGTGAACTGCTCGTTCCGTTCGGCGGTGGGATCTGCTGGAATCTGCGGACCTGGACGAACGGCGATTCTACGGCCCGGACGGCGGATCGGCCGCCTCGGGTGAGCAGGCCAGCACGGCCTGCACGATGGGAAGGTTCGCAGGCAGCCACCCCACGTCCAGCCAGTGCCCGGGGCCCAGCCAGCGCAGGGCATCGTGATCTTCGATCGGGGCGGGCTCCCCCTCGATCACCTGTGCCAGCCACACCCGCATCCGGTACCGGGGCGGTAGCTTCCATCCGCCCTCCGGTCCGATGATCTCTTCTCCGAGGACCACCCGGACGCCGAGCTCCTCCTTCAGCTCCCGGTGCAGGGCTTCCTGTGGTTCCTCGCCGGGTTCGACCTTGCCGCCGGGCAGCTCCCAGCCACCGGCCAGGTGCGGGGGTTCGGTACGCCGCCCGGACAGCAGGTGGCGCGGGGAACGCAGGTCGTCCACGACGGCCGCCCCCACGACGAGAGGCAACACCGAGGCGGGCCCGCCCGCCGGGGGGGCGGCGTCGGCGGGCTGAGAGGTAGGGGGCACGGGCAGAGCCTGCCACAGGCGCCGTCCCCCGTGCGTCGGCCGAGGCCCGACCCCCGCTCCCCCAACGGATTGCGCTGTGCGACGTCGCCCCGGGCGGCCCCGTTCCCGAGTACTTTGTGGACATGGACTCCGCTGATCCGTCCCGGTCTCGCCGTCTGGAGTCGGCCGAGTTGGACGAACGGCTCGCCCGGTGGCCCGGGGTCGAGGCCACGTCCCCGAATTGCCTCGTTCTGGCGCTGAGGGCCCGGTCGGTCGAGGGCGCCGCAGAACTCGTCTCCCTGGTCGTTCTGCAGGCTTCCGCCGCCGGCAAACCCCCCGAGATCGATCTGCGGGGGCGCACCGTCGTGTGCACCATCAGGACACCGGAGGTGAACGGCGTCACCGAACCGGACCTGAACCTGGCAGAGCTGATCCTGCGGACGGCGCGCGAGGCGGGCGCGGAGCTCCTGCCGGCCCCCGACCGTCTGGAGATCGCCGTGGACACCGTGGATCCCGAGCGGATCCGGGCGTTCTGGCAGGCCGCCCTCGGCTACCGGGTCCAGGGCCGGACGTTCGGCGATTTCGAGGAGCTGCGCGACCCGGACGAGCGGCTGCCGTCGCTGTGGTTCCAGCCCATGGACCCGCCCCGCACCCAGCGCAACCGGATCCACCTGGACGTGTACGTCCCGGCGTCGGCCGTCCGGGCCCGGGTCGAGACCTGCCTGGCCGCCGGCGGACGCCTGGTCACCGACGCGCATGCCCCGGCCTGGTGGGTCCTGGCCGATGCCGAGGGCAACGAGGTCTGTCTGTGCACCACCGCCGCCGACCCTCTCCCCGAGGGCTGAGCCCCACGGCCGAGTGACCCCGGCCGCGACCGGGTGAACGGAGGCCGGGCCTCTAATAGGAAAAAACGTCACCGCTCTCCCGGAGATCCAGGACCGCCCTCGCCGGAAGGTAGGACAAGGATCTACGAGCAAGATCGGCCAACCCTGCTTCAACGCATCTTCCAAATAGGTGGTCGAACAATGCCATCAGATGCAGAACATCCTTGGTCGCGTACTCGATCTGTTCCCGGGACAGTTCATGCGCCATCCAGTTCGACCTCCGCTGCTCCTTGTCGATGGAAACTCCGAGACACCGCGCCAACAAGGACTGCAGACTGTATGCCCCCGTTTCGAGTCCGGGTTCGAGAATTTTCGCCAACACTTTGGTGCACCCGATCCTCACCGGAGTCGCCCCCCAGTGATGGATCATGAACCTGAGGTCGAACGGAGCATGGTGAAAGACTTTACAGACGTCCGGTGAACTCAGAACCTTCAGCAGCCCCTCCGGAACCTCGTTTCCGACCAACTGAACAATTCCAACTCTTTCAGATGTGGCGACCTGACAAGTTCCGATACGTTCGCATCGTGGGTCCAGACCTGTCGTCTCGATGTCCCACGCCGCTCTACCCTCACCGAATACGTGGTTGATGAAATCTTCGTCAACGTCTCCAACGAACAGTTCGGGCAGAACTCCGACACCCATGTCACCCTCCTCGGTCAGGACCACTGCGTAGGTTTGCTCTCCGCAGCGAGCGCCTCGATCTCGTCATGGACGTAGGTGTACAGGTCCCCTTCGCCCACGACCAAGGTTGGCACAAGGGTGTGACGTTTCCGGGCGTGGGAGTAGAGAGTGATCACAGCTCGCCCATCGAAACGGTAGCAACTGAATACCGGATCCACGGCGTGTAACCTCACATCCACCAGCTTCCCCATAGAAGATCCTAGTTCTCGGTAAAACTGGATGGCGTCTTCGATCTCCTGCCTGACTTTCTCCTGGTTGTACCCGAATCGATCTGCGAGCACCTGCACCATCAGCTCATTGCCAGGGTCAGGAAGGAACACTCGGACCGTAGCCCCCGACTGTACGGCCTTCTGGAGCCTGTCTTGGTGGGTATTACGCCACGTACGCCCGTAGGCGACCATGATGTCGAGTTCATGAGCACCCTTAAATAAGTCAACCCAAGCCACTTCCTCCAGATATCGCCCCGTGACACATTTGACACCGGCCCTCTTAATGTCCTCAGACAGGTTGGCAATCGCCAACACTTCATCCGAAAGGGCTCGCCGCCCTTTCAGATCAAACCATACTCCCAAGAATCCTGTCGTAGCCAGCAGTCCCCCGACCTGACCCAAGAACAGCTGCACTCCCTGTCCTCCCGGCAAACTCTCCCAGAGGTCACTACAACAGGACACAAAAAGCAAGACAAGCCCCACGAAGATCAACAAAAGAGCCCAGATCCAGGCTTTCTGTGAGGTGATCTTCCGAGACATACGCCAGCGGTCGAGTGTCACACGACAACTCTACGTACAAACCACCAGAGGCGGGTCAGGCCGCACGAAACTCTTCTCCTGTCTTTGATCGAGAGACGGGTGCCACTCCATGGTCATGATGAGCACCGGGATCGCCTTCTCATCAAATCGAACGCTCAGCTCTTCCACGTACCGCAGGTGTGGGACAAGTCCGGGACCCACCGGCCGTTGCAGGTCCGGCCCTCCAGACAGGGATCCGCGAGGCTGGTCACGTGGTCCAGTACGGTCTGACAATCTTCGGGCAAACGGTCCTGAAGTTGCTGCTTGCGGCGCCAGGCCACCCATCGCGGTTGGTCGTAGAGAGCGAAGCGGTCCAAAAGTGCTGAAAGCGATCGGAGGTTCACTCGACGGCTTGAAGCCACCGTCCCGATGGTCTCGGCGAGTTCTGTGCTGTCCAGGCAGTGACGGGTGGTGAGCACATACAGATCAGCGAAGTCTCTCCAGCGGGCGTTCGCCTGACCACGTTGCACCGCGGTGACGATGTTCTCTGCGAGAACCATCGGCAACGGGTATCCCAGCAACCTGATCGACCCGCCGCCCAGCTGCGGCGGGTCGACATACTGAGGTGCGGGGCGAATCGGATCGCCCACGTTCGCATCGACATGGAAACGGATCCGAAGACAAGGCCGTCCTCGACCTTGACGGAGGCGATCCGGAGTACCAGGTCAAGAAGGTGTTCACAGGATCGTCAGGGCTTGGCGGATCGGGGGGAGGGAACGGTGGGAGTGCCCTGCCATGATCAACAAGGTCGAGGGCTGAGAGACCGTCTCCGACTCGCGACGACCCGGAGGCGCCTGGCCGGGTTGTCGTCGGTCACCGTCCAGCCAGAAGGCATCCCTCCTGTTGTTTTGCCAGTCGCACCCGGAGGCCGGTCCCTGGTCGATGACAGCAGCTACCGGTCGCTCTCAGTAGCCATGATGCCCGATCCAGACTCAGAACTTCGGGATGTCCGATGGCCCGAAACTGGCCGGCCCTCTACCAGAGGCCTGCTGCGGGTCCGTGAGGGCTCGGAA
>JAUPKJ010000213.1 GCA_030837505.1 Actinomycetota bacterium
AGTTCAAGCGCGAACAGCGCGGCCGTCTCAACGACCGTGATCTGGTCGAGGCCGTCGTGTGTTTGACCAACGGTACGGGCGGCGTCTTGCTCGTCGGCGTGGAGGATGACGGGGCGGTGACCGGGGCGAGACCCCGTCACGAGGACGAGCGGACCGATACCCCACGGGTGCAGGCGCTGATCGCCAACCAGACGCAGCCTGCGATCTCCACGACCGTCTCGGTCGTCGAATACGCCGACAGGTCGGTGCTCGTCGTGGAGGTCCCGGACAGCCCACGCGTCGTCGGCACCACACGTGGGACCTACGTCAGGAGGGCGATCGGCGCCGACGGCCGACCGACCTGCCTGCCGTATCACGCGCACGAGATGCTCGCGCACGAAGTCGACCGCGGTGCTGTCGACTGGGCACGACTGACCATGAGCGGTGCCGACCAAGAGGATCTCGACCCTTGGGAGTTCGAGAGGCTGCGCCGTCTCGTCAGCACCGCTCCCGACGGTGCGGACCGGGTTCTGGTCACCCTGTCCGACCAGGAGCTCCTGAGCGCCCTAGGCCTGACAGACACGGGCGGCCAGATCACCGCCGGCGCTCTGTTGCTGTTCGGACGTGAGCAGTCGCTGGCCCGGTTCCTTCCGACCCACGAGGCCGCCTTCCAAGTGCTGCGCGGGCTCGAGGTCGAGACGAACGAATTCTTCAGGGCCCCTCTGCTGAAGCTCTCCGAAGAACTGTTCCTGCGGTTCCGCGCCCGAAACCCTGAAGAGGAGTTCGACTTCGGCCTGCTCCGTGTTCCCGTCGCCGCCTATTCTCAGACAGCGTTCCGGGAGGCCCTCGCCAACGCGTTGATCCATCGTGACTACACCCGACGGGGCGCCATCCACATCCAGTGGAGCGAGCATCAATTGGAGATCGCGAGCCCAGGCGGCTTCCCGAGAGGCATCAGGCTGGACAACCTGCTCGTCGCACCACCACATCCTCGCAGCCCACTGCTCGCGGACGCCTTCAAGCGGGCCGGACTCGTCGAGAGAACCGGCCGAGGCATCAACCGTATGTTCGCCGAGCAGCTGCGGGTGGGTCGCGAAGCGCCCGACTACGGTCGCAGCTCCGCTGATCACGTGGTTGCGGTCCTCCCCGGCGGCCCGGCCAACCTGGCCATGACACGTTGGGTATTGGAACAGGAACAGCAGACCGGAAAACCGATCGGGTTGTCCGACTTGCAGGTGCTAGCGGAGTTGTCCCGCGAGCGGCGTGCCACGACCGTCCAACTCGCGCAGGTGATGCAACGCAGCGAGGCCGAGGCACGTCGTCTCCTGACACATATGGTCGAGCGCGGTTGGGTGGAGGCGCGCGGTGAAGGGAGGGGACGCAGCTGGCATCTGTCCGCAGCGGTCTACCGAGCGCTGGAAGCACCGGCCGGCTACGTCCGGACACGAGGGTGCGAACCCCTTCAGCAAGAACAGATGATCCTTCAATATGTCGAAGCGCACGGACAGATCGCACGCACCCAAGCCGCAGACCTCTGCTCGATGACCCCGGCTCAGGCGAGCCGATTGCTTCGCAGGCTGACATCCGAGGACAAACTCGCCAAGCACGGCGAGCGTCGCTGGAGCACCTACACACGACCGAACCACCGCCCCTGATCCGGTGGGCGCCCACCGCAATGACCTTGCTCCGTGACATCACCCGGCAGGTCGCCCGGTCCTGCTGTTGACGCCGTCGGTGCAGATCACCCTCGGGTGGCCGTCGGTGAGGGCTGCGGCCAGAAGTCCCCCCAGGGCCTCGAGGTCGTTCGCGCATAGTGGTTAAAAACACTGTTGGAGCGCTAAGAGTGGTTTTGAGCGAGGAGTTCAGGCGTGAAGAGGGTGAGGTCCTACCTGCCGACCACGACGCACGCCCTCTGCGTGCTCGGCTCCCAGATCGCCTCGTCGCGTCGGGAGCTGGGTTGGACCGCCGCCGACCTTGCTGAGCGGCTGGGTGTGAACGTTCAACTCATCGGGAAGATCGAGCGCGGTTCCCCGAGTACCACGATCGGCATCGTCTTCGAGGCAGCAATCCTCTGCGGTGTGCCTCTGTTCGGAACGGACCCATCGGACCTGACAGACCTGGCCGCACGGGAGCGGACAAGGCTCGCGCTGCTGCCGGCCCGCGTCCACCGCAAGAAGGTCCAGGTCAGCGATAACTTCTAAGAGGGTCTGATCAGCAGCGGGAGCGACCGGATCGACGCACTGAACTTCCAGGGCTCCCCCACTGAGTACGTGGGACAAGGAGAGGGCGCAACGATCGACCATGTCGTCTCGACGATCGAGAATTATTGGGACGACGTGTGCGACGAAGCCCTCCTGACCCGGGGTCCGAGGGGATCGTGGCACCTCGGCCTGGGATGCCGTGGTCAGGGCGCCCACAGGACGTCGAGGGGGACGGCGGCCACGCGCGGTCCGAACGGGAACGAGGCGTCCCCCGTGTGCAGGACGACACCGGCGACGAAACGGTCGCCGAGGCGGTCACGCAGTTGGGCGAGCCATTTGGTGTCGCGAGCTGTGACCGTCGAGGCTGCCTTGACCTCGATCCCGGCGACACGGCCGTCATCGGTCTCCAGAAGAAAATCGACTTCGCTGCCCTGCCTGTCCCGGTGGTGGAACAGCCGAGCGTTCTGGTCCGACCAGGTCAGCTGACGGCGCAGCTCACCGGCGACGAACCCTTCCAGGAGGCTCCCCACGGCCTGGGCATCGGCGTTCGTGGTCGCTCCGAGGGCCGACGCGTTGATCAGTCGCGCTGCCAAACCGGTGTCCTGGAGGACGATCTTGGGGCGCGCGATCACCCGCGACGACAGGTTCGTTGACCATGAAGGCAGACGATGCACCAGAAAAAGCGTCTCCAACAGGTCCAGATATGGGCCCAAGGTCCGCACCGGGATTCCCGCGTCACTTGCCAGGCCCGACACGTTCAGTTCGTTGGCGTTGCGTGCGGCCAACAGCCTCAGGAGCAGCGGTAGTTCGCTCAGTCTCTGCAACCTGGACAGGTCTGGGGCGTCCCGTTCGACGATGCGCCGGACATAGTTGTCGAACCACGCCGAACGGCGTCGTCCGGCCGGCCTCGTCAGGGCCTCCGGGTAGCCGCCGGCGCAAGCCCGGATCAGGTAGTCCGTCCGGGACAGGGCACCACGATGGTCCAGGAAGGTGTCCCCATTCAGAATCCGTTCGACGAACCTCTCCCGGACACCAGCGATCTCTCCCTGGCTGAAGCCGTACAGGTCCACGTTCTCCGCACGACCGGCGAGGCTGTCTTGCATCGTCGGCAGCCGCAACAAGTCCGCCGATCCGGTGAGCAGGAACCGGCCCGGTCGGGGGTCTGCGTCCACCGCGGCCTTCAACGCCAGCACGAGCCCTGGCGCCCGCTGCACCTCGTCGATAGCCAAGAGCCCCTCGGGGTTCTGACGCAGGAACCCCGCAGGATCGGCCACAGCGGCTTCTCGGGTGAGGTCGTCGTCCAAGGTCACCAGTCGCCCGCCGAGGCGTTCGACCGTCTGCCTGACGAGCGTGGTCTTTCCGACCTGCCGTGCCCCCTGCACCACCACGATCCGAGTGTCGGCCAGCGATTCCAGCAGCCCTGGCATCACATGCCTGGCCCTGCTCTGTGGCTCCACGCCGGCAAATTAGCACCTATCTCGCCGATCCGCACCACCTATCTCGCCGATCCGCACCACCCATCTCGCCGATCCGCCAACCACTGTCGCTAGCTACGATCTTCCACTGGCCTCGGGGCGTCCACCGCCACGGCAGTCGAAAAAATGACCACAGCGGCTCAGTTACGTCCCGCAGCCAGGTCATGGATCAACTCGGCTTTCATTCCAGCCCGACCGAAGCCGAAAGTCGTGATGACCTCGTCCGAGCCGACCGTCGTCCCGACATCGCCGCAGCGCCAATATGTCACGACCGGGACCCCCTCCCGAGGAGCTGATGCAGACCGACCGCCGTCGTCACCATGACAAGGATCCCGGTTCCCCAGTTCTCCGTGGTGCCGACGAAGCATCCCGCAGGTACTGCGACCCCCAGGACGATCGCCCAATGAAGAGGTAAGGAGTTGTCAGCTCCGTCTGGTTGTTCCGCCGGAACACGTCCTGGACTGTTCGGTACATTGGACATGCATGTGTCCTTTCTTTTGCAGCGACAGGTGAGGAGCCTTCCTGCAGCGGGGACAACGGACGGCCTCCTGTTGCACCAGGAGGCCGTCGTTTTGCACAACCCACATCGTAGCCCTGAGTCGTCAGTCTCCCCCATTCAGCGCCAACGACCCCATGCGGCTCATAGGTGGGCACTGTGATGCATCCGGATGCAAATGAATTCCAGAGAACAAGCATTTGCGCTGGTCAGCGACGCCGGACATGAAATCACTCACGCTAAGTACAGCTACTAGCACAGTCGGCACCCCCACACACGCCCCGTGACATTTCCTACATCACTTTACTCAATTATTACTCTCCGTATCGAATTCCACCCTTCACGGCGACCAAATCGATATCACGCTGCGTAAAATCTCTCACTCTGCGTGCAGGACGAACGCCCCTCCTTCAAAAAAAGACACAGCACTGAATTAACAAAAACATCACACTTCCACAACCGGAACGGAAGTGATTGACAACTTTATGGTGTCGAACAGCCACCCTCAGTAACATGAAGAAAGAGTCCACCCATCCGGAATATACCCAGGGGGGTACCTGTTGTTGGGGGTGGACGGCGAGACTGCCGGACCAGACGGGCACCGTCCCGATGACAGCATCCTGGAGGACAGCAATGGCGACCATCACCCTGACCGAGCCGGCCTTCGAGCAGACCGTCCAGCGCGATGGCATCGTGCTCATCGACTTCTGGGCCTCGTGGTGCGGCCCCTGCCGCAAGTTCGGGCCCGTGTTCGAAAAAGCCTCCGAGAACCACCCCGACATCCTCTTCGCCAAGGTCGACACCGAGGCCCAACCGGTCCTCTCCGCCCAACTGAACATCACCTCGATCCCCACGCTCATGGCCTTCCGGGACGGGATCCTGCTGTTCGACCAGCCCGGGGCGCTGCCGGCTCCGGGCCTGGAACAGCTCATCACCGCACTGCGTGAGGTCGACATGGACGACGTGCGCGCCAGGCTCGCCCAGGAGAACGCCGCCGGCGCGCGGCCTTGACCTGGAGCGCACTTCAACGTCCACAATCGAGTGATGAACACCAGCCCTTCTGGCTCCCCGGGTACACCGGCGACAAGACCGAAACGGCCATCGACACCAGGCTGGTGCCCGGGGAGCCAGGGACGAAGTGATCATCAGTACCACGGCGGGGGCCGGGTCCCGGTTCTCTGGCCCCGGCCCCCTGGACCCGAACCCCGGGTCCCGGGCGACAGGTCGGGGTCTCCACCCTCGAACAGCGGGAAGAAGCGGTCGGCTCCGATGAGATCATTTTCGACGAACAGACCGTGACCCGGTTGAACGCCCCCTACTGACAGATTCCCGACAGGCTCGGCCACGACCGCTCCCCTGATCAAAGCTCCGTCTTGCCGGTCGTTCTCGCTCTCTCAAACTGCAAAAAATGCATATAAGGGTTCTAATAGGTGTCCATGGGCAGTTTTCTTCTTATGATCACTGACCCGACGGTGGGGGGACGCCGTCCGGGCCGCTGGGGCGCCCTCCCGAGGCGGGGCCTCGGAGCAAGGACGCCGGAGCGGAACCCAACGGCATCAGAGCAGAACGCACGATCCGGACGGGGGGATGCGCAGGAATGAACGAGTTCGACACACAAGCACCCGAACAGAGGGAAACAGCCGACTCGCACGTACCGGGCGAAGGATTCGCTGCGGTCCTGCACTCCCACAGGATGCAGGCTCGTCTCACCCAGGAGGATCTGGCCCATCTGGCCCAGGTCAGCCCCCGGTCCGTGCGGAACATCGAAAGAGGGCTGGTGCACAAGCCTCGGGCCGAGACCGTCCGCCTGCTCGCGCAAGCCCTCAGGCTCGAAGGAGCCGACCTGGAGGCGTTCGTAGCCTCCGCCCGCGAACATTACTGGCGGGAGAGAACCATCCAGCGGAAGGGGGCACTGCGACGAGTGCCCCCCGACGGGAGAACGACTTCTTCCACGTCCGGAACCGGTTCCTGGGCACGGAGCACTCACCCGGCAACGGCCAGCGCCGATGCCGGGGACTCCCATGTCGAGTGCTGCTGTACGGAACGTCGATGGAACAGGGGAACTGCGGCGGCAGTCATGCTCGCACTGGGGGTCGCCCTCACACCGGTCGTCGCCCGGAGGCTGTTCCCCACCCAGAGGAACCGAGTCGCCACACGCACAACCAGTTAGAGGCTCCGCGATCGACTCGACAGACACGATCGACCCTGTTCGACAGAAAGGTCCCGGGGGACGGCCGGGTTCTCCTACGAGTCCGGCCGTCGCCCCGGGAACTGCTCAGGCCAGACCGGCGGCTCGCAGGAGCCTGGCCCGGTGTTCCTTGAGCCCCTCGGCGTGGGCGCGGAGGTATTGCCCGTCCGTGGCAGCCTGAACCGCCAGGGCCACCCCCACGAGATTCGTTGAGATCTTGCATTCGACGTCGGCCACGGCCACGGCCCTTTCGGCCTCACTCGGCTCCGGGGTACGCCATCGCTGGTCCCCGATCGCGGCCAAAGGACCGGAATAGACGAATCCCCGGTCCCCCATGCAGGTACGCCAGCGTTCGACGACCCGCTCGTACCGGCTGTCCCGCAGGGGCGACCGGGGACCGCCCGCGGGCAGCTTCGACAAGATCTCCAAGTCCGTGGGTGAGACCACCCCCGCCGCCGCCCGTTCACCGCTCGAACGACACTCGGCAACAACCTGTTCGGAGACCCCCGCCGGGGGCCGTGAGTCGATCGAGACCGGCGCGGAAGGAGGCCGGTGATAGCCCCGGAGCCGAACGTTCTCGACGTCGAAGAAACCGTAGAGATCGGATCGAACGATGCGATCGGTCACCATCCCCGCGATGAAGCCCGGCATGTCCTCGGGGATCTCGAAGCGCCCCGACACCCCGCGCTGTTCCAGACACCGGTTCATCGCCCTGTACCGGCTCCTCTCCAGCCGGAGGGTCTGTTCGGTGCTCAGGAGGAAGGCGTCCAGAGGTCTTCCGACCAGGGCGGGACTCTTGACCTGGGTGATCGGCCCCAGGGACGGTTCGGGTCCCATCGGCGAGGAACGGCCGGAGGACCCGCACCCGGCCAGGACCGTGACGGCTGCGATCGAGGCCCCCGCGAGGGCGGCCCGCGCGAGGCGGGCCGCCCTCGGGGCTCGTGCCCTGTACACAGTCATGGATCAGTCGATGTGCACCGTGGTGATGGTCCGCTTCGTGATCCCGCCGCTGACCCACTTGCCGAAGTAGGTCGTGATCCCGCTGCCCGAGACGTAGCCGGCGTTGTTGCCCGAGGAGACCGAGCCGACGTTGTCCAACCTCACGGAGGCGGTCCCGGCGTTGGCCCAGCAGGTCGTGGCGTCGGAGTACAGCCAGAGGAAGTCGTTCCGGTCACACGAAACACGGTTGATCGCGCTCGCCGGGGAGGAGGCGACCCCGATCCCTGTGAGGGCCATCGCCGTGGCGGCGAGAGCGACGGCGGACTTCCGGGTCAGAGACTTCGCTGCACTGCGGTGGAACATGGGTGCTTCCCTTCGTTCGACCTCGAGTGGGAGGTGCAGCAGCCTTCGTTGATCAGGCTGGTTCTCGTTGATCAGGCTGGTTCTCATCGGAGTGCTCGAACATCCGGATCGCCGTGCCTCACACGGTCGAGGCGGATCGTGTCCGGCCCCTTCAGCCTAGGAATGTCCGGGATGTCCGACCAGGAAGAGAAAAGGAAGTTCCTGAGGCAACTGTGCGGGAACGACCGGCGGATACACCGGCGGAAAAAGGACCGGATAACACCGATGAAGCACACGTCCGGTTCTTCCGGACCGCTCGCGACCGCCCCTCGGCCCCGAGTCCCGGCCCCGAGACCCCCGACGGATTTCCCCGACTACGGAACGGTGATGTCCGAAAAATCAGTCGAACACCTCCCCTCGGCCGTGCGACGGCCTCAGAATGAAAGTGGGAGGCGGCCCCGTCCCTCGGGAAGCCCCACCGCCCAGCTGATGGACGCGCAGGTGACCCGGGCCTCGGGACCGCGCAGCACGGATCGCCTGAGCAGCACTTCTTCAGGAGGGGACCATGGACCAGGAATCGGATCCCTGGACGGCAGCGCAGCAGGCCGACGATCTTTCGGTCATGCGATCGACTCAGGTCGGGACGTTGCCCGCAGCCGAGGTCCAGGAGGAATTCAACGGTCCCCTGCAGCCCCGGGATCCCGCCGATCTTCTGGGGATCAGGCTCGACGGTTTCGCTCTGAACTACGTCCAGCCTCTGCCCTCTGCTCTCGTCCCCCGTGCCGAGCAGCTGAGGTCCGACATCTACCTGCGACTTCGCCAGAACCTGACCCAGGCGCCCGGCGCGAGGTTGAACAGCCTGAGCGTCGACTACTCCGACGAGAAGGTCCGGTACGAGGAATCTCGCCGGTACATCCGCGTCCAGATGCGAACGGTGAGAGACACCCAGGTCACCACGCTGTTCCGCTGTTACACGGCCGGCCCCTACCTGTACGTGGCCGCGGACTCCTACAGGCTGGGCGGACTAAGGATCAGCGCCCTGGTGCTCCGACTGCTGGTCACCCTCATGCTGTTCGTGTGGGCGTTGCCTGCAGCGATTTTCACCTTCGGCAGCTCCCTGGTCTTTTTCGCGGTCTTCTTCTGGTGGTCGTGGAGAACGGTCGTCAGAGGAGCGATGAGCGGACGGACGGCCGACGCCCTGCGGTCGGTCTTCCCCAAAACGGCCAAGGAATCCTCTTTCGATCTCGACGACATCCTGATCTATCTCAAGACGCTGATGCCCTCCATCACCGCTTCCTTCCGCGAGTCCTGTGCCCATCACGGAGTGGACCTGACCTCGATCGACGAGGCCATCGTCGAACTCAACAAGAAGATCTCCTCCACGGAGCCGGCCACGGTCATCAACAACTACGGATCGATCAAGGGATCGATCTTCGGTGGTTCGCGCAACGCCGTCCGAGGAGGGTGACCGTTCGTGGAGAATCCCGAGCACCTTGAACACCCCGAGCACCTTGAGCACCCCGAGCACCTTGAGCACCCCGAGCACCTTGAGCGCCCTGAGAAGATCCATGTTCACAACACGGGATCCATGAAAGGTGTTGTCGTCGGGGGGAAGCACAACACTGTGCACATGGCGGGTCCCGACGTCGACCTCACTCCCGCCGCCGCCGATCTGCGCCGACTTGCGCAGGCCTGCGAGGTCCTCGGTGAGGACGACGCCTCCCGCACCGACGCCCTCACCGTCACCAGAGCCGCAGAGGCAGCGGAACGCAACGATCCCGAACAAGTCCGCACAGCCATGGGACGGCTCAGCCATTGGGGACTGAAAGTGGCCGAACAGATCGGAGTCGGGCTTCTCGTCCAGCAGTTGCTCGATCTCTGAAGTCCCTGCCGACCCGGACGGCCGTGCACCGAGAAGCGCGTCAGGGGCAGGGCTGCAGGTGGGTGACGGTGGCGCCCACGCGTTGGGCGGCGTCGGCCACGGCCCGATGGTGGGTCAGCAGAATGATCTGCTGGTCGCGGGCCTCCTCGGTGAGGACCTCCAGGGCAAGGGCCGTGCGGGCGTCGTCATGGGAGACGAGGATGTCGTCGAACAGCACCGGCAGGGTCCCGTGTCCCTGAGACACCGCGCGTTGCTGGGTCTGCCGGATCCCGGCAAGCCGCAGGGCCAGGTGAACCTGGTCGGCGGTGCCCTCAGAGAGCTCGGGCAGCCCCCCGCAGTCCAGGCCCTCGCCCTCCACGCGCAGCCCCGGGCTGCCGTCCCGATCCTGCACCGACAATCCGGTGATACGGCCGACGGTCAACCGTCGGACGATACGCCGGGCATGGTCGAGCAGCTCGGTGTCGTGATCGGGAGCCTCGTCGGCCAGCAGCCTCCCCAGGACCGCGATCATCACCTTGATCCGGACGTACTCGGCCATCTGGGCGAGCAGTTCCTCGGTCGCCTCGACCTGTCGAGCGTGCAGAACAGCGGCCTGGCCCGTGCGTTCCAGATCCCGCAACTCGTCCCGAGCCCGTTCGAGGGCGGCCCTGGCCTCGTCCCGCTCCCCGAGGGCCCCGCTCAGGGCCTCGGTCGCACGGTCCTCCCGGGTCTGAAGATCGACGCTGTCGAGTCCTGCGACCCTGTCCGCGAGCGCCTCCGGGTCGTTCCCCGGTCTGGCCGCATGGCGGAGCTGTTCCAGACACTCCGTTTCCCGGCGCTGTTCCTCGCCCAGCTGCCGACTGCGTTCGATCACCATGTCGAGGTCCTCGTCCTCGACATCCGTGTTCCCCACACAGTCGGTGCTGTCCACGGTGTCGGTGCTGCCCTCGCCCCGGTGTCCCGCTCGGCGCAGACGGTCGGTCACGGCCTCGTACCCGGCCAGTTCCGACCGCAGTCCATCGCGTTTGAGCAGGGATTCGTCCTTCTCCCGTCGAAGGGTCTCCGCGGCCTTCTGCTCGGAGCCGGCCTGCTGGACCCGGGCGTTGGCCTCGGACAGGACGGCCCAGGGATCTCCCTCGGGCAAGGCGAGCTGCTGTCCGAGGGCGCTCACTTCACGCGTGAACTCGGCGAACGCTTGTTCGAGCTCCGCGACGGTCCGCCGAATCCGGTGTTCGATGTCCAACTGTTCGGCAAGACGTTCCAGGATTTCGGATCTCACGTGCCACGCGGGCGGATCCAAGGCCGGCGGTGCCCCGGCGAGTACCAGCAACTGGGACCAAGCACTGCCTGCGCTGTCCCGGCGAGCGGTCAGCTGTTCGAGGTGCGCGGTCCTGGCAGCGAGTTGGGAGTCGATTTCGAGGGTCCGTCCGGTCAGGCGCTCGCGCGCCGCGAAGGTGTCCGCGGCCTCGTCCGCAGCCCGGACGGCGTCGTCGACGTGCCGGGCCAGTTCTGCCCGGACGTTGTCGTGGGGCAGGTCACCCGCGATCCAAGGATCTTTGAGCTGCTGCCAGGCCCGGTCCCGTTCGGCACGCGCAGACCCGCAGGTCTCGGCGTTGTCCGTCGCCAACTGTTCGGTTGCGGTGAACCCGGCGAGGTGCCGGCGCGCGTCGAGGATCTCCTCGGTCTCGATCCGGATCTCCTCGGTGAGGCCCCCCAGCTCCTGGGAAGCTCTGTGGAGGCGGTTCGACACGTCGGAGGGGAGGAGGAGGTTTGCGGCGGCCTCCCGCAGCTCCTCGGGGGAGTCGAGGCCGACCGCCACCGGGCGAGGATCCAGGCTTCTCATCAGTGCCCGGATCTCCTCGCGGACGGTGGTGAGCCGTGAGCGTTCCTCGGCCGTCTCGTCGACCTGTCGGAGCTGCAGCTCCTTTTGTCCCTGGAGTTTCTCCACGGATCCGGCCAGGGCGAGGGCGCCCGGGTCCACGGTCAGGGCGTCGAGCCGCGTGTCCAGGGCCGCGAGACGCTCGTCGATCTCGGCGATGCGCCGGGTCAGGTCCGTGGCTTTCTGCCGTGCCTCGACGCAGATCTGCAGCTCGTTCTGTTCGAACACCCGCCCCTGGGCCCGCAGCCGGTCCTGCCGTTGCCGGGCGGCGGCGAGTTCGACGGCCGGTGTCCAGGCCCGCCGATCCTCCTCGGCATCGGCGCGTTCCGCCTCGCGGTCGGCGAACCGACGGTCGGCGGCGTCGCGGACGGCGGCGAGCCGGTCGACCTCCTCGCGTGCTCGCACGACCTGGGCAGCCGAGGAGGTGGCCCGTTCGGTCTCCTGCACGCGGGCTTGGACGACAGCGGCAAGTTCACGCAGGGAGACCTTCTTGGCCCCCCGGTGCTTCTTGTACAGGGATTCGGACTGGCAGGTCAGCCGCTCGATCTCTGCTGCAACTTCGATACCGGTGCGAGCCTGGAAGAGCAGTCCGGCCAAGTCGCCGCCATCGGTGAGGATCTTGTGCCCGCCTTGGCGCAGCTGGGGCAGGTTCAGTCCGAAGGCCGTGCTCCAGGTCTCCCGCGTGTCCACCGGTCCGTCCCGCCACCAGGGGACCAGATCGGTACCGTCCGCTTCGTGGGTTCCCCGGGAGTCGACGGTAAAAGTGATCCTCGCGGTGGGATCGTCGGAGGCGTTCGGGTCGTCGGTCTCGGCTCGCAGCAGCAGCCGCGGGGGGCTGACGCGAAAGGCGTAGGGATGCTGTCGGGGGCGCAGCCCCCACAGCAGATCCCCGAGGGCGTGGGCCGTGGTGCTCTTGCCGGACTCGTTGGGCCCGTGAACGACAGTCAGGCCAGGACCGATGTCCACGGCCAGGGACTCGAAAGCCCCGTAGGACACCAGTTCCAGCCGTCCCAGTCTCACAGTTCGCCCCCCTCAGCCCGGGCCAGCAACGTCTCGCACGCTTCCCGCGCGAGTTCTGCGAGGTTGTCGTCGGAATTGAGGTCGAGTTCCGTGTCCCGGACGTATTGCCCGAATTCCGAACGCAGGGTCTTCAGGTCCGGCCAGGTCGTTTCGTCGTCCCGCAGGGACCGTGGGTCGGCGAGGACCTGTGCGACGATCCGTTCGAGGCGGGCCCGCTGTTCCGCGGGCATGTGGTGGCGGTCGGCCGGGGTCACGACCTGCGAGCGGATCTTCTCGACGGCGACCTCGTGCCGGGCGGCCCGGGGCCGGATCTCGTGGCCGACGGTCTCGGAGTCGGCGAAGCGCCCGGCCAGTGGGCTGGTGCCCGTGAGGCGGACCCGGGCGACGACGGGCCTGGTGCCGGCGTCGTGCCGGATCCGGCCGAGGGCCTCGTCGACCAGGTCGTAGGCCTGGGCCTCGTCGGTGGCCGGTCCCAGGTCGACCTCGACGGCCTCCCAGCGGGCCGCGTCCAGGGTCAGGAACTCGACGTCGG
>JAUPKJ010000214.1 GCA_030837505.1 Actinomycetota bacterium
CCAGCACCGCCCGGAAGTCCGGCAAGGCCACCTTCTACGGTCCGGCCTCCCCCGGCGGGAACTGCTCCTACCCCCAGCCGCCCGGCAACAAGCTCACGGCGGCAGCGGGCCCGGCCTGGTACGCGGCCGCGGCGGGCTGCGGCGGGTACGTCGACATCACCGGGGCCAGGGGCACCGTGCGCGTGAAGATCGACAACAAGTGCCCGGAGTGTGGCGTGGGTCACTTCGACCTCAGCAACGAGGCGTTCGCGAAGATCGACGATCCGGTCAAGGGGATCGTGCCCATCACGTACCAAGCTGTTCGAAACCCCGTGCTGTCCACCACCTTGTCCTTCCGGGTGAAGGAAGGCTCCTCCCAGTGGTGGTTCGCCCTCCTCGTCGACGGTGCGGGCAACCCGCTGAAGAAGGTCGAGGTCTCCACGAACGGCTCGTCCTGGACGGCGCTGCAGCTCACCGACTACAACTACTGGCTGGCCCCGGGCGGTGCCGGGAAGGGACCCTTCACGGTGAGGGTCACCGACATCCACGGGCAGAGCGCCAAGGTCAGTGGCATCCGACTGGCCCCGACCACGGTCCAGAAGACGTCGACGCGCCTGTACACCAGTGGGACCAGCACCCGGCCCACCGCGGGCACGGGCACGAAAACCCCCACGGCCCGCCCCACCGCGAGCCCGACCCGCAAGGTCACGGTCCGGCCGGCCCCCACGCGCACGGCGGCCGCGCGGTCCTCGGCGCGGGGCGGAACCCCGAGGGCGGCAGCGAGCCCGGTCCCCACGACCCCGGTCGGCGACGTTCCCACCATGACGGCGCCGACCCCGGCGCCCGACCGTTGCCTTCCGCGCCGTCACCACCGGTCCTGACGCCCCTTCCCCGGGCCTCGGCTCCCCTTCCCCGGGCAGAACCACTGCGGCGGTCCCCCCGGTCCGAACCGGGAGGGCCGCCGCAGCGTTGTGCGTCCCTCAGTCCCCCGAACCTCAGTCCCCCGCTCCCCCGTCCCTCGAACCGGGGTCCATGCTCTCGGCGACGCCGCGCACGGCTGCGGCCACCGCGGGGGCGACGGCCGGGTCGAACACGCTGGGCACGATGTAGCTCGGGTTGAGACTGGAGTCCGTTACGACGTCGGCGATCGCCTTGGCTGCCGCCACCATCATCTCGTCGGTGATGCTGTGGGCCCCCGCGTCGAGCAGGCCCCGGAAGAAACCGGGGAAGGCCAGCACGTTGTTGATCTGGTTGGGGTAGTCGCTGCGGCCCGTGCCCACGATGGTCGCGTGCTCCTGGGCCTGCCGGGGGTCCACCTCCGGGTCGGGGTTGGCCAGGGCCAGCACGATCGCGTCCGGGGCCATGGTCGCGATGTGTTCCCCCGTGAGCAGGTTCGGCGCGGACACCCCGATGAACACGTTCGCGCCCGCGATCCCCTCGGTCAGGGGCCCGCTGAAGCCGTCGTGGTTGGTGTTCTGCGCGATCCAGGTCTTGAACCGGTCCAGGCCCTGCCGTTCGGCATGCACGGCACCCTTGCGGTCGAACGCGATGACGTCGCGCGCGCCCTGGGCCAGCAGGAGCCGGATGATCGCCTGTCCGGCCGCCCCGGCGCCCGAGACCACGATCCGCACCTTGTTCAGGGACGACCCGATGACCCTCAGGGCGTTGGTCAGGGCCGCGAGCACCACGATGGCCGTGCCGTGCTGGTCGTCGTGGAAGACGGGGATGTCGAGCAGGTCCCGCAGGCGGTCCTCGATCTCGAAGCAGCGCGGGGCGGCGATGTCCTCGAGGTTGATCCCCCCGTACACCGGGGCCAGGGCCCGGACGATCTCCACGATCGTGTCGGTGTCCTGGGTGTCCAGGCAGACGGGCCAGGCATCGACGCCGGCGAACCGTTTGAAAAGGACCGCTTTGCCCTCCATGACCGGCAGGGCCGCGGCAGGGCCGAGGTTGCCCAGGCCGAGCACGGCCGATCCGTCGGTGACGACGGCCACGGTGTTGCGTTTGATGGTCAGTCGGCGGGCGTCGTCGGGGTTCTCGGCGATCGCCTGACAGATCCGCGCGACCCCCGGGGTGTAGGCACGGGCCAGGTCGTCACGGTGCCGGAGCTGTACCTTCGGCGTCACCTCCAATTTGCCGCCCAGGTGCATGAGGAATGTCCGGTCGGAGACGTTGCGGACGCTCACGCCGTCGAGGGCGGCCACGGCCCGGGTGATCCGCTGCGCGTGGTCCTCGTCCGAGGCATTGCAGGTCACGTCGACGATGATGCGGTCGAAGTAGGAGTCCACGACGTCCAACGCCGTCATCACCGCACCGGCCTGTCCGACAGCACGAGAGATCTCTGCTGTGGCCGCTACGGAGGTGGGAGCCTGGACCCGGATGGTGATGGAGTGGCCGGGGCCTGGACTGGGCATGTGTGCCTCCACGGCGCGGGGACCGAGCGCTCTGAGCCGGTCCGGGGCACCGCGCCTCGTCGCAGCCCACGGTAGGCCGTCCGACCACGGCCAGGACAGGGACCCACCGCGTGACGATGAACACCACACCGACGGTGGACTGCTCAACGGGTCGGGTTTGTCCCCCACCGGTGTGGGCTGCCCCGGCGTCGCAAGAGCCCCCCAAAGTTCGAGACATGGAATCGGGGCGGTCGGAGGGGATTCCTCCGACCGCCCCGAGGCCTTCCGGCTCCGTTCGACGGCGACTACTGCCGAACGGTCACCGTAGTTCGGATCAGCCCTTGGCCTTGCGCTTGTTGACGATGTCGAAAGCCACCGCCACGAGCAGGACCAGACCCTTGATCGCCTGCTGCCAGGCGGGGTCCACGTTCATGATCGACAATCCCATGTTCAGTACGCCCATGATGAACGCACCGATCATGGCCCCGGAGACCTTGCCGATACCACCGGTGACGGCCGTACCACCGATGAAGGCCGAGGCAATGGCATCCAGCTCGTAGTTCTGTCCGGCCGCTGCGACAGCAGCCCCCGCGCGGGAGGTGTTGACGACGGCAGCCAGACCGGTCAGAAGGCCCATGTTCACGAAGATCATGAAGTTGACCTTCTTGGTGTTCACCCCGGACAGCACCGCGGCGGACAGGTTGCCACCGATGGCGTAGATGTTCCGCCCGAAGACCGTGTTGGCCATGATGAACGAGTAGATGAGCACCAGGACCGCGACGATGATCAGCACGATCGGGGTGCCGCCGGAACTCTTGGCCAGCAGGTAGGTGATGTAACCGATGATGCCGCCCGCGACCAGCAACTTGATGAGGAAGGCCGCGAAGGGCTCGGTGTGCAGATCGTTGCGGATCAGGGCTCTGCGGGTGCGCAGCTGACCGACGACCAGCCCCACGATCGCGATCCCGCCGATGATCAGTGTCAGGACATCCAGTTGCCCCATGAAGCCCAACGAGTTCGGCAGGGAGTTGTTGCTGATCGCGTTGAAGTTCTCGGGCAGACCCGAGACGGTCGTCCCGACGAGGACGATCGCCAGACCGCGGAAGAGAAGCATGCCCGCGAGGGTGACGATGAAGGCCGGGATCCCGACGTAGGCGATCCAGAAGCCCTGCCAGGCCCCGACGAGACCGCCGAGGAGCACCGAGAGCACCACGGCCAGGAGCCACGGCACGTTGTGCTCGGTGATCATCAAGGCACAGGCACCACCGACGAACGCGACCACGGAACCGACCGACAGGTCGATGTGGCCCGCCACGATGACCATGACCATGCCGATGGCCAGGATCAGCACGTAGGCGTTCTGCTGGATCAGGGCCGCGACGTTGTCGGGGTAGAGCAGCTTGCTGTCGGTGAGGAACTGGAAAAGGATGACGATCACGGCCAGGGCCGCCATCATCCCGTAGTCCTTGAGGTTGTGACTCAGGTAGGTCCTCATCGGGCCCCGCGACCTGGCGCTTTTCTGGGCCCTTCTCTTGGTGGTGGACGCGCTCACCGCGATGCTCCGCTCTTCTCCATGGTCATGTAACGCATCAGGCCCTCTTGGGTCGCTTCAGCGCGAGGAATCTCGCCGGTGATGCGACCTTGACTCATGGCATAGATGCGGTCGCAGATCCCCAGCAGTTCCGGCAGTTCGGACGAGATGACGACGACACCCTTCCCCGCTTCCGCGAGGGTATTGATGATCTCGTAGATCTCGAACTTGGCACCGACGTCGATACCGCGAGTGGGTTCGTCGAGAATGAGGATCTCGGGCTCGGCGAAGAGCCACTTGCTGAGAACGACCTTCTGCTGGTTCCCGCCGGACAGTTTCCCCGCCAGAACATCGACGCTCTCGGACTTGATGTTCATGTCCCGGCGGTAGCTGTCCGCCCGGGTGATCTCCTGGGCCCCGTCGACGACCCCGAGCTTGGAGATCCTGCTCAATTCCGACGACGTGATGTTGCGCTTGATGTCGTCGATGAGGTTGAGGCCGTACCGTTTGCGGTCCTCGGTCGCGTAGGCGATACCGTTCTCGATCGCATCACGCACCGAACGGATCCGGATCTCTTTGCCGCGCAGCATGATCCTGCCGCTGATGTTGGCTCCGTAGCTGCGACCGAACACGCTCATGGCCAGTTCGGTCCGGCCGGCCCCCATCAGCCCGGCGATCCCGACGATCTCGCCGGCGTTCACGGTCAGGTTCGCATTGTCGACAACAACACGTGAATGGTCGATCGGGTGGTGGACCGTCCACCTCTCGACCCTCAGCACTTCGTCGCCGATGGCAGGGGTGTGTTCGGGGAAACGGTGGGTCAGGTCACGGCCGACCATCCCCCGGATGATGCGGTCCTCGCTGATGGACTCGATCCCGTGCATATCGAGCGTCTCGACGCTCATACCGTCACGAATGATCGTCGTGGTATCGGCGATCGCCGCGATCTCGTTGAGCTTGTGAGAGATGATGATGCACGTGATGCCCTGGCCCCGCAGGTGACGAATCAGGTCCAACAGATGGGCGCTGTCCTCGTCGTTCAGGGCTGCGGTCGGCTCATCGAGAATGAGCAGCTTGACGCGCTTGGAGAGAGCTTTGGCGATCTCCACGAGCTGTTGCTTGCCGACACCGATATCCATGATCTTGGTGTCGGGGTTCTCGCTCAGGCCGACCCTGGCGAGCAGGACGGAGGCCTGCTTGTTGGTCTCGGTCCAGTTGATGACTCCCCGCCTGACCCGCTCGTTGCCGAGGAAGATGTTCTCGGCGATCGACAGGTACGGGCTGAGGGCGAGTTCCTGGTGGATGATGACGATCCCGCGCTCCTCGGAGTCACGGATGTTCTTGAAATGGCACGGTCGGCCCTCGAAGACGATGTCGCCGTCGTAGCTTCCGTGCGGGTACACCCCGCTGAGAACTTTCATCAGGGTGGACTTGCCGGCGCCGTTCTCACCGCAGATGGCGTGGACCTCGCCTCGCCGCACCGTCATGGTGACGTCCTGCAGAGCTTTGACGCCGGGGAAGGTCTTGGTGATCCCTCGCATTTCGAGGATAGGCGTTGTTTCGGGAGACATAGGACCCGTTCGCTCCTAGATGGTCGGACCCAGTGGATCGGTCGGGGCGTCGCCGTGGGCGTCGCCCCGACCGAACTCACCTGGGCAGGTACCGC
>JAUPKJ010000215.1 GCA_030837505.1 Actinomycetota bacterium
CAGATCAGCGGCACTCACCCCGGCGAAGGCCCGGACCACCGGGAATCCCTCCCCCTCGTATCCGCGGGGCCCGGTGTGGACCGATCGCACAGAACGCTCGATGTCGGTGGGCCCGGGCGGGCTCAGTCGGGGCAGGGTCAGGGTGTCTGCGGTTACGGCTGGCATACACCAATTAACCGGACTGCAGTCCGGTTAATTCCGCTCCTGGTTGGGATAACCTGTCCGTGCAGGGCAACAACCGCGGGAGGCCGGGGCAACCGGTCTGAGAAGGTGGCTTACCGCGCCACCGACCGCACGACCGTCCGGGTAATGCCGGGCAGGGAGCGTCAATCATGGCTGTGCTGTTTTCGGTATGGGGATACGCCGTCACCGTCGTTGAGCTTTGCGCGGTGATCACATCCGTCCTGGCCATCGGCCTGGGCATCCGGGGAACCCGGTGGACGTGGCCGCCCTACTTCCTGGCGAGCCTGCTGTACGGCTGGTTGTTCGTGGGGTTCAACCTGTTCGCCTCCGCGGCCATGCAGCTGATCTTCATGGCCGCCGCGATCTGGGGCTGGTTCTCCTGGGGACACGACGGTGTGCGCTCACCCGGCCGGCTCAATCCCGCCTTGCGAGTGGGGGGTGCCGTCGCGGTCCTTGCCCTCTGGGCCCTCCTGGCTCCGCTCCTGCAGAAGATCGGCGGGGCTGCGACCTGGGGCGACGCCTTCATGCTGGTGGGATCGCTGGCTGGGCAACTACTGATGGTCCGGCAGAAGGTGGAGACCTGGCCGACCTGGATCGCGGTGAACACCGTCGGGGCGGTGCTCTACGCCACCCAGGGGCTGTACTTCACGTCGTTGTTCTACGCGGTCCTGATCCTGATGGCTATCACCGGCTGGCGGGCATGGTCCTCCCGCACATCGGACAGGGTCCTTGATCCACCCGTGCCCGCCCATGGCTGAGTCGGCGCGCGCCGGCCTGATCTCGGTGGTGGGCGGAGAATCCACCGGCAAGTCGTCCCTGGCCGCCGGACTCGGGACGCGGCTGCCGGGGATCGTCGTCTCCGAAGGCCTTCGGAACTGGGTCGACGAGCACGGCCGGGTTCCCCGGCCCACCGAACAGTCGGCCGTGATGGACGCCCATCGGGCGGCGGAACGATCGGCGTCGCTGCGGGCAGACAGGACCGGGCAGCCGTGGGTGATATCCGACAGCGGTCCGTTGATGACCGCGGTCTACAGCATTCAGTACTACGAGGACGACTCCCTGCTGCCACTGGCGCTGGAATGGACAGCGCAGGGCAACTGGGTGGTGTGGTGTCAGGACGACTTTCCGTGGCAGCCCGACCCACAGCGGGATGGACCCCACGCCCGCGCCGACTCCCAGCAGATTCTCGCCGCCATCTTCGCCGACAACCCCGGGCTCCCGATGCTGGCGGTTCACGGCCCACTCAATGTGCGGATCGACACGGTCCTTGCGGCTGTGTCAGGTCGTGATTGAATAAATCGCGGCGTCGCCACGTCGTGCGCAACAGCACCGTCTGTGAGGTTGTCGACATGACAAAAGTACTGATCACGGGACACCGGAATCCCGACACCGATTCGATCTGTTCGGCACTTGCCTACGCGGATCTGAAGATGAAGTGCGGCGCGGATGTCGAGGCGGTGCGCCTCGGTGCCGTGAGCCCCGAAACCCAGTTCGCCCTTGAAGCGTTCGGGGTTCCCGCACCGCGCCTGGTCGAAGCCCTGGCCGCTGAAGCGTCCCAGGTCATCCTCGTCGATCACAACGAGCGCCAGCAGAGCGCGGGCGACATCGACGAGGTGACCGTGACCGAAGTCATCGACCATCACCGCATCGCGAACTTCGAAACAGCCGAACCCCTCTACTACCGCTGCGAGCCGGTGGGCTGCACCGCGACGATCGTGCTGAAAATGTATGCGGAGAAAGGGGTTTCGGTCAGTCGCCCGGTTGCCGGGCTGATGCTGTCCGCGATCCTCTCCGATACCCTGCTGCTGAAATCGC
The DNA here is from genome assembly GCA_030837505.1 of Actinomycetota bacterium. Lineage (GTDB taxonomy): Bacteria > Actinomycetota > Actinomycetes > Actinomycetales > Kineosporiaceae > JAUPKJ01. The sequence goes on from JAUPKJ010000215.1 coordinate 1,999, forward strand.
CGACCTGCACGGACGAGGACATCGCGGCAGCCCACAAGCTTGCCGCCATCGCCGGCGTCGACCCGCAGGTCTACGGCCTTGACATGTTGAGGGCGGGGGCGAATCTGCGGGAAAGGTCTGTCACGCAACTCATCTCCGCGGACGCCAAGGAATTCTCCATGGGCGGGGCGAGGGTCGAGATAGCTCAGGTCAATGCCGTCGACGTCGACGATGTGCTGTCCCGCCAAGCGGAACTGGAGACGGCGATTCAGCAGGTCATCGAGTCCAGGGGCCTGGACCTGTTCCTGCTCGTCGTCACCGACGTCCTCAACAACGATTCGGTGGGCGTGGCACTCGGTCCACGCGCAGCAGTAGTTGAATCGGCGTTCGGGGCGCCTCTGCAGGACAACCGCGTGCGACTCACGGGCATCGTGTCGCGCAAGTTGCAGGTCGTACCGATGATGACGGAGACGTTCAACAGAGGGTGACCCCACCATCTCGCCCCGGCCGCACCGCGGGGGCTGCCCTGCTCCTCGTCGCAGCGCTGTCGTCGTGCGGCCATCCGGAGCAGCATCCACCACCGGCCGGGACACCGCCGACGGTCCAGCCGACCCAAGCCCGCACGCCGCCCCGTCCTCCGCCGGTCGTCGTCGCCCCGGGCGGGCAGTTCGCACCCATCGCTGATCTGGTCGAGGCCGCCATCACCGCACATCGGCTCCCCGGGGCGGTGGTGAAGATCGGCCACGCCGGCAACGTGGTCGTACACCAGGCTTTCGGGTGGCGCAAGCTCGACGGCGAGCCGGGACTCGACGGATCACCCTCCCCCGCCGAGCCCATGACCGAGGACACCATCTTCGACCTGGCGTCCCTGACGAAGATCCTCGCGACGACGACCGCGGTGCTCCAACTGCACGAACAGGGCCAGGTTCATCTCGACGACCCCGTGCAGACGTACCTCCCCGAGTTCAACACCGCCGACGACCCCCGGCGGGCCCAGGTGACAGTGCGCATGCTGCTCACCCACACCTCGGGAATCGGCGGCGACCTGAGCCGCCAGGGCCCGTGGGGACTGGTCAGGGCAGACAAGGACGAC
>JAUPKJ010000216.1 GCA_030837505.1 Actinomycetota bacterium
CGTCTGCGGTCCAGATGTCCGTCGTCCCCCGCGGCCATGCATTGCTCGAGCCCCGCGGCGATGATGGCGAATCCGGCTTTGTCCAGCGCCCGGGACACGGCCGCCAGCTGTGTGACGACGTCCGCGCAGTCCCGTTTCTCCTCGATCATGCGCAGCACACCGGCTATCTGTCCTTGAGCCCTGCGCAGACGCTTCACGGCGTCAGCGATTCGCTCCTCGTCAACCTGCACAACCGCCCCTTCCCCTCCGCGGGGCGAGTCGGCACCGGTTGCCTGTCGCCCCCGTGCCCCCGAACCCGACCGTCGCGGCGGTGTTCATCGGAGTCCAATTCCCTGTCGGCAGCCCCGGTCGCGTGGGCCGGGTGGACTCGTGCCGCGGGCCACGACGTCCACGGGACGGATCCCCGCGGTGTCGCCGTCGGTCGCGATCACCTGTCCACATACCCCCCACGGTACTGTTTCTCCAGAGCTGCCACCACCTCCAACGAACCCGGGTCCCCGACCGTTCCGAACGGTCACCAACCGGCCCCGAAACAGACGAACGGAACCGGGAACCGGTCGGTGGCCGCCTCGGCGAGGGCCTGTGCCGGAGCACGGCCCGACCGCAACCCCCGGTGATAGGCCACGCAGAAATCCAGGGCCCGGTCGTCCCCGACCCGGGCCACGCTGGCGATCACCGAGCCGCTGCCGGCCTGCAGGAGCACGGCCGCCGTCCCCAGCAGTTCGTCCCCCGGTCTCTGCGTGGCCAGCCCCAGGTCGCAGGCTGCGAGCACCACGTGCCCCGGTACCCGCGGCAACCGGGCCAGATCGTGCCCGAACAGCGGCCCCTCGGCCAGATGCAGTACGGAGAACAGAGGATTGGCGGCCTCGTGCATCCCGTGGGCCGCCAGATGCAGCAGATCGACCCGGGACAGGGCCTCGATCACGGCTTCCCCCGTGGCCCGGGGACCGTGCAGAGCTGTGGCCCCGGGCCACAGATCGGCCACGGCGCAGGCCTCCTCCTGCGCCCGTTGCAGGTCCGGACCGCTCACGCTGACCGCACGGGGCTCGGGGGGAAGCGTCGTGCGGCCCCGCACCCAGGCCGTGGCCGACCGGGCCACCGTCACGGGACGTCCGTCCAGCCCCTGCAGACAGGCCCAGGGCACCGCGACGAGCGCGCCGGCGGGCACGAGAACCACCGGCCCGTCCCCCTCGACCCCCAGAGGCCGCCAGCAGGCTGCATCGATGGTCCCGAGCCCCGTGCGCAGGCTGCGCAGCACCGTGCGACGCAACGGCTCCGGCAGTCCACTGACGGCGAGCACGTCCAAGTCGGCACGGACACGTCGCAGGGCCTGCAGGACCGGGGCCACGGGGCCCAGGGCCACGGTCCGGGCACGGTCGCACGAAACGATCAGGGCGTGGATCCGGTCGGACACCAGAACGTGCGCGACGAGGGTGCCCGGACCCCGCTCGGCCAGGGCCGCGCGCACCTCTGTCAGGCCGACCGGCCGCCGCACCTGCCCCGGACCGCTCGCGTACCAGGAGCGCTGCCGGATCCTGCGCTCCAGGTCCCTGGCCTGACGACGCAGGGCCGCGCCGTCCCGTTGGGACTGTTTGTCCCGGCCGCCCTGCAGTTCCAGTTTCCGCAGATAGCCCCGCAGAGAACGCAGCCCCGCCAGCAACTGGGCGGCCCGGGGGTCCTGGGGGGGACACACCGGTGGCAGTCGGGAGGCCAGGGAACGCCCCTGCTCCACCCAGGCCAGGACCTGCGCCGGGGTCCCGCCGTGCACGGCTTGCGCCAGCCCCTCCTCCGCGAGGGGCACCCCGTGCAGGGAGACGGCCGTCTGGAGATCGAGGCTGCCGAAACTGGCCTGGTAGCGATGCAGGTCCCGCAGCCCGGCCCTGCGCTCTGCGGCCGCCAGGGGCCAGTTCCTGTGGGCCTGGGCCACGTGGGCGCGCACGGCCCGCGCCGCCAGACGGGTCGTGATCGGGTTACGGCTGTCGGTGCGGGCCAGTTCCGGCAGCAGGGCGGTGGCCCGGTCGATCTCGCCCCTGCGCACAAGGGCCTCCACCGCGGCGATCCCCGCCATCTGCGAGTCCCCCCGCAGGCCGTGGCGTTGGAGTTCCGCGGACAGCTCGAGCATCCGGTCGGGGTCGATCCCCTTCCCCGAGCGCCCGGGCCGACGCAGACGGATCCTCGCCCCCATGAGGGCCGCGAGGAGAGCCCCGACCTCGCTGCCGCGGCGTTCGAAGATGCGCTCGGCCCGGGAGGCGTGTCTGCCGGCGTCGTCCAGGCGCTCCGCATCCATCGCCACCTCGGCCCGGGTGAGTTCGACCTCGGCGAGGTCCTGCCAGCGTCCCCCGCCCCGCAGGTGCTCCGAGGCGACGGCGAGCGCCTCGTCGGCCTCGGAGAGCAGCCCGGCCGTGGCCAGGACCCTGGCCCGGTCCACGTGATTGACGTACTCGGTGCCGGCGCTCCCGGCGAGCGCCATCCGGGAGATCGAGGCGTCCATGGCCCGCAGCGCCCCGGGAAGGTCTCCTTGCAGGTAGGACAGGTATCCGAGGTTGTACATGGCCTCGTGTCCGAGGTCGTGCAGGGTCTCGGCCCTGGGGTCGTCCTCCGGAATCGACTCGGAGATCCTCTGGCATTCCTGGAAGTCCTTGCGGGCCGCGCCGAACTTCCTGCAGTTCATGTGCAGCAGGCCCCGGTTCAACAGCAGATTGGCCCGGTCCGGGGATTCCCGCCGCAGCAGCCGGGAGGCCTCGTCCATGAAGGGAAGGGCCTGTGACAGCCGCCCTGCTCGCAGGAACAGCACCCCGCGCTGCCCGACGATCCGGCCCGCCAGTTCCGGATCGGCCCTCGCGGCCAGGTCGTCGAGGATGGCGAGTCCGTCGTCGAGGCTGCCCAGTTCCGCCCGCAGGTAGGCCAGGGTGGTCAGGAGTCGCTGGACCAGTTGGTCCCCCATGGGCAGGGGCGGCCCGGCGGGCAGAAGGCTCTCGATGGACGAACGGTCGGCGGCCCGGGCCGCGCCCTGTTCCCGCGGCGGGGCGCCGGGGGTCCCGGCCCGCGCTGCCAGGGCCCGCAGAGCACGCAGGATCAACCGTTCGGCGTCCCTGGGCCTGGCCCCGGCGGCGTACTGCTGGGCCCGCTCGTACAGTTCCTCGGGATTGGACCGCGACATTTCACTTATCCTGCCCCATCGCACCGGTCCTGACCCGCCGCACCGACGAAGGCGCTGTCCGTGCCGAAGGCGGGCTCAGACCTGCACAGCCGGTGTGACGACGGCGCGGGCCGGACAGTGGCCCTCCCTGTGCGGAGGGCGGAACACCAGTTGGACCAGGCCGGCGGGCACCTCGTCGAAGGCGAACCGACCGTCCTTGTCGGATCTGCCGTACAGGACGGTCTGTCCGCACCTCAGTTCGACGTCCAGCTCCTCGTTCCCGGAGTTCTCCGGTCCGATCCACCCGTCCAGACGCACCCGGCCGTTCCTGTCCCGGTCGATGCTGACGAGCACGGAGAGGGACTCGCCGCTGAAGGTGACGGTGCGCACTTGTTCCTCGCCCCTGGCGGACAGGACCGGCGCTGCGGTCTCCAAGGACAGCAGCTCGAACTCCAGGTCCTCCAGAGCCATAGCGAAGAGGATCCGATCGGCCAGGTCGGGGGGCACGGGGTCTTTCTTCTCCCACAGGCGGCGCAGGGCCGCGAACAGTTCGGCGTCCTGCCGGTCGAGGGCCGGAGCCGGATCGTCGTCGGGGGTCACGTAGTCCTCCAGTCCCCTGCCGCGCTCAGCAGCGTGCGTAGTTTCTCCAGGCATCGGCCGCGGGTCGGCCCGATGCTCCCCATGGGCATGCCCAGCTGGGCCGACAGGCGTGCATAGTCCGGGCGGGGCGAGAAGGCCACCACCCGCAGCAGCATCTGGCAGCGGTGGCTCAGCCCCGAGACCGCGCGCCACAGTGCCTCGTCCCTGTCGGCCCTCAGGACCTCGTTCTCCGGGCTGTCCTGCACGCCGGTCCGCAGGTCGAGTACCTCGTCCTGCATCACTTCCACCCGCTGTCCGGCTTTGCTCGCACGCAGGGCGTCGCGTCGTGCTGTCACGGTGAGCCACCGCACGACGGCCTGGGGGTCCTCGATGGTGTCCGCGCGGCGTATGAAGGTCATCCAGACGGTCTGCAGGACGTCCTCGGAGGTGGCGCTGTCCAGCCGGTAGGCACGGACCACCTGCCAGAGAAGCGGATTGAGCAGTCCCACCAACAACTCGAGGGACTCGTGGTCCCCCTCACGCCATTGGGTGAGATGAGCCGCCGCCTCGTCGTACAGGTCGGTGTTCCGACGGGCCCCGATGGTCATCGTGCCTCCCGGTAGCGGCATTGGAGGTCGGCGGTGTCCGTCGTCGAACACCGCCGTCTCCGATCATCCCCGACGCCTCGGTCGTCTGCACCGGGCCGAGGCGTTTCATGCACCGTTCAGATCGAGTCCGGGTCGCTGAAGGGCCGGTGATAGGGATTCGTCTCCGCCCTGTGCGTGCTCTCGGGCTCCGGGTTCTTCTTCTTCTGCGCGACGACGGGCACCGGCGTCGCGGGTTCTGCAGTGACCTGCTGTCCCGGAACGGTGCGCTGGACGCTCCGGGACGTCGGGGGAGTCTGTGTGTGCTTGCCCATCCTGCGGTTCCTCCACTCGGTTCGGGCACGAACGACCGCGGGCGAAGGTACCGGAGTTCCGCCTTTCCACGCGCCCTCGCCGGTCGCGGTCGCTCTGTTCGGTCCTGGCCTTCGGGGGAACGCCACGGACAAGAGCCCCTGACGCCCGTCCCCCACCTTCCGGGGCGACGCCGTCGCCGGTGTCGCCCCGCTGCCCCGTGACCTCGGACCGATTCCGCTGCCGGGGACTCGGTACCAGGTACGAACGCGACAGCAAGGAGCCGGTACCTCGGCCGAAAATACAGTTCCGGGGACGTGAGCTTGTTCACAGTGCCCGAGGTATCTGCGGGCTCCCGCACGACTCATTGCAGACGGACAGAAAACCCGCCCGGTTCGTGTGGGCAGGCGAGCGATGGACGGCCATGAGGTCACCAGGGACCGGCGCCCCTGGCCGGTGGACGTGCGCCACGGGGGCGCACGTCCACCGAGAACCGTCATGAGCCCACGTGCCCGGGGAACGGGTCATCCACGTCCGACGACGATCACGGTCCCGGGGCGCGAGCGGAGGGGACACGCGCCCCGGGACACGGATCGTCCCCGGGGGGAGGGCCTGCGGGCCGGCGCCGGACCAAAAAACCCGGTGGGTCAGCGCCCGCACAAAAGGTGGTGGTCCGCCAGGTGCTCTGCGATGGCCAGGGCGGACGTCGCCGCCGGGGACGGCGCGTTGCGCACGATCGTGACCCTGCCCCGACCGACGACGTCGAAGTCGTCCAACAGCCTGCCGTCCGCCGCGACGGCCTGCGCCCGGATCCCGGCCGGAGCAGACAGGGTGTCCCGCAGCGTCAGGTCGGGCAGCAGCCTGCGGGCCTGACGGACGAACAGGGGACGCAGGAACGAGCCCGCGATCTCCGCCAGGCCGGCCCGCCAGTGCTCGCGGGCCAGAGCCCGCAGGGCCGGGGAACGCACGTACCCGAGCGCCTCCGACGCGTCCACGTCCCACCGGTGGTAGCCCTCCCGGGCCAGGGCCAGGACGGCGTTCGGCCCGAGCCAGACCTCGCCGTCGATCCGGGGGGTGGCGTGGACGCCCAGGAAGGGGTAGCGGGGATCCGGCACGGGGTAGACCAAGCCCTTGACCAGGCTGCGGGCCCGTGGGGCCAGGGCGAGGTACTCCCCCCGGAAGGGCACGATCCGCGGGTAGGGGTCGGCACCCGCGGCCCGGGCCAGGAGGTCGGACTGCAGCCCCGCGCAGACGACGACCCGCTGGGCGTCGATGACGTCCCCCGTGGCCAGCCGGATCAGGACCCCGCCGGTGCGCTCCTGGAAGGAGACCGCCCTCGTGCCCAGCATCAGGCGCCCGCCCGCGGCCTCCACCTCACGGGCCATCGCGCGGCAGACCCCGACGAAATCGGTGATCGCAGTGTGGGGGGAGTGCAGGGCCGCCACGCCGGCGACCTGTGGTTCGATCTCCGCCAGGCCCGCGCCGTCGAGTCGGCGCAGTCCGGGCACGCCGTTGGCGACGGCCCGGCGGTGGACCTCTGCGAGGGCCTGCGTCTGGGTCCGGTCGACCGCGACCACGAGCTTGCCGATCTCCCGGAACGGTACGCCGTGCTCGGCGCAGAACTCCCGCAGGAGACCGACCCCACGGGCGCACAGGGACGCCTTGAGGGAACCGGGGGCGTAGTAGAGACCGGCGTGGACGACCCCGCTGTTCCTGCCGGTCTGGTGTCGGGCGAGGTCTGGTTCCTTGTCCAGGACGATCACGGGTCTGCCCGTCCGCCCGGTCAGTTCCCTGGCCACCGCCAGACCGATCACGCCGGCGCCGACGACGACGTCCGTCCCCCGGACCAGTAGTTCCCCCCTGTTGCCCGTTACGTCCATGCTTCGACCATACCGGCGGGGGTCCCCGTCCGGGCGCTGTCCGCGGGGCGGGTCCGGGTGAACGCGCCCCGTCCCGGATGAGAAAGTGGGGGCATGGCACGCGGACGAGGGGCGGCGGGGGGCGATCACGGTTCGGCCGGCCCGTCCGGCTCGGCCGGCGGCCGCCGGGGCGGCTCGTGGGGTGCACCGCGCGCGCTGCACGGACTGCGCCGGGCCGCGCCCCACG
>JAUPKJ010000217.1 GCA_030837505.1 Actinomycetota bacterium
CGACGCCTACGGCAACACCACCACCCACACCGGCACCACCACCCACACCGGCACCACCACCCCCTTCGGCTACGCCGGCCAGTACCGCGACACCGCCACCGGCCTGTACTACCTGCGGGCCCGCTACTACGACCCCGCCACCGGCCAGTTCCTCACCCCCGACCCCCTCCAGGCCCTCACCCGACAGGCCTACGCGTACGCGAGCGGTAACCCCGTGCAGTATCGGGACCTCACCGGTGCTTTCTCGGTCCCGAGTTGGGTCGGTGACACGGGGTCGGCGCTCAAGGGTGTGGGTCTGGGCCTGGAGGGTGTGGGGCTGGGCCTGTATGACCAGGGTCGGGGTATCGTCTCCCTGGCCACTCCCGCCGGATGGCGGGCCATCGCCGAGGGCACGGCCGACGCCTACCATGAGGGCGGGATCGGGCTGGCCGTCAACCAGTTCAACCCCGTCTACCACCTCCTGGTCAACGTCGACAACGGCTGGCAACTCGCCCAACAAGGCTGCATCACCCAAGCCAGCCGAGCCTTCACCAATGCAACATTCAACGCCGCCACCACCACGGCCATCGCCGCAGGCGGAGCCGCCGCGACACGCAACACAGCCACAAACAGCACACCGGTGGCAGAGCGGCTCTTCACCAGTCGTGCGGCCGGCGTCGATTCGAGGCTCGTTGGACATAGTTACGCCAGGGGCGAATCGGGTCTACTGAACAGAACGGGCTCTCGCTTGAAGCTTGGCTGGTCAAGCTCGGGCGAGTTTGGAGGCGGGTGGCATCTTCGCCTCGGCATCGGACGCAGCCCGGTCAAGTCGAATCAGGCCCGTTTCCACGTGAACTTACGTTCGACGCACGTTCCCAACGAAGTGGCGAACGATCTGCTGGACGTCATCAGGGAGCTGAACGGTTTGTGATGAACGATCAAGAGCGACATGTGGCTCACCTCGGTATCGAAGCACTCAATGCGTCGCTTGCCGAACTCGGGTATCCACCCGTTGGGGAGAATACCGACGTGCGAATGGTCGATCCAGTCGTAGGAGATATTCCGAATGCCGTCGTTGAGAAGTCCGGAGTTGCCCCGATGCGGTTAGTCTTTGGTCGCGACTTGGACATGTGGGTCGGCCCCTATTCGGAGGTCGTGATTGCTCCGGTATGCGAGGGGACCAGAGGCCACATTGAAGATCTGATCACCCGCATACTCAGGTCCGAAGTGGAGTGCCGATATCGGAGGAAGTCCATCGAGTTGATCCTCCGGATACCTAATCAGGATCCTTGGCTTCGGCTGAAAGTTCTCGGAGCCGACCGGAAGACAATTCTTGAACCTCGGTACGCACCGTACGCGCGTCAGTGAGGGCGGTCTCAACCGGTCGTGGCGCTGGGGTGTCCGTTCCTGTCGGGCTTCACGGGGGAGGAAGAACTGTTGTGGAGAGATCGTGTGTCGAGGAGCCTTGTGGGAAGAGGTCCTCGAGGTTCGGGGTGGTGCGGCTGTTGTCGTGGCACTCGGCGACGATCTTGATTCCGAAGGGGCGGTTTTCCGGCCGAACAGTCTCGCCGACACGTTCAAGGTCGAAGTCAACATGGGCAGGGCCGTCGGGACGCGGGGTGAGACAGGCATCCGGGCCATCGTGACCAACGACGGTCGTGTCATCAACGCATTCCCGTTCAACGCCGGGGGACTGCCATGAGGATCTCTTACACCAACATCGATTTCTGTGACCTGCGTGGAGATTTGATCGCTGACTACCTCATCGCGGTCGATGCAGACCTGAGGATTATGGAGGGTGACCGCACGATCTACGAAGAGCCTGACTTCCCGGTGGTTGAGTTAGCGCGGTCCCTTCTGGGTTGGCTTGATACGATGGGACCAGGCACTTTCGAGTTCGTCTCGCTCTCGGCTGACGAGTCTGGACTTGTGACGATCTCACCCGAGAGTGGTGGTTGGCGCCTGTACTCGTCGTTTACGCCTGACGTGCGGAGTTCGGTGTTGCAGTGGCCTGCGCTAGCGGAGTGTGTACGTGTCCATTCAGGGGTGGGTGTGACCTGCGGGGTTCTGGGTCGGATCGTGTGACACGCGGGGGTGGTGCTTGACCGCCTGGCGGGATGGGCCATGATCGGGTCTCGTGTCTGAGGTGCCCGAGTCTGAGCTGGTCGGTCGGCTTCGTGCTGCGAACGGCTGGTTGCGGGAGCTGCTGGCGGCCAAGGACGCCGAGTTCGTGGCGGTGCTGGCGGCGAAGGACCGGGAGACCGCCGAACTGCGTGAGGCGTTGCGGGAGTTGACGTTGCGGGTCGCGGACCTGGAGCGGCAGCGTGGTTCGGGTAGCGACGATTCGGGGACGCCGACGTCGAAGGAGTCGATCGCGGCCAGGGAGCGACGCAAGACCGAACGGAAGTCACGGGACACGAAGACGTCCTCGCGGGAGCGGTCGGCGGACCGGTCACGGGGCGGGCAGCCGGGCCACCCGGGGCACGGCCTGGTCCGGGACCCGGCGCCGCAGCACCGCGAACAGGTCGATCCGCCGGCCGAGTGCCGCAGTGGCGGGGCCGGCCTGGCCGGCGCCGACGACGCCGGGACCGCCTGGTCGCAGTGCTGGGACGTGCGGGTGGTCCGGTGGCGGACCGAGTACCTGCTTCCCCGGCGCCGGTGCACCTGTACGGCGGTCACCACCGCGAGGCCGCCCACGGGCGGTCCGGTCAACGGGATCGGGTTCGGGCCGGTCCTGAACACCGCGGCGGTGGCGCTGACCGCGTTCGGGAACGTCCCGACCGGGCGGGCCGCACACCTGATCGGCATGCTCACCGGGCAGGACGTGTCGGCCGGGTTCGTGGACCGGGCAGGCGCCCGGCTTGCCGAGCAGCTGGCTGGGGCAGGGTTCGACGAAGCACTACTGGCGGCGTTGCTGGCCGAACCCGTCCTGACCGCGGACGAGTCCCCGGTCGAGGTGGTCACCCCGACCCTGGACTCCGGCACCGGCCAACCGGTCGGTGCCCCCCACGTGCTGGTGCTCCGCACCCCGGACGAGCGGCTGATCCGACTGACCGCGTCGGACTCGCGCCGTCACGCCGACGTGGTCGCCTCACTGCGCACCTTCACCGGCTCCCTGATCGTGGACGGGTTCACCGGCTACCAGAAACTCATCCCCCCGGCGGCCGATCCCGACGACGACTGCCCCGACCGCGCCGAAGCCACCGAGGATCCAGCGGCGGACGAGGCCGGTCAGGACAACCCGGCCGGTGCGATCACCGGGATGCTCGCCGGGATCCAGCAGTGCTGCCAGCACATCACCCGACGGTGCCAGCAGGTCGTCAAGCTCGGCCCCGGCGGCCTGCAGTCCTGGGCCTCAAAGATCATCACAGTGCTCGGTGAGGCCCACGACAAGGTCCAGCTCGCCAAGGCCGACGGTCGCGGCGGACTGGACCCCGTGGTCCTGGCCGCGCTGCGCGCCCGCTACGACACCGCCCTGACGGTCGGTATCACCCACAACCGGCACCGGGACTGGCACGAGGGCAACCACCCCGGCTACACCCTCGCGACCTGGCTGGCCAAGCACGCCGACCAGGTCTGGCTATTCACCACGAACTTCGCCGTCGACTGGACCAGCAACGCCGCTGAACGCGGCATCAAGCCCGCCAAGCGACACCAGGCCGTCTCCGGGTACTGGCAGACCGCCAAGACCCTCGCCCGATGGTGCCTGATCAACTCCTACCTGACATCAGCCCGAAACCACGGACTGACCGCCCTGGACGCCATCACCCGCGCCCTGACCGGCAACCCCTGGCTGCCCCAACACGCTCTCGCGTGACCTCTTCACAGTCAACCCGTGAATGGACACCGGTCGCCCGCTGCGGTCGAGGGCAGACAGGTCCCGGGACCCATTACGGTGGTGGGCTCGGGCCACGGTGGAGTCCACGCTGACCAGGCCCATTTCCACCTGGCCCTGGGCGGCGGCGTGGGCGATGAGAGCGTCCAAGAGGGCGGCGAAAACCGCCGCCTTGTCCGCCTCCGATACCGGTCATGGACCGTGGGCCACTACCCGTGACGCTCGGGGATGTCCTGCCGGGGCTGGGAGTTTTCGTACTGGAAATCTCACCCGCTCCGTGTCGTCCTGCCTCGACGCGTCAGTGTGGGGAGGCTCTGTGGCCTTCCCTGGCTCCTGACCCTACCGTCGACATGACCGATCGGTTATAGTCTTGGGCGTGGGTTGGGAGATCGGACTGCACCCGGAGGTCGAGCGTTGGTACCTGGCACTGTGCCAGGAGGATCCAGTGACGGCTGACGGCGTGGCAGATGCGATTGACCAGCTTGCACTGGAAGGCCCCAATGCGCGGCGCCCGTTGGCCGACCGCGTGCAGGGAAGCCGCTTCCACAACATGAAGGAGTTGCGGCCGCCATCGTCCGGTCGTACTGAGATCCGACTGCTATTCGCTTTCGACCCCACTCGAGAAGCGATTTTCCTGGTTGCGGGGAACAAAGCGGGCAACTGGGTCGGTTGGTACAGGACTGCGATTCCTCTGGCCGATGCCCGCTATGCCGACCATCTCCGCACGCTGAAGGAGGAGGGTAACTGAATGAGTACCGAGTACACCTCCTGGAACGAGGTCAAGGCCAAGGGCCAGGCCTTGGATCCCCGCTCGGAAACCGACCGGGCTGCTGGAAGGGCCGCAGCGCAGGAGCGCCGAGAGGCCTATGTTCGTGGACACCAGCTCTCCGAGATGCGCAAGATCGCGGGTCTGACCCAAGCCCAACTCGCCCAGGTCCTCGGGGTCTCGCAGGCCCGCATCTCCAAGATTGAGCACGGTGAGATTTCTGGGATCGAGATCATCCGCGCTTATGTCATCGCGCTGGGGGGCAGCATCGACCTTGTCGCCACCCTCGGCGACCGCACGTGGAAAGTCGCCTGATCTCCCGAGGGGTGCAAGTCACTTCGAGTGAGCCGTAGCCGAGCGGTCACGTTGTGTGGGTGGACTGGTGCTGGGCAGGGCAGTCAAGCCACCCGTGCTATCCACTACCGGTCAGGCACGACCAGGCACACATCATCCGGGGACGTGCAGGTCGGCACCTCACGCGAACCGCGTCAGCACTGTGTGATCGCCCTACTACAACTCCCTGGGGGAGGCTCGCACCCTCTTCCGGTTCCCCCTCGGGCCGGCTTCCCTCGCGGGACGGGCAGAGGTCGTCGGCGGTGTCGCTCAAGGGGATGACCTCGGGAGTCGAGGTTCACTGCGACGAGAGCATCCGGAAACCGGACGCTTCCTCCGTCTTTTCGAGTTCGTGCTGGTCGGCGGTCTGTCCTCGCACCCGCGATGGCGTTCGTCGGTGCACCGAGGGGAGAGTCGCGTGGACAACAACGGCGAGCAGCACCGTCCCCGGGGACGCAGGACGGAAGGTTCGCACGCCGGGGGACCGGTACCGCCGGAGGGTCCCGGGGGACCGGGGGAGCCCGGGTACTCCGGAGCAGCCGAGGACCAGGGTGCTCCTGCCCGTCCAGGACGGCCGATGACCCCGGAACGACCGGTCTACCCTCTGGGGTCCCTCAGGCCCGAGTCCGAACCCTACCGGGAGCAGGCGCAGCCCGTCCGACCGGTGCATTACCCGGAGCAGTTTCAGCCCCCTGTCCATCCCCTGCCACCGCAGAGGGCGTTCCCCCCGGAGCGGGGGATACCGGGGGAGGGCCCCTCGGGGATTCCCCCCGAGCAGTACTCCCAGCCGCAGGCTTCCGACGGCCCGCCCCAGCGGGGCGAGCGGCCTCGCAGGCCGGAGGCTCCCGGCCCCTCGGCCTTCGCCGACCGCTCCGCCCAGGAGCGCCCCGTGCACGACGAGGGCGAGAGGGGAGGCGGGTGGCAGCAGTCAGCGGGCCGTGTCCAGCAAGCCCCGCCCGGGACGGACTTCTCCGCGCCGAACCTGCCCCCCGCGCCGAGGCAGTTCCCCCTCCCCGGCGGGGCCAGAGCGGGCTCCGCCGGTCCCCAAGGACGGTACCGGGGCCAGAGCCAGGACAGCGGGCAGCGATCCGACGAAGGACAGTGGTCGGACGAAGGACAGTGGTCCGATGGCGGGCAGCGGTCCGATGGCGGGCAGCGGTCCGAACCGTTCTTCCCCGGTCGCTCCGGGCCCCCCGAGGGGCCGCAGGATTTCTCCGATGACGTCCCGGAGCCGGAGGATTTCCAGGCTCCGCCGCGGGGTCGCACGGTTCCTCCCGGGCCTGTCCAGGGGCAGGGACCCGGCCCAGCAGGACAGCGGCAGGGCCGGCCCGGACAGGAGTACGGCCGGCCGGGACAGGGGTACGGCCCGGTCGGGCACGGCCAGCCGGGACAGGGTCAGCCGGGACAGGGTCAGCCGGGACAGGGTCAGCCGGGACAGGGTCAGGCGGGACAGGGTCAGCCGGGACAGGGGCTCCTACAGGGTCAGGCGGGACAGGGGTTCTCCCCGAACCGGCTCGAACCGCCGTCGGGGCACCCCGCCCCGCGTCCGGAGTCCATGGGCTCCGTCCGTGGGCCGGCCGGAGCGTCCGGTGGCCTGCCGCCGACCCCGGGCCCGGGCAACCCTGTCCTGTCCGGACCGGATTCCTCCTCCGGCCAGGACCCTTCGTTCTGGTTCCCGTCCGGCTCCCGGCCGGACGGGCAGACGGCCCCTGCCGGGGGCGGTTACCAGGCCCCGGAGTCCGCCGGGCCGGCGGAACCGTTCGCCCGGGGAGCGGCGGGAGCACAGGAGCCGGCCGCCTCCACGGTGGCGGTGTCCGTTCCGCTCCCCCCCGTGGCGGGGATCCCGCAGCCGCGCGTGGGCATCCAGGAATCCGCCACGGGCGAGGAGGCCTACGAGCGGACCACGACCGAGCAGCGGGTCGGGGCCGGTGACCTCGACCTGGACCTCGTGCTGCGGGGGCTCTCGCAGATGGGGGCCTCCGATCTGCACCTCACGGCGTCGAGCCCCCCTCTGGTCAGGGTGAACGGCGAGCTGGCCCCCATTCCGGACGGCGAGCCCATGACCGCTGCCATGATCCAACGAGTGATCTATTCGGTCATCACGCAGAAGCAGCGCGAGCGTTTCGAGGAGAACCTCGAACTGGACTTCTCGTACTCGGTTCCGGGGGCCTCGCGTTTCAGGGTGAACCTCTACCGGCAGCGGGAGGCCATCGGGGTGGCCTTCCGACGGATCCCCTTCGAGATCAAGGATCTGGACGAGCTGGGCATTCCGAACACCGTCGCGTCCTTCGCGTCCTTGCCCCGCGGCATGGTCCTGGTGACGGGTCCCACGGGGTCCGGCAAGTCGACGACGCTAGCCTCCCTGATCGACCTGGCGAACCGGACCCGCCGGGACCACATCATGACCGTCGAGGACCCGATCGAGTTCCTCCACAGCCACAAGTCCTGCATGGTGAACCAGCGCGAGGTCGGCGAGGACACCCATTCCTTCGCGAACGCCCTCAAACACGTCCTGAGACAGGACCCGGACATCATCCTCGTCGGTGAGATGCGGGACCTGGAGACCATCTCCGTGGCCCTGACGGCGGCCGAGACCGGTCACCTCGTCTTCGCGACCCTGCACACGCAGGACGCAGCCCAGACCGTCGACCGCGTCATCGACGTCTTCCCACCGCATCAGCAGCAGCAGGTGCGGGTGCAGCTGTCGGGGGCGCTGCAGGGAGTGGTCTGCCAGACGCTCTGCCGGACCGCGGACGGCAGGGGCCGGACCGTGGCGGCCGAGGTGATGGTGGCCACTCCGGCGATCCGCAATTTGATCCGGGAGGGCAAGACCCACCAGATCTACTCGTCGATGCAGGCCGGGGGGAAGTTCGGGATGCAGACCCTGGACCAGCACCTCGCGGAACTGGTGAGGACCCGCATGATCACGGTGGAACAGGGCATGGAGAAGTGCCATCACATCGAGGACTTCAGCCGCCTGATCGGTCGGGGCTGAGGAGGGTCCCATGGCCACGGCGACCAAGGAATTCGACTATTCGGTCCGGGACCGCAAGGGCAAACTCGTCACGGGCAGGCTGGAGGCCCCGGACGAGGCTGCTCTGGTCCAGAAATTGCGCGGGATGGGCTACGTCCCCCTGAGCGTGCGGCAGGCCAACACGGGGATGAACCGTGAGCTCAACCTGCCGGGCGGGAACCGGGTCACGGCCAAGGACCTCGCGGTCATGAGCCGCCAGTTCGCCACGATGATCAACTCCGGGTTGTCGCTGCTGCGGGCCCTGTCGATCCTCGCGGACCAGACCGAGAGCAAGACCCTGGCCAAGACCCTCGGCGAAGTGCGCAACACGGTGGAGACCGGGCAGTCGCTGTCGTCGGCCCTGGCCAGACACCCCAAGGTGTTCCCGCCGCTGATGATCAATATGTGCCGGGCCGGGGAGGTCGGGGGTTTCCTCGACTCCGTCCTGCTGCAGATCGCCGAGAACCTCGAGTCGGAGGTGAAACTCCGCGGGAAGATCAAGTCTGCGATGACCTACCCGGTCGTCGTCTTCGTCATCGCGATCCTCGCGGTGATCGGGATGCTGCTGTTCATCGTCCCGGTCTTCGAGAAGATGTTCAAGGATCTCGGGGGGACCCTGCCGGCTCCGACCCGTTTCCTGGTCTTCCTGTCCGATCTCATGACCCTGCTGGCCCCGGCGATGGTCGTGCTGGGGATCGTCGGAGTCGTCGTGTGGAACAGGGTCAAGAACAAGGAAGGGGTGCGCATGGTCGTCGATCCGTTCAAACTCAAGATCCCCGTGTTCGGCAACCTCTTCCGCAAGGTGGCCATCAGCCGTTTCACGCGCAACCTCGGCACCATGATGCGGTCGGGGGTCCCGATCCTGCAGAGTCTGGAGATCGTCGGAGAGACCAGCGGGAACCTGGTCATCCGCAACGCCACCCGCGCGGTCGAGGAGAGCGTGCGGCGCGGGGACTCCCTGGCCGGGCCTCTCGCCCAGCACAAGGTCTTCCCCCCGATGGGCGTGCAGATGATGGCGGTCGGGGAGGACACGGGCGCCATGGACACCATGCTCGAGAAGATCTCCGATTTCTACGACCAGGAGGTCGAGGCGACGACCGACGCCCTGACGAGCCTCATCGAGCCGATCATGATCGCGGCCCTGGGCGGTCTCGTCGGAGGGATGATCATCGCGCTCTACATGCCGATCTTCGGGATGTACGACCTCATCCAGTGATCTCCGGGCAGCTCCGGGAGCCCGCCCACGGGGGCGGGCCCCTCAGCCCTGTCCCACTCCGCCAGACCTGTGCCACCTCGCGATGGATGACTCAGGGTGGGGCCGAACTGAGCCGAAAGGCTGAACGCGGGAAGTACAGGACGTGAGGAACTCAAGACCCTCTGTCACATGCCGATACCGCAGGAGTCATCGAGCCGGGTGACCGGGTGACCGGGCGACACCATCCGGACCAGTTCTCACCAGAAGAGGAGCGACCAGATGCTCGCTCGTGTCCGCACTTCGCTGGACGAGAAGGACCGGGGCTTCACCCTGATCGAACTTCTCGTCGTCATGATCATTATCGGAATTCTGGCGGCGATCGCCGTGCCGGTCTTCCTCAGCCAGAGAGCCAAGGCCCGCGACACCGCGACCAAGAGCGACGTGTCGAACATCGGTAAGGAACTGGCCACGTACTACGTCGACGGATCGGGCACCGGCCTGACCGTGACCTATGCCGCGGGCACTCCCCCCACCATCACGATCGCCGACACCGCGGGCTACAGCAGCGGGGTCATCAAGCTGAGCAATGGCACCACGCAGCCCGCCACCGGGGCCTCCGCGAGCCTCACCAGCCCCACGGGGTGGTGCGTCTCCCTGACCAACGCCGACGGCAGCACCAAGGACTTCAAGTACTCGGCCGCAGGCGGTATGCAGTCCGGGCACTGCTGATCGGTGAAGAATCCCGCGTGGGGACGGCCGCCCGACGGTCGTCCCCACGACCGGGACAGGAGGCCCCCGGTGCTGTCGGCGGGCACACGGACACCGCCCGGGAGGCAGGGAGGAACCCCGATGCACACCAGGGGTGGCGCGCCGCTCGCAGGGGCCCGCGGGGACGATCGCGGGTTCGGGATGATGGAGGCCATCGTCTCGATGGCCCTGTTCACCGTCCTCGTGACGGTCAGCCTCGGCCTGATCCTGCGGGTCACACACGTGACCGGCAGCAACTCCCGCAGAGTGGTCGCGGCCAACCTGGCCAACCGGCAGATCGAGTCCATCAAGGGACAGAAGGCCATCGACATCCCCGACGGCGGGTCCACGTACACCAAGACCGTCGGACAGATCACCTACACGATCCGGCAGACGGCCAACTACCTGCCCGCCGACGCCACGAGCAGCGTGTGCGAGAGCAGCGGCAGCCAGTTGGCCTACAAGCTCGTCAGCGTGTCCGTCACCTGGCCGGAGATGGGCAACGTCCGGCCCGTCCGGGCCGACACCCTCAAGGCCGTGGGTGTGGGCAGCACCGGTGGCCTGGACGCGGCCAAGGGCGCCATCGCCCTGGCGGTCGTCGGCGGGGCCGGGGCCGACATCGCCGACGTCCCCGTCACCCTGAGCCCCGGGGGCGTCACCGTGACCACCGGCGACGACGGCTGCGCGGTCTTCGTGGGCCTCGCCCCGGGCGCCTACACGGCGACCGCCGACCGGGCCGGGTACGTCGGCGTCGGCAACGCCCAGGTCACCGCCGTGAACGGCCTCGGGGTGAGCGCCGGGGGGATCACGCGCGGGACCCTCGTGTACGACGTGGCCCGTACCGTCGGCCTCACCCCCGCCGGGCCCGCGGGCTACACCCTGCCCGCCGGGATCGGGCCGCACCTGCGCAACTCCTACGTCGAGAACCTGACCCTTCCGGCCTGCTCCGC
>JAUPKJ010000218.1 GCA_030837505.1 Actinomycetota bacterium
TATGCCCGGCAGTTCCTGGGCCAGATGGACAAACCCGACGTCGATTTCATCGAGGGCCTGTCCCCAGCGGTGTCGATCGACCAGAAGTCGACCTCCCGCAACCCCCGGTCGACCGTTGGCACCATCACCGAGATCTACGACTACCTGAGGCTGCTGTGGGCCAGAGCCGGCCGCCCGCACTGCCCGACCTGCGGCCTGCCCATCGCCAGGCAGTCCCCTCAACAAATCGTCGACCGGGTCCTGGAGCTGCCCGAGGGCACCCGTTTCCAGGTCCTGGCACCGGTCGTCCGCGGGCGCAAGGGCGAGTACCTCGAGCTGTTCCGTGAGCTGCAGAGCAAAGGATTCGCCCGGGTCAGGGTCGACGGCGAGGTCCTCCCCCTGAGCGATCCGCCCTCCCTGGAGAAGAAACTCAAACACACCATCGAGGTCGTCGTCGATCGTCTCGTCGCCCGCAGCACGCTGAAACAGCGGTTGACCGATTCGGTGGAGACGGCCCTGGAACTGGCCGGCGGCGTCCTCCTGCTCGACATGGTCGACCTCGACCCGGACGACCCCGGGCGCGAACGCCGTTTCAGCGAGAAGATGGCCTGCCCCCAGGACCACGAGCTGGCCGGTCTGGAGATCGAGCCCCGCTCCTTCTCCTTCAACAACCCCTACGGCGCCTGCCCGGACTGTTCGGGCATCGGCACCAAACTCGAGGTCGATCCGGAGCTGCTCGTCCCGGACGAGGAACTCACGCTCGCCCAGGGGGCCATCGGGCCCTGGGCCCAGGGCTCCACCGGGTACTTCCTGCGCCTCATGACCGCCCTGGGGGAAGACCTCGGCTTCTCCGTCGACACCCCCTGGCGGGCGCTGCCCCAGCGGGCGCGCAAAGCCCTCCTGCAGGGCCACAATCACAAGGTCCACGTCAAGTTCACGAACCGTTTCGGCCGCGAGCGTTCCTACTCCACGGGGTTCGAGGGCGCCGTCCCCTTCATCCAGCGGCGGCACGCCGAGACCGAATCGGACTGGAGCCGGGAGCGCTACGAGAACTACATGCGCCAGATCCCCTGCTCCTCCTGCGCAGGGACCCGCCTCAAACCCGAGATCCTCGCCGTCCTCGTCGGCGGACGTTCGATCGCCGCGGTCTGCGCCCTGCCCCTCCGTGAGATCGCAGATTTCCTCCGGACACTGGAACTGACCGAGCGCGAACGCCGGATCGCGGACCAGGTCCTCAAGGAGATCCACGCCCGCCTGGGCTTCCTGCTCGACGTCGGCCTGGACTACCTCTCCCTCGACCGCCCCGCCGCGACCCTCTCGGGGGGCGAGGCCCAGCGCATCCGCCTGGCCACCCAGATCGGGTCGGGCCTCGTCGGAGTCCTGTACGTCCTGGACGAGCCCAGTATCGGCCTGCACCAGCGCGACAACCGTCGGCTCATCGAGACCCTCGTGCGGCTGCGGGACCTGGGTAACACGCTCATCGTCGTCGAACACGACGAGGACACCATCCGGGCCGCGGACTGGGCCGTGGACATCGGGCCGGGGGCAGGCGAGCACGGCGGGCAGGTTGTCCACTGCGGACCCGTGGAAGGTCTGTACACCCACCCCGATTCCCTGACGGGCGCCTATCTCTCCGGGCGTGCCGCCATCGCGGTCCCGGCAGAGCGTCGTCCCGTGGACCCGGACCGGATGCTCTCCGTCCTGGGGGCCCGCGAGCACAATCTGCGGGGGATAGACGTCCACTTTCCCCTGGGCTGCCTCGTCGCCGTGACCGGCGTCAGCGGTTCGGGCAAATCGACCCTGGTCAACGACATCCTCTACACCGTCCTGGCCAACAGGCTCAACCGGGCCCGCCAGGTTCCCGGCCGCCACCGGACCGTGACCGGCCTGGAGGCCCTCGACAAGGTCGTGCACGTCGACCAGAGCCCCATCGGGCGGACCCCCCGCTCGAACGCTGCGACGTACACGGGCGTGTTCGACCATGTCCGGAAGCTGTTCGCCGGTACCACCGAGGCCAAGGTCCGCGGGTACCAGCCGGGCCGTTTCTCCTTCAACATCAAGGGAGGCCGGTGCGACGCCTGTTCCGGTGACGGCACCATCAAGATCGAAATGAACTTCCTGCCCGACGTCTACGTGCCCTGCGAGGTCTGCCACGGCGCCCGGTACAACCGGGAGACCCTCCAGGTGCACTTCAAGGGCAAGAGCATCGCCGAGGTCCTGGACATGCCCATCGAACAGGCCGCGGAGTTCTTCGAGGCCGTCCCCGCGATCTCCCGGTACCTGAGGACCCTCGTCGACGTCGGCCTGGGCTACGTCCGCCTCGGCCAGCCGGCCCCGACCCTGTCCGGCGGGGAGGCGCAGCGGGTCAAGCTCGCTGCCGAACTGCAGAAACGCTCCTCGGGCCGCACCGTGTACGTCCTGGACGAGCCGACCACCGGCCTGCACTTCGAGGACATCCGCAAGCTCCTGGGAGTCCTGCAGGGACTGGTCGACAAGGGCAACACCGTGCTCGTCATCGAACACAACCTCGATGTGATCAAGTGTGCGGACTGGGTCATCGATCTCGGACCGGAGGGGGGCTCCGGCGGGGGCGCCCTCGTGGCCGCCGGGACCCCCGAGACCGTGGCCCTGGTCCCCGGCAGCCACACCGGGCGGTTCCTCGCCGAGGCCCTGGCCCGCCGGACCGGTGACGGGGCGACCGTCCTGCTCGACGGCGCCGCTGCGCCTCACCGGAGCGGGCCTGTTCCCGCCCCGGCCCTGGGACCGGTGCCGGCCGGCTGACGGCCTGCCCCGTCTCCGGTCCGCCCGGTCCAGTCCTCACCTTCGGAGTCCCGAGTGCCCCTTTCTGCGAACATCTCCCCGTTCCTCGCCCGTCACCTGGGACCCGACGCCGCAGCGATCCGCCGGATGCTCGCGACGATCGGGTGCGACACGCCGGACGACCTGATCGCCGGAGCCCTCCCGGCCGCGATCCGCGACGAGGTCCCCCTGGACCTGCCGGCCCCCGTCGACGAGGACGAGGTCCTGGCCCGGCTACGGGACCTGGCCGATCGGAACACCGTCGCGGTGCCCATGCTCGGCCTGGGATACCACGGGACGCGGACCCCCGCCGTCATCCGGCGGAACGTGCTGGAGAACCCGGCCTGGTACACCGCGTACACCCCGTACCAGCCGGAGATCTCCCAGGGGCGTCTGGAGGCCCTGCTGACCTTCCAGACCATGGTCGCGGACCTCACCGGGCTGCCCACCGCCAACGCCTCGCTGCTCGACGAGGCCACGGCCGCCGCGGAGGCCGTGGCGCTCATGCGGCGGGCCCGCCGGTCCGTTCCCCGGGGCGTCCTGCTCGTGGACCGCCGGGTTCTGCCGCAGACCATCGCCGTGATCGGCACCAGGGCCGAGCCCATCGGCCTCGAGGTGATCGTCACCGATCTGCTGGGGGCGAGCGCGGCCGAGCGGGAACGCGGCCACTGCTCCGGGAGGATCGTCGAGGCCGCGGCGGGCAGGCCGGTCCTGGGGGTCCTCGTGCAGTACCCCGGCCGGGACGGCGAGGTGTTCGACCTGAGGGGGATCACCGAGGCCGCGCACGGGGCCGGGGCCCTCGTGACGGTCGCAGCGGACCTGCTGGCCCTGGCCCTGCTCAGTCCGCCGGGGCACGCCGGGGCCGACATCGCCGTGGGCACGACGCAGCGTTTCGGGGTCCCCCTGGGGTACGGGGGCCCCCACGCCGCCTACCTCGCCGTGCGCGCCGGGCTCGAACGTTCTGTGCCCGGACGTCTGGTGGGGGTGTCCCGGGACGCCGAGGGCAGGCCGGCCCTGCGCCTGGCCCTGCAGACCCGGGAACAGCACATCCGTCGGGAACGGGCCACCAGCAACATCTGTACGTCCCAGGCCCTGCTCGCCGTCCTGGCGGCGCTGTACGCCGTGTACCACGGCCCGCAGGGGCTGCGTCGGATCGCCGCCGACGTCTCCCGTCGGGCCGCGGGTCTCGCCGAGGACCTGGAATCCGCGGGCCACCGGGTGGTCCACCGGGAGTTCTTCGACACGGTTCTCGTCCGCGTTCCCGAGCGGGCCCTGCGGGTCGTGGCGGCCGCAGAGGCCCGCGGGATCCTCCTGCGGGCCGTCGACGCCGACCACGTGGCCGTCACCTGCGACGAGACGACCACCGACGACCACCTGCTGGCCGTCCGCGCGGCCTTCGCCGAGGCCGGTGCACCGGGTACCCCCCACCGGGACGCGTCGGGGGACGAACGGGGGGACGCACCGGGGGACCTGCCGGCCGCCGCCGGGGACGGCCCGCCCCGGCGGACCGGTGCCCTGCCGCCGGACCTGTTGCGCACGGACGAGTACCTGACGGCCCCCGTCTTCCACGAGCACCGCAGCGAGACGGCGATGCTCCGTCATCTGAGGCGTCTGGCCGACGCCGACTACGCCCTGGACCGGGGCATGATCCCCCTGGGCTCCTGCACCATGAAGCTGACAGCCGCTGCGGCCATGGAGCCCATCACCTGGCCGGCCTTCGCCGATCTCCATCCCTTCGCGCCGGCGTCCCACGCTGCGGGCACCCTGCGGCTCGTCGCGGACCTGGAACGCGACCTCGCCGAGATCACCGGGTACGACGCCGTCAGTCTCCAGCCCAACGCCGGGTCCCAGGGGGAACTCGCGGGACTGCTCGCGATCAGGGCCCATCACCGCGACACCGGGCAGCCCGGTCGGGACCTGTGTCTCGTACCCGCCAGCGCGCACGGGACCAACGCCGCGAGCGCTGCCCTGGCCGGGTTCGAGGTCCTCGTGGTCGAGTGCGACCGCAGGGGCGACATCGACCGCGGCCACCTGCGGACCCTCCTGGAACGCCACAGCGACCGGATCGCCGTCGCGATGATCACCTATCCGTCCACCCACGGGGTCTACGAGGAGGGGATCGGTGAGGTGTGCGACCTGGTGCACGCTGCGGGCGGGCAGGTCTATGTCGACGGCGCCAACCTCAATGCCCTGGTCGGCCTGGCCCGCCCCGGGCGGTTCGGTGCCGACGTCAGCCACCTGAACCTGCACAAGACCTTCAGCATCCCCCACGGCGGGGGCGGGCCGGGGGTCGGACCGTTGGCGGTCCGCGCGCACCTGGCCCCCCACCTGCCCGGGCACCCCCTGCACCCGGACCGGGATCGTTCGGGCGGGGGCGGCCCCGTCAGCGCGGCGCCCTACGGCTCGGCGGGGATCCTCCCCATCGCCTGGGCTTATCTGCGACTCATGGGTCCGCAGGGGCTGCGCACGGCCACGGTGACCGCCGTGCTGGCCGCGAACTACCTCGCGGCTCGTCTCCGGGAGCACTACCCCGTCCTCTACACCGGGCCCGGGGGGTTCGTGGCCCACGAGTGCCTTCTCGACCTGCGCCCCCTGACGCGGGAGACCGGCATCACCGTGGACGACGTCGCCAAGCGGCTCATCGACCACGGTTTCCACGCGCCCACGATGTCCTTCCCCGTCCCGGGAACCCTCATGGTCGAGCCCACGGAGAGCGAGGACCTCCCGGAACTGGACCGCTTCTGCGAAGCCATGATTCACATTCGCGGCGAGGCCGACGCCGTCGCGGCGGGGCAGTGGCCGGCCGACGACAACCCCCTGGTCAAGGCCCCTCATACTGCCGAGAGCCTGGTGGGGGAGTGGACCCACCCGTACACCAGGGCCCGGGCCGTGTATCCCGGCCGGGTCGATCCCCGGCACAAGTACTGGCCGTGCGTCGCCCGGGTCGACAACGTCCTGGGAGACCGCCACCCCGTCTTCGTCCTGTGATCCCCGGCAGGATCCCACGGGCACTGCGGCACCCCCTCGGGATCCTCCCCCCTCGTCCCCGGTTCCCCTGGAAGGGGCACGGGGAATGTGTTTCAGTCCTTGAATGGGAGAAGAAGTCTCCGGAACCCGTTTTTCCCGGCTCCACCGACGCCGGTACCGGGAGAAGGTCCACCTCTGTCTCGACGTCTTCACCGACCTGTTGGCCACGGCAGCGTTCGACACCGAACGCACCAGCATCGGGCTGGAGATCGAATTCAATCTCGTCGACGGCGCCCACCGGCCTTTCCTGGACAACCGTACGGTCCTGAGAACGATTCACGATCCCGCTTTCCAACCCGAGCTCGGTGCCTTCAACATCGAACTCAACCTTCCCCCGCAGCCCCTCTCCGGTGACGCCCTGTTCGAACTGGAGCTCGCCCTGCAACGTTCCCTGTGTCTCGCGGAGGAGGGTGCCGGTCGGCACGGAGCTCACGTCGTCATGATCGGGATCCTGCCCACCCTGCTGCCGGAACATTTGCGGGAGGAGACCTGGATGACCCCCTCGAACAGGTACGCGGCTCTGAACGATTCGATCCTCGCGGCCCGGGGGGAGGACCTGCACCTGGACATCACTGGCCAGGAGCGGCTGACCGCGCACTGGCCGTGTCTGGCCCCGGAGGCCGCGTGCACCAGCGTTCAGCTCCACCTGCAGGTGCCGCCGCACGGGTTCGCGGACGCCTGGAACGCCTCCCAGGTCCTGGCCGGTCCGCAACTGGCCCTCGGGGCGAATTCTCCCTTCCTGTTCGGCAGACACCTGTGGCCGGAGACGAGGATCGAGCTCTTCCTCCAGGCCGTCGACACCAGATCCCCCGAGCTGCGCAACCAGGGAGTGCGGCCCAGGGCCTGGTTCGGGGAACGTTGGATCACTTCGATCTTCGATTTGTTCGAGGAGAATGTCCGCTACTTCCCCGCCCTGCTGCCGGATCTCAGCGACGAGGACCCCCGGGCCGTGCTCGACGCGGGCGGAACGCCCCTCCTGCCCGAGTTGCGGTTGCACAACGGCACCGTCTATCGCTGGAACCGTCCCGTGTACGACGTCGTGGACGGTCGACCCCATCTACGGGTGGAGAACAGGGTCCTGCCCGCCGGGCCGTCGGCCGTCGACGTCGTGGCCAACGCGGCCTTTTATTACGGGGCCCTGAAGGCCCTGATCGACGACGACCGGCCGGCGTGGTCCATGCTTCCCTTCGAAGCGGCCCGCTGGAACCTCTACTCGTGTGCGCGCCATGGCCTGGGGGCGAGGATCCGCTGGCCCGGCTTCGGCGAGATCGGGGTCGGCGAGCTCGTCCTGCGCGAGTTGCTGCCGCAGGCCCACGAGGGTCTGCGACGGTGGGGGGTGCCCTCGGCCCTGCGGGAACGCTACTTGGGAGTGATCGAGGAGCGGGTGGGCAGCGGCGTCAACGGGGCCGTGTGGCAGGCCGGGACGGTACAGGCGCTCGAGGCCGCGGGGGTCTGCCGCTCCGAGGCCCTCACGGGGATGCTCGGGGCCTACCAGGAGTACATGCGGGCCAACCTCCCCGTGCACACCTGGCCCTCGCCCCGCGAAGCGGGGTAAGGCGGGGAACTCCCGCCCCGTCGAGGGCCGGTCGTCCGCGGGGGTCAGTCGTCCGCGAGCCCGGCCGGGAAGCCCCCGACGGCGATGGGCCCCCAGGTGAGCACGGAGAGCCTGATCAGGGACTTGCCCTGCGCGAGCATCGCGCGACGGTACTCGTCCCAATCGGGGTGTTCCCCGGCGATGGAACGGTAGTACTCCACGAGGGGGTCGAGGGCTTCGGGCAGGTCGAGGACCTCGGCCTCGCAGTCGATCTGGACCCAGGGGTCGTCGAAGTCGTCGGACAGCACCAGGGCGGTGGCGCGTCGGTCGCGTCGGAGATTGACGGCCTTGGCCCGTTCCGGGTATGTCGACACGACGAGTCGGCCCTCGGGATCGACCCCACAGGCGACGGGGGAGGACTGCAACCTGTTGCCGCTGCGGCGGGTGATGAGGACGGCCCGGTGGCGGGGGCGGAGGAACTCCACGAGGGTCTCGCGGTCCACGGTCCTGTTGCGAGCGATGCGCCTGGCCATGACCGAGAGCCTAGAGCTGCCGGCGGGGGCAGCCCCGATCCGGGGGACGGCCGGCCCTGCGGGCGGGGCAGCCGAGGGCGGGACCCCCGACGGACACGGTGTCTCAATGTACGTTATTACATAATGCATACTTATCGGTAAACAGGGGACCGTGAACCGCCCCTTCAAACACCACAACAAACAGCTGAGGAGGGGCGGGGTCCGGACCGTGGTGAACATTGACAAAAGGGTCATAATGGTGCATGTGATGCTTGGATTGCAGGTACCCTCCTTCGCCTGGCCCGAGAGCCCGGAGAGCCTGGGGCCGACTCTCCGCCGGATCGCCGTGGAGGCCGAGCAATCGGGAATGGCGAGTTTCTGGGTTCTCGATCGGCTCCAACAGATCCGGCCCTTCGGGGAGCCGGAGGAGGCGATGCTCGAGGGCTGGACGGTCCTGGCGCATCTGGCGGCCGTGACGGAGAAGATCACCCTGGGCACGATGGTGTCGGGGGTGGCCCATCGACACCCGGGCGTTCTCGTGAAGACCGCGACCACCCTGGACGTCCTGTCGGGAGGGCGGGCCTGGTTGGGGATGGGCGCGGCGTGGAATGAGGACGAACACTCGGCCCTGGGCATCGACTTCCCTCCGCTCGCCGAACGGTTCGAACGTCTGGAGGAGACGCTGCGGATCGCTCTGCGCCTGTGGAGCGGGGACGGGAGCCCTTTCGAGGGCCGGCACTATCACCTGGAACGTCCGGTGCCCTCGCCCCGGCCCATCAGCAGGCCCCGACCTCGGATCCTGATCGGAGGGGGAGGCGAGCGCAAGACGCTTCGTCTGGTTGCTCAATATGCGGATGCGTGCAACATCTTCGAGTACGGGACGGATTACGTCGCAGGCAAGCTGGCGGTGCTTCGTCGGCATTGTGCGCAGGTGGGGCGGGAGGAGTCGGCTGTGGAGAAGACCGTCGTGGGGTTCTTGTCCTTGTCCTCGGACGGGAGGGGGGAGAGTCTCACCGTGGGGGAGGCGGTGCAGAAGTACGGTGAGTATGCCGATCTTGGGGTGGATCATGCGATCGTCATGATTCCGGAGGTCTGGCGGCCGGGGTCGCTCGCGCTGGTCCCGGAGCTCGTCGACCAGCTGCGCCGGATCGTTCCGGCGGGGCGGTAGGCACGTGGTCTGCTTGCCGTTTTTCGGAAGGGCGGCCCTGGATCAGGGGTGCTAGGGTCTGTTTCGGTAGATCTTGATCAGCAGCTCACCGCACCGTTGTGGGGGTTTTGACGGCGTCGGGTGGACAGGGGCGCTGCTGTATCGGAGCCTTGCCCGACAGGCTCTACGTTCCGAGCAGACCGGTGTTGCCGGGGATCCGGCACTCGCCGTTTCCAGGGAAGGGATCCCACGATGGTGGACACGAGCACGTACTTGCCGACGTTCCAGTTGATCGATACCGATGGCGATGGCCTGATCTCCGCCGGTGAGTTGCGGAATCGGATGCGGGAGCTGGGGGCGGAGGCCGATGAGGACGTGGCCGTGGAGATGGTGCGGGCCATGGACGGGGACAAGGACGGCCTGGTCTGTCTCGAGGAGCTGTGCGAGTTCCTGTCGTCGCATCCTTTGTGAGGAGGGGTGAGAGCGTGTCTTGAAACTCCGTTGCGGCGCTGCGCTCGGTCCGGTCGGCGCCCTGCGGCGTTCTCGTCGGGGCCGATAGGACCCACTATCGGCCCCTCCGGCGGCCGGGCGGAGGACCGACCGTACCACGCACAGCACCGCCGGGATTCCGAAA
>JAUPKJ010000219.1 GCA_030837505.1 Actinomycetota bacterium
AACGCTTCCCCGTACGTGACCTCGCCGGGGGCTTCCCCTGCTGCGGAGATGTCAGAGGTCTTCAGATCGGCGCGGATCCCGCCGGGGTTGAGGAACGCGACCGTGGCAGCTCCCCGATCGGGCGCGGAGGTGGCGGCGAGCTGCGCGTCGGCGACGGCGTCCCCGAGGGTGGACTCCCCGCGGGCGTTCTGGACCCGGGTGAGGTCGCCCCGGACCCGGCCGAGGACCTTCCCGGCCAACGGGGCCGAGGCCGTGACGTACTGCTCCACGAGCGAACGGACCCGCGGGTCTTCCCGGGAGGCGTCCGGCTGCCGGACCACGCCGCTCGCGTAGGCGTTGAGAGCGTTCTCCACGATCGTGTTCCGGGCGCCCGCGGACACGAACTCACCCGTGCGGTCGTTGACGGTCAGCGTGATGTCGCTCAGGATGCGCCCGTTGGAAGCTGCGCTGGTCACCAGCCTCTCGGTTCCCCCCGCTGTGATCGTGCACCGGTACTCGGCGTGGGTGTGCCCCGTGACGATCACCTTGACGGAAGGGTCCAGACGCCGGGCGATCTTCTCGACCGTGCTGTCGGCCACGACGGCGTTGCAGCTGTCGAGCGAGGCCGGGGAGGTCTGTTCCAGGCCCTGGTGCAGCAGCAGGACATTGACCCGGGACCCCCGACGCCGCAGGTCCGCGACGGCCCTGTTGGCGGCTTCGGCCTCGTCGGCGAAGGTCAGGCCGCTCACCCCGGCCGGGGACACGATCGTGGGGGTCTCCTGCAGCGTCGCGGCCACGAACCCGACCCGCACCCGGGTGCCGGAAGCCGTGCGGTAGGACTTCAACGCCCCGGTGGGGAGCAGGCTCCGCCCCTTGTCCGTGAGCACGTTCGCGGCCAGGTACCGGAAATCGGCCCCCGGGAAGATCTGGCTCGGACCCCGACCCACCCGGGCGTAGGGCGCCCCGGTACAGCCGTCCTGGGAATGGCATCCTCCTCGCTGCAGACGCAGCAACTCGGCTGCCCCCTTGTCGAACTCGTGGTTGCCCACCGCGGAGAACTCCACGCCCATGAGGTTGGCCGCCACGATCGTGGGCTCCTCATGGAACAGCGCGTTGGCCAGGGGCGAAGCCCCGACGAGGTCACCGGCCGTCACCGTGGTCACCCTGCCCCGATACGCGCTCTGCCGCTCGTGCAGGAGACGGGCCAAATACGCTGCGCCCCCCGCGAACCTGCCGTGGATGTTCCCTGTGCCCGGCTCCAGAGCTCCGTGGAAGTCGTTGAACGCCAGCACGTGAACGTCGGTGGTGCGCCCGCCCGCAGGACGACGCGGGCCCACCGAGACCGCTCCGCCGAACGACCCGGCCCCCACGGAGGCGGTCGGCGGGGACCCTGAGGCAAGGCCGACGGCCGCCGCCGGTGGGACCAACGAGACAGAGCCCAGCACGACCGCAACGAGCCCGGCAACGGCAAGGGCTGACCGGATCGCGCGAACACGCAAATGTGGCAGGGACACAGGATCCTCCTGGGACTCGGGACGGGAGGGGAACCTCGGCGCGGAACACTCTGTCCCGGCCTCGGCCTCGGCGTCCAGTCCCCGGAACAGGTCTGTGGACAGCCAAAACGTGGATCTGCCCAGGGCCTCACGCCTGTTGTGAACCGTCGAACGGACGACTGTGGCGCACATCACCCAGAGCCTGACCGCAGCGTTCCCTCCCGGTTCCCGAGACGTTCGAACACAGTTCCCGAGACGTTCGGATCACCGGACCCGACACGACCGATCGCAAGCCACGCCGAACCGGCGAACACGTCGCGCCGACGGGGAGAACGGTGCACCATCGGAAGGGACGCGGCCCCGGGAACCCCTGGGCAGCGACCGGCACGACCACGGGGAGGACGCATGCGGCGCGCGGTGGCCCGAGCACTCGCGGTGTACGGCGAGGCAACGCCCCTGTTCGGCAGCGAGGACCTCCTCGCCCCACCCGACAGACCGCACTGGCACCACCATCACATGACGGTGCGCGCGGCCCTCGCGGCCGGCTGGGAACGCCCCGCCGCCGAAGAACTCGCCTGGCACAACGTGGGAGTCGATCTTTACTGCATCCATCCGGTCTGGTGGATCCGGGGCGGGCCGCGCAGGGTGCGCGGCGCTCGCCTGGGCAGGGTCCCCCTGCGCGCGCTGCACTTCGATTCCCTGCGCAGCGCGGACGACGTCCTCGAGGTCCGACGGCGCGTGGAGGGCGGGATGCTCGCCGCCTTGCACTGGGCCGCGCGCACGCAGGACGTTCTCGCCGCGCGGAACGCCCTGGGCACCGGGTTGCATGCCTTGCAGGACTTCTACAGCCACAGCACCTGGATCGACGAGGCCGAACGCCGCCGGACGACCTGTGCCGAACACCTGGCCCGGGGCGATCGGCTCCCCCCGACCCTGCGCACGGCAGGGTCGGGGCCGAACGCCGACAAGGACGCGCCCCCGCACGGCGACATCCGTCCGACCGCAGGCGCTCTGCTCCGCCTGCCCGCGATGCTGCTGACCGGACCCGACCGCCCCGGCCACGGTGGCCGACCGGGCCCGGGACCTGCGGAAGAACACTCAAGGCAGGTGGGACCCGACGGCCCGGTCGGACTGTGCACGACCGGACCCGAGGGGATCAACCTGGACTCCCGGTGGCAGGCACGTACAGGTGTCCGGGCCAGAGGCGTGAAGGATCTCGACGGCGACCGCGCTTTCGAGACGGCCGTTCGCCTGGCGGTCCGGGAATCCCGCGAGGTGCTGACGAGCATGGAGGAACGCCTGCGCGGACAGGAGAATCTCAAACGCTTCTGGAACAGAGTCCGCAGCGACCCGCCCCTGCCCTGGACAGACGCCTTCGACGACCCCCACCGTCTGGCGTACTGGTTCCTCGCTGTCGGGACCTACCCGCCCAAGGGGTCCCGGGAAGCCTCAGCATGGTTCCTGCGGGTCCTCGTGACGACGCCGGGCCGTCGGCCCGGTTCGGCCCGACCGGGGACAGGACCGGGCCGAACAGTGCGGCTGCGCGCCTCGGACCGCACCGGCCGTCCCCTCACCGAATGGGTCTGTCCCTTGGAGCGAGCAGGGGCCGTGGGACCGCTCCCCGCGGGGACGGCGTTCGTGGGAGTGCATGGCGCGGTCAGTCCTGTTCGGATCAGCCTGCACGCCTTCGTGCGTCATCCGCAGCCGCGTCTGATCGAACTGTCCGATCGTGCCCTGGCCGAGGGAACCGCCCGCTTCCCCTTCCCCCCACGGGCGGGGACAGAAGACGTGATCGAGGCTGGGCCTGCGTTGTGACAGCGGGGAGGCGTCGTGGGGGCGGCGGGTTCTCGATCGTGTCGGCCACCGACCGGTGGCCGACGCCTCCGGTACGGCGCCGTCACGACCTCAGCCGACCAAGTGGCTGAAAACACCATGATCCGTTGGTATCGTTCCTGGTCAGCAAGTGTCGTCCCCGCCCACGCGGGGGTGGTCCCGAGAAGAGCCTGGTCGCGAACTTCGTGGACTTGTCGTCCCCGCCCACGCGGGGGTGGTCCCGCGCCGAGGCAGACCGTCATCAGCAGCGGAACGTCGTCCCCGCCCACGCGGGGGTGGTCCGGAAATACCGGTCCAGGGCCTCCTCGGCGCCCTGTCGTCCCCGCCCACGCGGGGGTGGTCCGCTCTGTATCCACGCCAGCACAGACACCGGCGAGTCGTCCCCGCCCACGCGGGGGTGGTCCGAGCAGCACCGCCCCTGCCGTCCGTCCTCGGCGGTCGTCCCCGCCCACGCGGGGGTGGTCCGCTCGCCGCCTTGAACCCGTCGCAGATCAGCTAGTCGTCCCCGCCCACGCGGGGGTGGTCCCTCACGGTTCAGTCCAATATCGGAAAGACCATAGTCGTCCCCGCCCACGCGGGGGTGGTCCTCGAACCTCCTCCGGAGAAAATCATCTCTGGGGAGTCGTCCCCGCCCACGCGGGGGTGGTCCCGGGGGCCGGGTTCGTCGGGCGCTGATAGCCACGTCGTCCCCGCCCACGCGGGGGTGGTCCGGGTTGTCACGGTTCGCGGTGTTCCGTGAACCCGTCGTCCCCGCCCACGCGGGGGTGGTCCGTGTAAAAAGTGGCAGAGGCGGGGGAACAAGAAGTCGTCCCCGCCCACGCGGGGGTGGTCCACATCGTGCGGCATTTCCCACATGATCAGACCAGTCGTCCCCGCCCACGCGGGGGTGGTCCGCCAGTAGGAGAGCCAGACCGACCAGGAACGCGGTCGTCCCCGCCCACGCGGGGGTTTTCCCGGGTACGCATCTTTGTGGGCGGGGACAGGCGGCGTGATCGAGGCTGGGCCTCCGCGGTGACAGCGGGGAGGCGTCGTGGGGGTGGCGGGTTCTCGATCGTGGTTGAGGGGTGGAGACGTTTGTGACGGGGAACGGCGCGGTCAGTCCTGTTCGGAGCAGTCTGCAGGCCTTTGCGCGCCATCCGCGGCCGCGTCCGGTCGAACTGGCCGACCGCGCCCTGGCCGGGGGAGCAGCCCGCTTCCCCTTTCCCCCGGGGGGCGCCTGAGGGTTCGGGCCAGGGCGAATCCTGCTGCGTTCGCCGCCAGGAACAGTCCGCAGATCGTCAGGACGCCCGTCGTGGCCAGGTCGCAGACTCCTGCCCCGATCAGGGCGTAGATCACGGCCCAGGGGGACGATCCGACGAGAGTGCCCAGGAGGATCTGTTTCCAACGCAGTCCGCAGGCTCCGAAGGCGTAGGAGGACGGGGCATCCGGCAGTACGGGGGTGAGCCGCTGGACCAGCACAGCCGTGGTTCCGTGCGTTTCCCGGACGGACAGAAGAGTCGCTCTTCGTTCTGTCGTCAGGCCCGGCACGGGGGCACGGCCGACCGTGAACCGCCCGATCGACGACGCGATGAGAGCCGACAACAGCATGGCCGTGAGGTTGATCCCGCTGCCGAGGAAAGGACCGCACAGGGCGCCGCTCGTGGTCCCGAGGATCGGGCCCGGAACGAGAGCCGCGCTGAGGACCCCCGCGAGGAGCGCCCAGGCGACGGGTACGGCGGGCCCGGCCCCGGCGAGGGCGGCCCGCAACTGTGCGATGTCCACCCGACCGCGGACGACCAGGCAGAGGGCCACGAGGGCGCACAGGACACCGGCCTGTCCCAGGACCGCCCGCACGAGGGCCGTCCTGGTGGGGGCCACCTCGGGGTGGGAGGACGGGAGCCGACCGGACATCACTGAATGATGTCATGCCACTCAAGGGGGTCAAGAGATATGAAAGCGGGCATATAGACTCCGTAAGTTTGCTGCGCTTCCCGGTGTCCGCAGAAAATCTGTATCAGAAGCGCAGGATGTGTGTTCTATTTCGTGATCAAACGGTGATTTGCGGGAGAGCGATCGTTCGGGTGGATGAGACATCATGTCCCGCGCCCGCACCGGTCGGGGGAAACTGGGGAAGGTACGTGGAACACATTGTGAAACAGCGCAAAACAGACAAGGCCGGCGGTGGGTCCCCGGGGAACAACCCGCCGGCGCGGAGCACGGACCAGGGCACTGATCCCGTACCGAACCCGGACCAGGCCCCGGACCAGGGCAATGCCCAGCCCGGGGGCAAAGCCCAACCCTCGGCCCCCGTACCGCCACCGGAACCAGTTCGGAGACTGCCCGGAGGGGCGGAACGCGGAACTGATCCGACCGCCGAACTGGGTGATCTGCTCACCCGGCTCAAGGAACGCCGGGGGACGAGCTTCGAGGCTCTGGCCCGGAGGACCGGACTCACCAGGTCCACGGCCCACCGCTACTGCACGGGGCAGACCGTTCCCACGTCCTTCGCCCCTCTCGAACGGCTCGGGCGGGCCTGCGGGGCCGACCGCCGGGAGATGGCGGAACTCTTCCAGGTCTGGCACCGGGCGATCGACGGACCCTGCGCCGTGGGTGAACCGCGGGGGGAGGACCGGGAACGGCCTTCCGGTCCCGGCCGAGGTCGCGGGAGGGGCCTGTCGGAGAAAAAACCCTCCACCGGACCGGACGTCGGTGCTCCCGGGCCGGCCGGGGGACCGGCCGGTGTTTCTCCGCCCGCGCAGTCCCCCGTGTCTCCCCGTGCGAGGTCGGTCCTCACCGGGACCGCGGTGGCCGTTCTGGCGGTGATCGTGGCCTTCCTCACCGTCGGGCGGGAAAGGCCCGCGACCTCGGGGACTGCCGGCAGACCCACGGCTCAACTGGTGGAGGGCCCCGCGTGGACGGACTCGCCCCGCCGGGTCCCCGGCGACTTCTTCGGGGTGACCCTCAACAGTACGACCGGGACCATGCCGGGCTTCGACGTCGGCGCGGTCCGGCTGTGGGACGGCGAGACCCGGTGGTCGCAGCTGGAACCCCGGCGCGGCCACTACGACTGGAACACCCTGGACCGGCTCGTGGCCGGGGCCGGGAAGAAGTCCCTGCCGGTGCTCCTCACCTTCGGCGGAACCCCCGAGTGGGCCAGCCCCTACGGCCCCAGGACGGCGTATTCCGATTCCTCGAGGGTCTCCCCTCCTGATGACCTGGAGGACTGGAACCGTTTCGTCCGAGCCGTGGTGAAGCGGTACCGGGGGCGCATCGACGCCTACGAGATGTGGGTCATGGCGCCTTCCCCTCGGTTCTTCACGGGCAGTGCACAGACCTTGGCGACGATGACGCGGTCGGGGGCCGGGGCTATCCACGAGATCGACCCGGGAGCGACAGTGGTGTGTCCCTCCCTGGGGGAGCTCTGGCAGGAGGAGTCCCGTCAGTTCCTGAAGGACTTCGCCGCGGCCGGGGGATACCAGGAGTGCGACGTGGCAGGCGTGAAACTGCACCAGAAGGAACCCGGACAGACCCCGGAGAGCGTCCTGGAACTCACGACCCTGATCGATCGGACTTTCCACGAGGCCGGAGCCCATCCGCGCCTGTGGAACACGGGCACGACCTACCGGATCGCCACCGAGAACAAACTGGATGCCCGCAGGGCAAGGGACTACGCGGTCCGGTTCTATCTGGTGGGTCTGTACGCACGGTACGAACGGGAGTTCTTCTACAACTGGGGCGGTCACAAGATCCCGATCGTTCTGCAGGCCGAGGGCGGGCCCGCGACAGCTGCGGCCCTGGCGGTCCAGGAGTTGCAGACCTGGCTGGACGGCGCCGAGATCACCGGGTGCGGCAACGGCTCCGGAGCCGGGTTGCCGGCCAGAGCGTTCGAATGCCGTTTCCTGTTGCACCGGGTGAGGGGCGACGTCGGGACCCCCGCCGCGATCCGCTGGACCGACGTCGGAACGGCGACCATGCGGGGGAACGGGACCGGGCACGAGGTCCGCCACCTGGACGGCGCTCGCACGGCCCTGCGGGCGGGGGAGGAACTGGTCATCGACGAGAGCCCTGTCCTGGTGGTCGGGACCGATGGCTCCCGTCGATGACCGGACCTCTCAGTCCACGTACCACTTGCCGCAGACGGTCGTGCCCTCGATGTAGGCGCAGACCCGTGAGGCGTAGCCCTTCGTGTACACCGACTGGGTCATGGAGTTGAACGGCCCGCACTGCTTCCAACCGCCGTACCCGACGACGCTCTGGATGTAGGCGTCGGTGTAGATCCCGGACGAGAACGTCTTGAACGTGCGGTCGACCCAGACCGAGTCCCCGCTCTTGCGTCCGGAGGTGATCTGTCCCCGGTTGTAGTTGTCGATGGCCGATTCATTCATCAGATCGACGGCGCGGCCGTTGTGGGTGAACGAGGCACCGCTGCCGACCCTCTTGAAGTATCCGACGACCCCGGTTCCGTCGCAGTCGGAGGTGCCGGCCGAGGCGGAGGTCGCAGGCAGGGCCGCGAGGCCCAGGGAGACCATCAGCGCAGCGCTCAGCAGTCCCAGTGTCTTCTTCGTCCTCATGGGGAAATGATCCTCGCTGCTCGTCGTGGGAGGCCGGTCCGAGTGACCGGGAGATCTTCCGATCCGGGAGGGATCTCGCTGAGCATCGTGACATCAGGGTCTTTCCGTGGGGAAGTCCCTGACCGTCGCTGGGACGGCTGGGATGCGAAAACCGTTCTGACCTGGGGGGAAACCCCTCGGTTGGGAAGGGACAGGGCAGGGACGGGGGCAGGGACGGGGGCAGGGACGGAGGCAGGGACGGAGGGCGATGTCGGGGGTTGGGCCCGGGAGGGGGTCCGCAGCCGGACCCGGGTGGTCTCTCGGAAAATCTTTCTTGACCGGTACAGGTCCCTGACGTACTGTATCGGTACAGAGCTTGACCGGTACAGAATTCGTGGAGGAACCCGATGGAGACTCTGCCCGTGGCGGCAGTGTTGTCGCGAACAGTCAACGAACGACACATGAGGAGCGCGCTGCCCGACGCGCCCGTCGTCCCGGACGGCAGAGGGCACCGGGGACGCGCACGATCGGCCCGAGCGGCGAAGCCGATCGCCGCGCGTCCCCGTCGGGCCTTGGCCCGCGCCCTGGAAGGAACGGCCAGGGCCCTGGACCCCGGCAGTCCCTAGAAACAGTGCCGCGGCGTGCCGTCCCCCGGCACTGGGCAGACGCCTGGCGTACGCGAGAGGATCTCCTTGACGGCGTCGGTGACCGGGGGGTCCTCGGCCAGCGGGTGCCAGCGGTGTTCGTCGTGTTCGGTGAGGATCACCGGCGTCGGGTCCGTGACCTCGACGGTGAAGGTGATCTGTCGGGAGAGCCTGCTGCTGCCGGAGAGGTAGTCGAAGTGGCCGAGGTAGCCGGTGACGTCGGCGATGTCGAGGCCGGTCTCTTCCTTGACCTCGCGGACGAGGGCGGTGGGCAGGTCCTCGCCGGGGTCGACCTTGCCGGAAGGCAGTTCGTGGATCCCGCCCATGAAATCGTCGGCGGGGCGCCGCAGGAGCAGGACCCTGTCGCCGTCGCGGACGACGGCGCCGACAACGAGTTGGACGATGTCATCCTGTTCCGCGTCAGTGGTGAGGCGGAACACGAGGTCAGCGATGTCCATGTGTCCTCACGGTAGCAATTCGCGGTGGTGGGCACTGATCTTCTGGAATGCCTGGGCGTAGCGTGT
>JAUPKJ010000220.1 GCA_030837505.1 Actinomycetota bacterium
AATGGGTGGAGGGGAAGGCGGCCAGGTCCTCGTCCTGCGGGGCCGGGCGGTGCCGGGGTCCGGCGTCGGGCGGGCGGGGAAGGTGCCGGGGCTCGACGTCGGGCGGTCGGGGACGGGGCTGCTGCTCGGTGTCGGTGAAGAAACCGAAGGAGGCGGTGTGGTCCGAGGAAACGGTGCGGTCCTCTGGCTCCTCGGGCTCCGGCGGCCGGCGAGCGCGCGTCATCGTGCGGCTCCCACCGGGACCCGGTACAGCTCGTGCTTGGCGATGTACTGCACGACGCCGTCGGGAACGAGGTACCAGACGGGGTCGCCGCGGGACACCCGTTCGCGGCAGGCCGTCGAGGAGATCGCCATGGCGGGGACCTCGACGATGCTGAGCCGGCTCTCGGGCAGCCCGGAGCGGTCCAGGACGTGGCCGGAACGGGTCACCCCCACGAAATGGGCCAGGGAGAACAGGGCTTTGTTGTCCTTCCACGACAGGATCCGGGCCAGGGCGTCGGCTCCCGTGATGAAGAAGAGTTCTGCGCCGGGGCGTTGTTCGGACAGGTCGCGCAGGGTGTCGATGGTGTAGGTGGGGCCGTCCCGGTCGATGTCCACCCGGCTCACCGTGAACCGGGGGTTCGAAGCGGTCGCGATGACGGTCATCAGGTACCGGTGTTCGGCCGGGGAGACCTGTCGGTCCGCCTTCTGCCAGGGCCGGCCCGTCGGGACGAAAACGACCTCGTCGAGTTCGTGGACGCAGGCCACCTCGCTCGCTGCTACCAGGTGCCCGTGGTGGATCGGGTCGAAGGTCCCGCCCATGACCCCGATGCGGGTGCCGCGGTGCATGCGGTGTGTCCCCTCCTGCCGGGAATCCCTGCCACCGGGGATCCTTGAGTTCCTGCGGGTCCGGCCTCCTCGCCGCGGTGGCTGCGCCCGTTCGGGCACCCCCTGTGCGCAGGTGCCGCGGCCCCGGAACGGTCGAGGCGCACGGGCCGGCCGCCCGACGGCTACGCTTGACCGGCGAGAGCGCTCCTGCCGTGGGCAGTGTCGCACGTCACCCGGTGTCACGGCGATGGTCGGCACGCCGGTGGGCGGCACTCCGGAGCGGACGTAGTGCACAGAGGACGTCACCGGAACCGCAAGGAGTACGTGACCAGTGCAGGACCCATTGCTCAGCGTGGTCATTCCCGCTTATGACGAGGAAGCCGTGATCCCGCTGATGGCGGCCCGCCTCCGGCTGGTGCTCGACGCGCTGTCCGTTTCGTACGAAGTGCTCGTGGTCGACGACGGGAGCAGCGACGGCACCCCCGTGATCCTGCAGCGGGAACGCCGGACCTGGCCCGAGCTGCGCGTGGTCAGACTGCGGGCCAACGCCGGGCACCAGGCGGCCCTGTCCGCCGGGCTCGTGCGCGCGCGCGGCGCCTGGATCGCGACCATCGACGCCGACCTGCAGGACCCCCCCGAGACCATCGCCGAGATGCTCGACGTCGCCCGGGAGGAACAGGTCGACGTCGTCTACGGGGTGCGTTCGGACCGCAGCACGGACAGCAGGTTCAAACGGCTGACCGCCGGCGCCTACTACCGGCTGATGCGCCGCCTGGCGGGCGATCACGTGCCCTCGGAGGCCGGGGACTTCCGGTTGATGAGCCGCGCCACGGTGGACGCCGTCAACCAGCTGCCCGAGCACAACCGGGTCTTCCGCCTCGTGGTACCGGCCCTGGGGTTCCCGGGCGCGCAGGTCACCTACCGGCGTCAGGAACGGGCCGCCGGGGACACCAAGTACCCGCTGTCGCGGATGGTCCGCCTGACCGTGGACAGCCTGACGGGTTTCTCCGTGGCCCCTCTGCGGATGGCCACGTGGTTCGGGCTGGGCGGGGCCCTGACGACGCTGATCCTGCTCGGTGGCGCGCTCGCAGCGTGGATCACCGGTCACACGGTCCCGGGGTGGACCTCGACCTTCGTGGCCGTGGCGGCCGTGGGTGCCCTGCAGCTGCTGTGTCTGGGGATGCTCGGGGAGTACGTGGGGCGTCTCTACACCCAGATGCAGGGCCGGCCCTCGTACCACATCGCCTCGGACAGCCTCGACACGAACGGTTCGAACCGTCACGACCCCGAGCAGGGTCCGCCGGGACAGAACGAGCCGGGGCACGGCGCACGGAAGCGCAGCGGTGCCGACGGGTCAGGCGCGGCCGCCCCCGAGACCGCCCGGGGCCGGGACGCGGACACCCCGGGCACGGGCACCCCGGGCGCGGGCATCCCAGGCACGGAGACCCCGGGCGCGGGCACCCTGCGGATCGAGTGGCTCAACCAGCAGGACGACGCGCCCTGACCAGTAGCGAGACCCCGGGCAGCCGGCCGAGGGGCAGGTAGCGCTCTGCGGCGACCACGGCCCACAGGGCGGCGTTGACCACGGGGGTGCTCTCCTGCAGGTCGCTGCCCTGGCTCGAACGGCGGCGCAGTTTGACCACGGGCCGCAGCAGCACCATCCAGGACTTGACCTCCTCGATGCCGAACCCTGCCCCGGTGAGCAGGTCGAGCAGTTCGGGCCGGGTGTAGCGGCGCACGTGCCCGACCGCGACGTCGTGGTCGGAGAAGAGCGCGGGGTCGCACGGGACGGCCACGAGGAAGGTGCCCCCGGGCCGCAGGGCCCGGAAGATCCCCTCGGCCGCCGCAGCGTCGTCGACGAGGTGTTCCAGGACGTCGTAGGCGACCACGAGGTCGAGGGAACCGGGGGCCACGGGCAGCCGGGTGGCGTCGGCCCGCAGCACGGGCAGCCCGCGTTCCCGACAGACCCCGGCCCCCTCGGGCCCGTATTCCAGGGCACAGGCCCGCCAGCCCGCCTCGCACAGCACTCGCGTGTTGCCGCCGCCGGCCGCGCCGACGTCCAGGGCCGTGCCCGGATCGAGCCCTTGGAGGGCCCGGGCCAGCAGGTGACGACGTTCCCGGTACCACCAGTGCCGGTCCTCGACCTGGGTGAGTTTGCGAACCTCTGTGCCGTCCACCTGTCCCCCCGCTCAGGGCCGCACGTGGCCGTCGCCGGTGACCACCCATTTGGTGCTGGTCAGCTCCTGCAGGCCCATGGGCCCCCGGGCGTGCAGCTTCTGGGTGGAGATACCGATCTCGGCCCCGAGGCCGAACTCCCCGCCGTCGGTGAAGGCCGTGGAGGCGTTCACGTAGACGACGGCCGAGTCGACCTGGGCGGTGAAGCTCTGGGCCGCAGCGAGGTCCTTGGTGCAGATGGCCTCGCTGTGCCCGCTGGACCAGCGGCGGATGTGGGCGACGGCCTCGTCGAGGCTGTTGACGACCCCCACGGCGAGTTCGGGGGCGAGATATTCCGTGGCCCAGTCGTCGTCGGTCGCGGGGTCGGTCGGGACCTCGGCCCTGTCGGCGGCCTGCGCGGCCCGGGAGTCGACGTGCAGCGCGACCCCGGCCTCGTGCAGGGCCTTGAGGGCCGCCGGGAGGAAGGCTTCGACGGCGTCGCGGTGGACCAGAAGGGTCTCGGCTGCGTTGCACACACTGACCCTGCGGGTCTTGGCGTTCAGAATGATCGACACGGCCTGGGCCGGGTCGGCGGAGGCATCGACGTACACGTGGCAGTTGCCCGTGCCGGTCTCGATCACCGGGACGACGGAATTCTCCACGACCGTGCGGATCAGCCCGGCCCCGCCGCGGGGGACGAGGAGATCGACCAGCCCGCGGGCCCGCATGAGACACAGGGCCCCGGGCCGTCCCCAGGCGTCGATGCTGCTGATGGCGTCTGCGGGCAGGTCGCTGTCGGTCAGGGCCCCGCGCAGGACCTCGACGATGGCGGTGTTGCTCGCGACGGCGGCCGAGCCTCCGCGGAGGACCGCGGCGTTCCCGCTCTTGAGGGCCAGGACGGCCGCGTCGACCGTGACGTTGGGCCGGGCCTCGTAGATCATCCCGACGACGCCCATGGGCACGCGGACCTGACGCAACCGCAGGCCGTTGGGCAGGGTCGATCCCCGGACGACCTCGCCGACCGGGTCGGGCAGGCCGACGACCTCCCGCACGGACTGCGCGATCGCGGCGATCCTCGCGCGGTCCAGGCGCAGACGGTCGAGCAGCCCCGCGTTGAGACCACCGGCCCGGCCCCGCGCGAGATCCTCGGCGTTGGCCCGCACGATCCGGTCGGTGCTCTCCTCCAGGGCAGCGGCGATCCGCAGCAGGGCTGTGTCTTTCACGGACCGGGAGGCCGTGGCCAGGGCGCGGGAGGCCTCACGGGCCCTGGTGCAGATCTCATGGATCGCGTGCTCGGTGGCGTCGGGGACGTCGGGGGCGGTCATGCCGTCAGCGTATCCTCCGGGCCCGCGGGGCCCGAACGGTATTCACAGCTCCCGACCGGGGTGGGATCTCCGTTCGACGGTGCCGTTCGATCACTCCGCCGAGGACGGACCGCCGAACGACAAGCCGGACGTCAGTGTCGGATGTCAGGGAGGTCAGGGAGGTCAGGGCCGGACGTCAGCGTCGGATGTCAGGACTCCTGTCCGCCGTCCATGGGGCGGATCTCCCCGAGGGCCATGACGGAGGGCGCGGTCTCGCTGCTCCACCGGCGGCGGGCAGTGTCCCGGTCGACCACCTCCAGGCCGACGACGCGCCAATGCGGCAGCCCGGCGGAGATCTCGTGATCGGACCACAGGCGCAGGGCCTGCGCGACGGCGCCCTCGACGTCGGTCGATTCGTCCCAGTAGCGGACCTCGGCCCTGCTGCGGGCATAGCCGGCGGACACCAGGAACGGCTGTTCCATACTCAGGCGTTCGAGCCCTTCGCGCACGGCCTCCGGCCGCATCCGGGACCCGCTGACGGTGATGGTGACGAACCACAGAGCCGGCTCGTCCTGGGGAACGACAGGCACGGACTGGGCCTGCCGCGTGAAATCGATCCCTCGCAGCGGCGTCAGGGTTGCCAGAGATTCGTCGTCCGGTCCAGGGGGCACCGAACCAGTGGACCAGTTCGAGCCCCTTCGCGTCACGGCTTTCCTGGACTTGACGTCCTGTGCGTCAGTTCGGCCATCCGTGAACCCCCGGTCATCCGACACTGTTCGCTCCACGTGCTCGTTTGTTCGTTCATCCGACCTTCCACCTACACGTAGTGACAGTTTTTCGATCCTCGCCACCCCTTAACAGCACAGAAAGGAACCGATCCAGTCACCACACGGTACTTCCCCATATTCGGTTCGCGCGCGCCAGGCGGCGGAAGAGGCGCAAGGAAGGACCCGGCACCCAAAAAGGTAGGAAAGGGCAATAGAACCATATGCCCGTCCATGGTGCCCACGCTTCCCGAAGAGGGAACGCCGATCGGTCAGGTGTTCCGTGTGCGTTTCGCGATCGAACGGTGCCGCAGCAGGACCAGGTCGTCCCGGTGCATCACCTCGCGCTGGTACTCCGCCCCGAGCCTCTTGGCCAGGACCCGGGTGGAACGCCCCAACAACGGCGGCAACTCGGAGGAGCCGTAGGACACCAGTCCACGGGCCACGGAGCGCCCGCTCTCGTCCACCAGGTCCACGGGGTCCCCGGCCGAGAAGCGCCCCTCCACCCTGATCACCCCCGCGGGCAGCAACGACATGCGGCGTTCCACGACGGCGGCCACGGCCCCCTCGTCGAGCACGAGCCGTCCCGCAGGGCGGGTGGCGTGCGCCAACCAGAGCAGACGACCGGCCGGACGCCGGTCGGCGGCGCGGAACCACGTCCCGACGTCCTTGCCCTCCAGGGCCTGCCCCGCCAGGTCCGTGGAGGTCAGGACCGTGGGGATCCCCGAGACCGAGGCGATCCGGGCGGCGTCCACCTTGGTCACCATGCCCCCGAGCCCGACGCCCGCGGCCCCGGCCGAGCCCAGTTGGATGTCCTGGAGGTCGTCCGGCCCGGTGATCAGCGGGACCCTCGCGGCGCCCGGTCTGTTCGGCGGCCCGTCGTACAGGGCATCGACGTCCGAGAGCAGAACAAGGACCTCGGCCTGCACCAGCTGCGCCACGAGAGCCGCGAGGCGGTCGTTGTCGCCGAAACGGATCTCGTCGTTGGCCACGGTGTCGTTCTCGTTGACGATCGGCAGCACGCCCAGCCCCAGCAGGCGCCACAGGGTCCGCCGGGCGTTGGCGTACGTGGTGCGCCGGACCAGGTCCTCCGTGGTGAGGAGCACCTGCCCGACCTGCAGCCCGTGCCGCGCGAAGGCCTGGGTGTAGCGGGCCATCAGGATCCCCTGCCCCACGCTGGCCGCAGCCTGCTGGGTGGACAGGTCGCGGGGCCGTCGGCGCAGCCCCAGCGGCGTCATCCCCGCGGCGATGGCGCCAGAGGAGACCAGCACGACCTGCGTGCCCGCGGCCTGGCGGGCCGCCAGAACGTCGACGAGGGCGTCCAGCCGCTCGTGGTCCAGCCCCTTGCCGCGGACCGTCAACGACGACGAGCCGACCTTGACGACGAGGCGCCGCGCCGTCCCCAGCACCGCGCGCCCGTCCGGCTGTTCTTGTTCGTCCGGACGCTCTTGCCCGTCCGGGCGTTCTTGTTCGTCCGGGCCGGTCCCAGGGGCTTCGCGGAGTTGTCCGTCCGTGGTGTCCCGTTGCGTGACCTCACGCACAGGACTCACCTCTTCCTGTGTTCGGCCGGGACGTCGAGTCCGCCCCCGCCCGTTCCAGACGTCCGATCGGTGTCGTCAGCCGGGTTCTCGGCCGCCTCTTCCCCGTCCACAGGGTCCGGCCCGTCCACAGGGTCCGTTCCGTCCACAGGGTCCGGCCCGTCCACAGCACCGTCCCCGTCCACAGCACCGTTCACGGGGTCGGAGTCGAGCGTGGGGTCGGTCCAGCGACCCTCGCGGCGCTCGGCCTCCATCGTGGCCAAGGTCCCCTGCACGCCGCGTTTGCGCTCCTCGTGGCGTTCCCGACGCTCCTCGCGCGTGGCCCGGGCTCCCCCGGCCATCCGCGAGTCCGAACCCCGCGGGCCACCGACGGGCCCGGGGGCCGCA
>JAUPKJ010000221.1 GCA_030837505.1 Actinomycetota bacterium
GGGGTGGCGTGTGGGGGGTGTCTGTTGGTTGGTGGGTTCTCGATCAGCGGGGGCGGGGGAGCGTGGGGTGGGAGGTGGAGCTGTGTGATGTGCCCTGTCCACCGGCACCAGCGCCGGCACCGGCACCAGCACCAGCGCCGGCACCAGCGCCGGCACCGGTGGCGGTGCCGGGAGCGGGTGGGTTTTGCGGACGGCGGGTTGTCCGAGGTGATCGAGGTTTGTCCGGTGGGGTGGCGTGTGGGGGGTGTCTGTTGGTTGGTGGGTTCTCGATCAGCGGGGGCGGGGGAGAGACGGTCGTGCTGTTGGTCCACGAGCGCGCAGCTGCGCAGGTCCCCTGGCC
This sequence comes from Actinomycetota bacterium, assembly GCA_030837505.1. GTDB lineage: Bacteria > Actinomycetota > Actinomycetes > Actinomycetales > Kineosporiaceae > JAUPKJ01. The sequence goes on from JAUPKJ010000221.1 coordinate 341, forward strand.
TGGCCGTCCGGCACCGTGGTCCCTCGACGGCGTCCCCGTCCCCCAACGCACCCCCGGCCGTCCTCGCCCGGCATCCCCGGTGCCGACTCGTACCTTCCCCACCGCCGCCGCCCCGGCCTACCTGTGCCCCGCCCCGTGGGTTGGGTCCACCCGGCAGCCGCTCGGCCCGGCCTGCCCGACGCCCCGGCTCCGGCCTGCTCGGCCTGGCCTACCCGACGCCCCGGCTCCGGCCTGCCCTGCCCGGCCCTGCCCGGCCCGGCCTGCCCGGCCCGGCCTGCCCGGCCCGGCCTGCCCGGCCTACCCGACACCCCGGTTCCGGCCTGCCCGGTTACCTTGCCCTGCCCTGTTCGCTTGCCCTGCCTGCCCCCTGCCTGCCCCCGGTCCGGCCCCGGTCCCGCCCCCCGTCCCCGCCCGGCGGCCCCCGAATCCCCCACCCCCCGGCGGGGGCCGAGGGGCCGAGGGGTCGGGTTCCGCAGGACGAGGCGGAGACGAAACGCTCATGTTCCGGCGTTCGGTGCCGACAGGTCATCCGCAGGCGTCTGAGCGCCGGGCCGGTCGGCAGCGATCGGTGAAGGGTCCAGGGAAATACGACCAGCGGGAGTGAGGGCCATGAGTCTTCCGGACCTGGCCGCCGTCCTCTGGCGGCAGCGGGAGCTCTTGGAGCGCCTGGTCTACCGGCTGGAGTGCGAGCAGTTGTTGCTCAGCGCCGGGCGGACCCGGTGGTTGGGGGAGGCGACGGCCGAGGTCGAGATCCTGTTGGAGGAGCTGGAGGTCGTGGAGCTGCAGCGGGCCGTGGCGGCGCAGACGGTGGCGCTCGAACTGGGGCTGCCCGCGGATGCCACGTTGGAGTACCTGGCAGCCGGGTGCCAACCGCCTTGGACCGGCGTGTTGTTGGAGCACCGGCAGGCTCTCATCGAGCTCATGGGCGAGCTGAGCACCTTGGCGGATCTGAGCAAGAACCTGATGACGGCCGGGATGGCGGCGGTCGAGGCCACGCTTTCGCGGATCGGGATGAGGACGGGTACGTCGTCCTTGGGCTACGACGCGCAGGGAAACAACGAGATGATTTTCGCGCCGGGCGCCGGCGTCGTCGACAGGGAACTGTGAGGCCGGGCCATGGGCGGATTCTCGACTCTCAACACGGCACTCACGGGATTGTCGGCTGCACAACGCGCCATGGACATCGCAGGGCAGAACGTTGTCAATGCGAACACCCCTGGGTATTCGCGGCAGCGGCTGGGGCTGGTCAGTTCCGGGGCAGCGACGTCTGCCACCTTCCACACGGGTAACAGGGCTCTTTTCGGCGGCGTCGAGGTCAAGGAGATCACCCGGGTTCGGGACGCCTTCCTCGAAGCGACTCGCGCGGCCGCCGGATCCAGGCAGGAGGCTCTCACCGCGGAACACGCCGTCCTGGCCGGGGTCGAGGGGCTTCTGGCCGAGCCGGGGGAGACCGGGCTGCAAAGCACCCTCGATGCTTTCTACGCCTCCTGGCACGATCTGGCCTCCAACCCGTCGGACACGGCGTCCGGGTCGGCGGTGGTCCAGCGGGGGATAGCGGTGACCGATCAGATCCGGTACGTCGCGAGCAATGTCGCGGCCCGGTGGGAGATCGCGCACAACGACCTCAGCGCTGTCGTGGACCAGGTCAACAGGGCCGCCACGGAATTGGCGAACCTGAACGTGCAGATTCGGGAGGGGGGAGCCGTCGGACGGTCGGTCAACGAGCTCATGGACCGCCGGGACCTGCTGACCAGGGAACTGACCGAGATCGCAGGGGCCACCGGGATGCCCACCGACGACGGTCAGATGACCGTTCACATCAACGGCGTGAGCATCGTGTCGGGGAGCGTTGCGCAGCAGCTGCGGGTCACCGGTGCCCTGGAACTCGACGGGGCCGTGAGCGATCCTCCCGGCCTGGCCTGGGGCGACGTGCCCGTGTCCGTGGACTCCGGCAAGGCCGCCGGTGTTCTGGCAGCCCTGCGCACCGACCTGCCCGAGCTGGCCGAACGGCTCGACAAGGTGGCCCTGGCCCTGCGGGACTCGGTGAACATGCTGCACAACGAGGGGTTCACCCAGGCCGGGGATCCGGGAGGCGACTTCTTCGGCGGGACGGACGCCAAGACCCTGAGCGTGATCCCCACCAACGGAACAGAACTGGCCTCGGCCCTGGCCGCCGGCACCGTCGACGGATCGAACGCCGCGCGTATCGGTGACCTCCTGGACGACCGAACGTCTCAGAACCTGTTGGGCTCCGACGGGCCCTCCGTCCTGTGGAGAGATTTGAGTTCCGTGGTCGGGGTCAAGGTCAGGAGCCTGTCGGCCGCCATGAAGGTCCAGGACACGGTCCTGTCCTCGGCAGAGGACGCCGTCCAGTCGAACGCCGGGGTCAACCTGGACGAGGAGATGACCAACATGATGCTCTTCCAGCGGGCCTATCAGGCTTCCGCCCGCGTGATCACCAGTGTGGACGAGATGCTCGACACCTTGATCAACCGCACCGGAACCGTGGGTAGGTGATCGTGATGGCCGTTTCCAGGATCACCCAGCGGATTCTGACAGACACCGCGTTGCGCGGGCTGCAGACGAGCCTGAGCCGCGTGCAGGACCTGCAGGAAGAACTGTCGAGCGGACGGCGCATCAGCCGGCCGAGCGACGACCCCTCCGGCACGGCCTCCGCGATGGTCTTCCGTTCCCAACGGTCGGCCAACGTCCAGTACCTGCGCAACATCGATGGCGCCTCCTCGCGGCTGGCAGTGATCGACTCAACGCTCAGCCAGCTCAGCGAGCGGCTTCGTTCCGTACAGGCGCTCATGGTCCAGTCGCGCAACGGCGGCCTGGGCCAGGCCTCGCAGGACGCTCTCGCCATGGAGACCGACGCGATCAAGGACTCCCTCGTGGACACGTACAACACCCGGTACCTCGACCGGCCCATCTTCGGGGGCACGATTGCCGGCAGCGCGGCCGTGGACGGCGCCACCAACACCTACCTGGGCAACGACGAGCCCATCACCGCACGGATCTCGCGGGACGCCGTCGTCCGGGTGGACCTGCCCGGCACGGCGGTGGGGGCAGACCTCGTACCGGACCTCCTGGACCGGATCTCGGCAGCCATGCGTTCCGGGGGAGTGACCGGCAACGAGTTCGACGACATGGAAGTTGTCTTCGCGAGCGTGATGGCATCGATCGGGGACGTGGGGGCCCGCGCGGCGCGGATCAACATCACCCGCGCGTCCGTCGATTCACAACGGCTGGATCTGACCTCATGGATCAGCGAGTACGAGGACGTCGATCTCCCAGAGACCATCATGAACTTGCAAGCGCAACAGGTGGCCTACCAAGCTGCCCTCGGGGCGGCCGCCAAGGTCACACAGACCTCGCTCGCGGACTTCCTCCAGTGATCGCGGCGATCGGAACGGCTGACCCGGACACTGAGGGAGGTTCGCGGGTGGACCAGGAGTTGCCTGAGATCCGTTTCGTGCGTTCGATGCCGGGTTTCGAGGATTTGACGCACTATGTTCTCGTGCGACTCGGGGAGGACAA
>JAUPKJ010000222.1 GCA_030837505.1 Actinomycetota bacterium
CCAGCAGTGCGGCGGTGACGACGGCGATCCCCTGGCAACGTCGGTACGACATCGTCGGTCCTTCCCTCGCCGCTGAGCGGTGGGTTGCCTGAAAGCGCTGGAACAACGCGCTGGACCATAGCCAGGCAAGCTCGTTTCGGTAAAGAGCTGCGAAGGCACACACCGGTCGCCGGTCGTTGGCCCCTGGGCCTGGGGGCGGGCGCGGTTCCGGTGCGCAGGGGCCGCTGTCCAGCAGGAATCGCTGCCGGGGTCCGTTGTCCGGGCCGCTTCCGGGGACCCAGTTCCCGGTGCCCGGCGCCGGACCGGGGTGAAAGGTGCACGCGCCGGTTCAGCAGGCTCGGGATCCGGCGTGGGCGGACCGGGTCTTACCGGGACGGTGCGATGTACTCGTGCCGCAGGTCACTCACGGTTGCGATGTGGCAGAAGTCGTGGTCGGAAGCCAGCACGATCGCGTCGTTCACGATGGCGTAGCCCGCGATCAGGATGTCGACCGCGCCGGCGGCCCGCACGAGACCTTTCGACCACAGCCGGCTCTGGAGGTCGAGCACCAACGACTCGTCCGGGGCCCTCTCCAGGGGGAACCCCAGGCAGATCCGGGACCGGTGGAGGGCATGCTCCTCGGGCGTCCTGGCACTGTGGCAGAACTCCAGCACCTGCGGCGGGCAGGTCACGAATAGGTCCGACGGTGCACGCTCGATCTGGCGCAGACGCGCTGTGATGGTCTGGTCCCCCAGCACCAAGCGGGACCAGACCGAGTTGTCGACCAGGTAGTCGCTCACGACGCCGGCGGCGTCACCACCGGCGCGCCGAGACCGGTCGGCAGGCCCTCCAACGCCGCAATGCCCTCGATCATCGAGCCCTTCTGCTTCGAAGCGATCAACCGGCGCAACGCCAGATCCAGCACCGCCCGGTTCGACCGTTCCCCGGTCAGCTCCCGAGCACGCGCGATCAACTGCGGGTCCAGGTCCACACTCGTCAACGACATGACACACCCCTCCCACTCGCTTATATGACCAACTATATAGATAGTGGGAGGGTGCCGGAAGGGGCAGTCAGAGGCCAAGCGCCGGGTCAGGCAGATGTCGGGTTACCGCACACCTGCCTCCTCACCCGCTGAGCCAAGCGGGTGACGCGCGGAGGACTGATCCGTACGGAAGGGTTGACGGGCCCGGGAAGTGGGGTCCATCATTCACCTCACCTCGTCGATGTTTACGTAAACATCGACGGTGAGTAACCAGTGATGCACCAATGGCGGTGCACCTGTCGTGCCGCAAGGAGGGCCGATGACCGCAACGGCGCAGTCGGATTCACACCCGCGGGGAAAGCCTCGTGCCGGCGACCCGCCCCACCGGACAAGATCGCGCCGCCGCTGGGTCGGCGTCGGGTTCATCGCCCCGTTCCTGGCGGTGTTCACCCTGGTCTTCCTGGCACCGATCGTCTACTCGATCTACCTGAGCCTGTTCCGCGAGCGCTTGATCGGCGGGAACTCGTTCGTCGGTTTCGACAACTACGTGGACGTGCTGAACGACGACCAGTTCTGGACTTCCCTGGCCCGCGTTGCGCTGTTCCTGGCCGTCCAGGTCCCGATCATGCTGGGCATCGCGCTGGCGGTGGCGCTGGCCATCGACAGCCGCCGGCTGTACGCGGCGAACCTCTTCCGGATCACGGTGTTCCTGCCGTACGCCGTCCCGGCAGTGGTCGCGACCCTGATGTGGGGATTCATGTACGGCTCGCGGTTCGGGCTGGTCGGCAGCATCAACGAGAACCTGGGGCTGTCCCTACCCAATCCACTGTCCCCGGACCTGGTGCTGCTCTCGATCGGCAACATCGTCACCTGGGAGTTCGTGGGTTACAACATGTTGATCTTCTACTCGGCCCTGCGCGTGATCCCCTTGAGCCTCTACGAGGCAGCCGAGATCGACGGGGCCGGGCAGTGGCGGATCATCAGCGCCATCAAGCTTCCGGCGATCCGCGGGGCCCTCGTCGTCGCGACCATCTTCTCGATCATCGGTAGCTTCCAGCTGTTCAACGAGCCGAGCGTCATGCAGAGCCTGGCGCCCAACGCGATCGGCACGTACTTCACCCCGAACATGTACGCCTATTCGCTGTCCTTCTCGGGCCAGCAGTACAACTACTCGGCCGCGGTCGCCATCGTCATGGGCATCGTCACGATGATCATTGCCTATGTCGTGCAGCTGCGTGGGCTGCGCAGGGAGAGTGCGGCATGAGAAACTCCCGGCGGAGTGTCCCCCTCACCCTGGTCGCAGGGGTCGTCCTCCTCTACAGTCTGCTGCCGCTGGTGTGGCTGGTCATCAACGCGACCAAGTCCCAGCCCGGACTGTTCCGCAGCTTCGGCCTGTGGTTCGACCGCGATTTCGCGCTCTTCGACAACATCTCCGACACCCTGCGCTACGACGACGGCATCTTCGTGCGCTGGCTGCTCAACACGCTGATGTACGTCGTGGCGGGGGCAGGGGGCGCGACCCTGCTGGCGGTCATGGGCGGGTATGCCCTCGCGAAGTTCGACTTCCCCGGTAAGCGCGCGGTCTTCGCCGTCGTCATCGGGGCCGTGGCCGTGCCGGGCACCGCGCTGGCCGTGCCGACGTTCCTCATGTTCAGCGAGATGGGGCTCACGAACACCCCCTGGGCGGTGATCATCCCGTCGCTGATCTCGCCCTTCGGCCTGTACCTCATGTGGACCTTCGCCGAGCAGGCCATCCCCGACGAGCTCATCGAGGCGGCCAGGGTCGACGGCGCGGGCGAGTTCCGCACGTTCTTCCGAATCTGCCTGCCCGTGCTCGCCCCCGGGATCGTCACCGTGCTGTTGTTCACCACGGTGGCCACCTGGAACAACTACTTCCTGCCGTTGATCATGCTGAAGAACCCCGACTGGTACCCGCTCACCCTGGGCCTGAACGCCTGGAACCAGCAGGCGGGGACGGCAGGGGGCGAAGCGGTGTTCAACCTCGTCATCACGGCCTCGCTGCTCACGATCCTCCCGCTGATCGCGGCCTTCCTCTGCTTGCAGCGCTACTGGCAGTCCGGCTTGACCGCCGGAAGCGTCAAGGAATGACCCGCCCCGCCCACCACCCGGCGTCCATCGCCCACCACCCATCGAGGGGAACGAGCACCATGTCCAGATCACGCACACGCCACGTCTCCCGTGCCGCGGCGCTCCTCGCCGCCCTGTCCCTTGCCCTCACCGCCTGCGGCTCAAGCTCCTCGCAAGGAGGGGACAGCGGCGAGAAGGTGGACGCCGCTGCCGTGGAGTCCGCTCTGCAGGCCGGAGGCGACCTGACGGTGTGGGCGTGGGAGCCCACCCTGAAGAAGGTGGTGTCCGACTTCCAGGCGAAGTACCCGAAGGTCCACGTCAAGCTGGTCAACGCCGGCACGGGCAACGACCAGTACACGGCCCTGCAGAACGCGATCAAGGCCGGGTCGGGAGTACCTGACCTCGCGCAGGTCGAGTACTACGCCCTCCCGCAGTTCGCGCTGGGCAAGTCCCTGACCGACCTGAACAGGTTCGGGGCCGGCAGCCTGAAGAGCTCCTTCACCACCGGCCCGTGGACCGGGGTGACCTCGGGGGACGCCCTCTACGGCCTACCCATGGACTCCGGCCCCATGGCCCTGTTCTACAACAAGACGATCTTCGACAAGTACGACGTCGCCGTGCCCACCACGTGGGAGCAGTACCTGGAGGCGGCCAGGAAGATCCACAAGGCCGACCCGAAGATCTACATCACCAGCGACACCGGTGACGCCGGGTTCACCACGAGCATGATCTGGCAGGCCGGGGGCAAGCCCTTCCAGGTGCAGGGCACGTCCGTGAAGGTCGATCTGGCCGACTCCGGCACGGCGCGGTTCACGCAGCTGTGGCAGAAGCTCATCGACGAGAAGCTCCTGTCGCCCATCACCGGCTGGAGCGACGAGTGGTACAAGGGCCTGGGGGACGGCAGCCTCGCCACCCTGGTCACGGGGGCGTGGATGCCCGCGAACTTCTCCGGCGCCGCCACCGCCGCCTCGGGCCAGTGGCGCGTGGCCCCCATGCCCCAGTGGACTGCCGGCGGCACGGCAACTGCCGAGAACGGCGGAAGCTCCCTGACGGTGCCCGCAGCTTCCCGGAAAGCAACCCTGGCCTACGGGTTCCTCCGGTACGCGACGGCGGACGCCGGCGCGACCACCCGCGTCGAGCAAGGGGCGTTCCCCGCGACCACGGCCGATCTCACGTCGGAGTCCTTCCTGAACAAGTCCTTCCCGTACTTCGGCGGGCAGCAGGTCAACAAGGTCCTGTCCGAAGCAGCGACGCAGGTGGTGAGCGGATGGTCCTACCTGCCCTTCCAGGTCTACGCCAACAACATTTACAAGGACACCGTCGGCAAGGCATACACCGGGGCCTCGACCCTCAGCAAGGCCCTGGTCGCCTGGCAGGACGCCTGCAAGGAGTACGGCTCGACCCAGGGCTTCACCCTGCAGTAGGCGTCTTTCCCCTCGTTGCCTCTCCCCCGGGGTGTCCGGTGACCCGCCGGACACCCCGGACGGACCTCTCCACGACGACAAGGACCACAACGTGTCACGTTTCGAAATCGGTGAAGCGGACTTCCTCCTCGACGACCGGCCCTTCCGCATCATCTCCGGGGCGCTGCACTACTTCCGGGTGCACCCGGCACAGTGGGAGGACCGCCTGGCCAAGGCCCGTCATCTGGGCCTGAACACCGTGGAGACCTACGTCGCCTGGAATGCGCACTCCCCGAGCCCCGGGGAGTACCACTGGGACGGGCAGCTCGACCTCGGCAGGTTCCTGGACCTCGTGGCGGACGCCGGTCTGCACGCCATCGTGCGCCCCGGTCCCTACATCTGCGCGGAATGGTCGAACGGTGGCCTGCCCCCCTGGCTCTTCCAGGATGCCGGCACCGCGATCCGCTGCCATGAACCCGCCTACGTGAAAGCAGTCGAGGAGTACTTGCGGGCCCTGGCTCCCGTCCTCGTTCCCCGCCAGGTCGACCGCGCCGGTCCGCTCCTGCTCGTCCAGGTGGAGAACGAGTACGGCGCCTACGGCAACGACACGGACTACCTGCGTCACCTGGTCGACGTCCTGCGCGACGCGGGGATCACCGTTCCGCTCACCACCGTCGACCAGCCGACCGACGGGATGCTCCGGGCCGGCAGCCTGCCCGACCTGCACCGCACGGCGTCCTTCGGTTCCCGCCCCGACGAACGGCTCGCGACCCTGCGCCGCCACCAGCCCACGGGACCGCTGATGTGCTCGGAGTTCTGGGACGGCTGGTTCGATTCCTGGGGCGACCACCACCACGTCACCGACCCGGGCACGGTCGCCGCGGACCTCGACCGTCTGTTGTCGCTGGGCGCCAGCGTGAACCTCTACATGTTCCACGGCGGCACCAACTTCGGCCTGACCAACGGCGCCAACGACAAGGGCGTCTACAAACCCATCGTCACCAGCTACGACTACGATGCGCCCCTCGACGAGGCCGGTCGTCCGACGGCGAAGTACTGGGCTTTCCGCGAAGTCATCGCGCGCCACGTCCCGGTCCCGGACTGTCTGCCCCGCGCCACGGCGCCCGTCCCCGCCTTCGAGGTGCCCCTCACCGGTCTGCTGCCCCTGCGCGAGGTCCTGGACGGCCTGGGCACCTGGTCGGTGCACGGCACCGAGGTGACCATGGACGACGTCGGGCACCCCGCCGGGTTCATGCTCTACCGGGCGGACCTGACCGAAGGCGGCGCAGGGGTCCTCGAGGTCGGCGAGGTGCGCGACCGGGCCCAGGTGTTCGTCGACGGCCGGCCCGTCGGAACCCTGTCCCGGGACTGCCACGACCGGGCGCTGTCCCTGCCCGACGGGCAGGTGCTGGAACTGCTCGTGGAGGACCAGGGCCGTGTCGACTACGGCCCCCGCCTGGGCGAACCCAAGGGACTCATCGGCCCGACCCGCGTGGCCGGGAGAACCGTCGAGACCTGGCGGGTGCTGCCGGTGGACCTCGACCGCCTGGTCGGCCTCGCCCCGGGACACCCCGCGGCGCAACGGCCCGAACCGGGAGGGCTCGCTGCCGGGCCCGTGGTGGCCACGGGGTCCTTCGACGCGCCGGCCGGGCGGGACCTCTTCCTCGACACGGCGGGGTGGGGCAAGGGCGTCGTGTGGATCAACGGTTTCTGCCTGGGCCGGTACTGGTCACGGGGACCGCAGCGGACCCTCTACGTGCCCGGTCCGGTGGTGCGCGGCGACGGTAACGTCATCGTCGTCCTCGAACTGCACGCGGCCTGCGACCGGGTGCGTTTCGTCGAGGATCCCGACCTCGGCCACACCGAAGAATGAGAGGGGCAGGGGTGAGGAAGGACAAGCCGCGGCGCGTCTCGCGGGTCGACGTCGCCCGGAGGGCCGGGGTCTCGGCGCAGACCGTCTCCCGGGTCGTCAACGGCGACCCCGTGGTGGTCAGTGCGACCCGGCAGCGGGTCGTCGATGCCATGGCCGAGCTCGGCTACCGACCCAACCGCGCCGCGCGGGCGCTGAAGTCCGGGGAGTTCCGCGCCCTGGGCGTCATGCTCTTCACCCTCTCCTCGTCCGGTAACAGCCGGACCCTGGAAGCCATCGCCACGCACGCAGCGGCCGAGGGCTACACGATCACGCTGCTGCCCGTGGTAGCCCCCACGCAGGAGCAGGTCAGCGGTGCTTTCAGCAGGCTCGACGAGCTGGCGGTCGACGCGGTGATCGCCATCGTCGAGGTGCACCTGCTGGACGCCGCCACGATCACCCTGCCGCCGCGAGCCGAGGTCGTGGTCGTCGACTCCGACGCGGGTGACCGCTACAGCGTCGTCGACACCGACCAGGCCGAGGGCGCCCGGCAGGCAGTGCGCCACTTGTTGGACCTCGGGCACCGCACGGTGTGGCACGTGGCGGGACCCGAGGGGTCGTTCGCAGCGGAACGCCGTGCCCGTAGCTGGAGGCAGGAGCTTCAGGCAGCAGGACTGCCCGTGCCGCCCCTGGTGCGAGGGGACTGGTCGGCGGCCTCGGGGTACGAGGCCGGGCTGTGGCTGGCCGGGGAACCGGATTGCACGGCGGTGTTCGTGGCCAACGACGAGATGGCCCTGGGAGTGCTGCGGGCCCTGAACACCCACGGACGCAGTGTGCCGCAGGACATCAGCGTGGTCGGCTTCGACGACTTCTCCCAGGCCGCGTACTTCGCCCCGCCGCTGACCACGGTCCACCAGGACTTCGCCGAGGTGGGACGGCGCTGCGTCGAACAGGCCCTGCGACAGATCCGCGGTGAGCACGTGGGCCATGGCACGACCCTCGTCCCCACGCGACTCGTCGTCCGGGAGAGCACCGCACCGCCGCGACCGTAGGGACGCCGGTGCCGGGCTGGACGGCTGGCTGGACGGACCGGCTGGCCGGCCGGCCAGCCGCGAAACGATGCACACCCGCACCACCGGTTCACCGGCCTCTCTCGCGTCACCGCACGACATCCTTGGGTTCGGCGTTCCGCCTCTCATGTCCCTGTGTCGAACATTCGTAGTTGTTCCGTGGGCTCAGACCTCCGGAAGTCACACAAGACGCTGGAACAGCTCGCGCAGGGTGCGCACATAATTATTTTCCGCCGTGAGATCGACTCCAGCCGGCCACTCGGCGAGCATACGCTCGACCACAGATCTCCATCATGAGATCGTTGTCCATCACCGACCCGAGCGAAGATTTCAGCCCTCCGGCCAGGACCTTCCCCAATTGTTTCCTGGCCGATTTGTCACCGCGCGTAACCGGCTTGCCCATCTCAGCCTCCCCCGCCAGTCACCAGAACGTCACTCATTGTTCCCTACTTCTGTTCGATCTTCCAACAGTTTATTTTCGCCGGTCACGGAGCCGTGAGAGGTGGGTCGGCGGTGTCGGGGCCCGGTCCGTGGTAACGGCGAGGACTCTTTTTCTCATGGGCCGAGATCTTCTGGATGACCGACAGCGGCGTCATAGCGACTGTCAGTTCCCCGGGATTGCAAGAGAGATAGATCCTGTTCCCCTTCTTCTCGACGTAGTCGCCGTAGTGGGAATTGTGATTCTCTTCGCCCGCCGCCGGGGAGGTCGGGGGCTGGGCGAAGAAGCGCGAGAAATCCTCTGCGGCCCACGCACAGTCAAAACTCCGGCTGGTCGCCGCCGCCACGTAGGGCTCGTCGCTGTTGTCCGCGCACTCATACGTCCTGGAATCCTTCCCCGGCTGCGACCCGAGAACGGCCCGGCGGGCGTCCCTGATTCGCCCGAGGTCCACGGTGCCGCACAGCCCAGCGAAGTCGTCCTCGCCCCCCACACCGCACCCCTGGAGGAGACACGCCACGGAGATCCCGCAGACCACTCGCCGCAGGGCCGACCACGGCCGCGCACCGGCGTCGTCCCGCCGCCTACTCACTACCATCATCCCGTATCGCCTCCACCTCGATGAACAGGAACCGGACCGTGAACCCGAAGGCCGAGAAGAACAGGTAGGGCGGCCAGCCCTCATTATCCGATCGGTGCACCCGGGATGAGACCACCCCGTTGGCTGATCATCCGCTACCTCCACGCCAAGGACGCCATTTTTGTCTCCTTTTCAACTTCAGATACGAAGCGACCACGGTCCGCGCGTAGCTGGAGGCATCCGCAACCGCCGCCGGACCGGAATACACCTTTTGTTTCCGAAAAAAGTCATTCACCACGGAGGATACCTTGGGTATGTCGATATGTCCCCCGAGCCTTGCAACAATCTTACCGTTGTCGGAGCCCAGCAGAACCCCCCTCCCATTCATATCAAATACATGCATGATCTCATCTAAATAGTCTACCTCAACATTATTCAACAGTTCATCGGAGGATGTGACAATTTCAAGCCACCCATCATCCTCGATGTATACGACAGGGTAGGCAACCTCGCTCACTCCCCCATCAGACAAGTCCATTTTTTCATTCACCATCCTCTCCGCCACGGGCGCTTACGCTTGGTCCCCGGGCGCCGATGACAGTGCGCAGGCCGGCACCGAGATGCGCAGGAGATACGGTGACTGTAAACACCGAAACGCCTCGCCCCCCTGAAGGATAAATCTGTGCCTCGAGCTATGGAACTCCCATCGAACGTGACACCAAAATACTTCGCACGCCTTCCCGCCCTCCTCCACCTCCAGCGTCAAGTGAATGCACCTGACCGCCGGCGAACAGACGATCCGCGGTGTAGAACACC
>JAUPKJ010000223.1 GCA_030837505.1 Actinomycetota bacterium
AGTGTCGCCGACGGTGTCGTAGAGCTGATCGAGCTCTGGGTAGAGCCAGCACCGGTTTTGGACGATCACATAATCGGAGGCCTTGGGGCGACGGCGCAGGAAACTCACGGCGACCGACACTAGTGTCCGGGTGGTCACCTGGCCGAAGTATTAACGGATCTGACATTTTGTCGGCTGCACGTTACCCTCCCGCAGTGATCACGACTGACCTTCCAACGATCCACCTGACAGAGGTGGAGGGGATCCGCACCGTGTGGAGCGAGCTGCCTGGGCCACTCCGGTGCGGGCTCGGGCTCCGCGTCGGATCCTCCGACGAGACCCTGCCGACGTGCGGGATCACCCACATGATGGAACACCTGGCGTTCTTCGGCATCGGACGTCCGGGAGACCATTCGAACGGATACGTCGACCAGACGGTCACCATGTTCCACTGCGAGGGCGACGCGCCCTTCGCCACCGGTTTCCTGGACAGCGTCACGCGGCAGCTCGTGAACCCTCCGCTCCACCGGCTGGACGACGAACGCGAAATCCTGCGGGCCGAGTACGCCGGCAAGGGATACTCGCCGCAACGTCGCCTGCTGATCTGGCGGTACGGCGCGGCCGGCTACGGCCTGAGCGGCTTCGACGGTATGGGACTGCACGGCCTCACCCCCGACCTTCTCACCACGTGGTCGCGGCGGTACGCCACCCGTCAGAACGCCGTCCTGTGGTTCAGCGGACCGCCTCCGGCCGGGATGCGGATCAACCTGCCGGACGGCGTCTCCGTACCCCCGATTGATCCCCTGCCCGGGATCGTGCCAAAGTTCCCCGCGTACATCGGGGGCCCCAGCGACGTCGTGGCTGTGCAGGCGTTGCTTCCACGGAACGCCGCTGCCCAGGCCCTGGGCTCGGTGATGGAAGCGCGGCTGGTCGATGAGCTCCGGACGCGTCGCGCGGCCGCGTACTCCCCACAGGTGGACGTGTCTGCCCTCACCGGCGAGACCTCGGAGTTGATCGTTCTGAGCGATCTGGTGGCCGGGCGCCAGTCGGACGCCGTGCGCCCCCTCCTCGCCACCCTCCACCACCTGGCCGGGGAAGAGGAACAGGAGACGACCGCGGACGAGGTGGACACCTGGCGTGCCGATGCCCTCCGACAGGCGTCCGACCCGGCCACTGCCCTTTCCTGGCCCGTGAGCCAGGCTCTGCGCGTGCTGCACGGAGGGGACGTCACTCACCCCGGGGAGTGGGCAGAACAGATCACCGCCGTCACACCGGACGACGTCACCCAGGCTGCCGTCGCGGCGCTCTCCACGGCCCTCGCTCAGGTCCCGACACGGGTACGAGTGTCCCGATCGTCGTGGGTGCGGGCGCCGGGGACGCTGCTGGAACCTGTCGAGGGCACGACCTACGATCGTCGCGATCCCGAGGAGACCTCGAACCGGCTGATCATGGGCGAGGACGGGATCAGTTGGGTCGGCGAAGACACCACGCACACGACCGTCACCCGGTCGTCGGCGGCCGGCGTCCTGGTCTGGCCGGACGGGAAGCGCGTCGTCGTCGGAGCGGACGCCAACACCGTCGAGGTGGAGCCGAACCTGTGGAAACACGGACGGCAGATCGTCGACCAGATAGACCACCTGTGGTCCGGCCCGCTCGTGATCCCGATGCCACCCCGGAATCCGGGAGAGATCCCCGCACCACCCGCACCGGTGGCCGGGGGTGAGGACGACGGGCCCGGGGCGACGGGCCCGACCGGTGAGGAGCGGATTCCCGGCGGGCGAGGGCGTGCGGCAAGCACGATCTCTCGTTGGGTGAATGGTCTCTGCCTGGCGGTTTCGTTCGGCATCGGGACGCAGTGCTTGTCTCAGGGATGGAGACACCAGGACCTGCGCTTTGCGTTCGTCGGCCTGATCTTCTGTTCTCTGTCCTCGTGGTGCTGGAAGCGGTTCCGCAGCTAGAGGCGGGACGCGCCACGAGTACTCGTCACCGTCGGTGACGAGTCTGTGATCGAGTGTCCCCTGACGATCTCTTATCGGGGGGACAAGGTCCGTAGGCCGGTGTTGCGCCAAGGTCACTGTCAGGGGGACGCACTCGGCGCGACCAGTCGGTCCGCACGGCAGGGTCTCCCGTGTGCGGAGTTCCACCTTTTCCTTTGACGGAGGCCCTCGTGAATCATCGGAACGCTCGTCCCTGGCACCGCAGGCGCAGCTCGTGGGCGGCGTTGTCGGTGGCGGCATTGCTCGCCGGCGGAACCACCGTGTTCGTCGTGGCTGGACCGGCGTCCGCGGAGGGCACCAGCAGCGCGTCGTCAACCCATGTCGACGTGTACTGGAAGACGGACGGGCCCGGGAACAACCTGACGAACATCGACCAGGTGATGTCCGTCGAGAAGAAGGCGCAGTCCTCCTACTGGTCGATGAATTTCTGGTACGCCGACGCCCCCGACGGCGGCTACATCGGTCTGCAGACCGACGCCACCCGGCCTGACGGTTCGGCCGGTGAGATGGCCATCTTCTCCATGTGGAACGCGGACAAGTCCCGTAACCGCACGGGGACGTGCGTGGTCTTCGGCGGTGAGGGCGACGGACTCAGCTGCCGGGCCCCCTACACGATCAAGCTGTCCAACAACTACCAGTACAGCGTCAAGCGGCTCGAAGCCGACAGCACCGGCCAATGGTGGGGTGGCTGGATCCGCGACATGGAGGCGGGGACCGACACCTACCTCGGCGACATGCACTCCACGAGCAAGGCCCTGAAGGGGCCCGTCATCAACTTCAGCGAGTACTTCGGCGCTCCGGTCCCCTGTAGCAAGGTGCCGACCACCAAGGTCATCTGGACCCAGCCCGCCGCGAACCCGTCCACCTCGACGCCCGAGACGCCCAGCTCCCACGAGTACCACTCCACCTACGACACGACCGTCGTCGGGGACTGCACCAAGGCCTCGATCAATCCGGTCGACCTCGGCTGGACGAAGGGCGTCACCGCCGTGGCCGGCAGGTCCAGCAGCTGACGGGCCACCGGGAACCTCCCCACGAGGGCTCCGGCCCTCCCGCCCGGAACAAAGTGATCAATCACTTCGTTCCGGGTGATCAGTGGGAGCGAAAAGCCCTACGCCCAGGTGGCGGCCCGCACCGACGAGGACCGGCCCGGCGACGAGGTCCTGGAAGGTCAGCTCGACGTGGAAGTAGAGCTTGCGTCGCGTGCGCTCGGGCAATTCGTGACGGCGCAGCGTGACGCCTCCCGGAAGCAGGGGCCCGGTGTCGAAGCGGACCGTCAGGGGATCGGGGAGCCCCACGCGTAGAACCGACTCGCGGATCCGGCGTTCGATCTGCGCCGGGCGCTTCGGGAAGTGGTCCAGCACCAGAGGGGTGACTGTAGTCCAGCGTCGGCTCCCGCGCCGCCAGCGTTCCGGTGAGGTGGTCCACGGACGGACGTGGCCAGGATCGAAGCGGAAGTCCGCCGTGCCGAACCCCGGGCCGCGAAGGGTCACGATGTCCGTTCCGCTTCGCCGCCGCAGGTCCCGCACGGCGCGGACGATCCGGAGGCGCTCGGCCTCGCAGACGCTGGGCACGGCGACCGCGAGACCCAGGATCCTGCCGTCGGACGACGGCTCACCGACATCGGGTAGCGCCAGGAAGGCGACGTGCGGCAGGCCGTCGGCGCGGTGTCCGTGAAGGACTTCCGGGGCCAGGTCTCCGGCGGTGGCGAGGACGGCGCGGCGCAGCGCCTCGGCGAGCCGCGCGGCGTACCGCCCGGGGATCCGCCGTCCCCGGGGTGAGTCCATGGTGAGGACGACGATGTCGGTGTAGGCGGACGGCGGTCGCGAGGTATATCGCGGCTCCCGTCGCGCCACGGCCGGCGCTCCTGGGGGCTCCCGTTGGGCGCGGGGTCTGGTGAAGCGGTACCCAGTGAAGCGGCTCGCCTGCCAGAGATGCTCGCCGACGTCAGCCCCGGCCAGCCGGTCGAGGAACCCGGGGAAGGGGATGCCAAGAGCAAGGTCGGCGTCGGTCAGAGGGCAGGGATGCACAGTGACGCTGCCCCCTACGGGATCATGTCGCCCGAAGCGTAGCTTGACCTGTTCTCCCGCCCGCGAGCGGCGGACCAGGGTGTCCAGGCGCTGCCCGACGCCGGACGACGGCCGGCTCTCCCAGGTGAGGGACGTCGGCGGATCCGCGGGTCGTGGACGGTTCAGGAGCGCCGGTGACAGGCGTCCGGACGGCAGATGGGCGGATGACAGGTGGACGCGGGGTGCCAGCTGCCGTTCGAGCCAGCGCAGCGCCTCGCGGTCGCTCTCGTCGACGGCGGACCGGGCGAGGTGGAAGAACACCTCGGCGGGGTGGGGCGGCCATTCACGGGTCCCTGTCATGTCGCCGCTCTCGGTCCCGCCCGCCGTCGTGACGCCCACCGTCGTGGGGCCCGCTGCCGTGACAGTCACCGACGCTCCCTCCCCGCCGCGTCGTCACATGCCGCGACAAGGCGCTCCCGGAGGCAGCAGTACCTGTCGTGCAGGGTGGTGTCGCCGTCGGCGGGCAGGTCCCAGGGCCGCGCCGCCGCCGGAGCCGCCTGGAGAAGGCTGATCGGTGACGGCGACTCCGGCCACGGCTCCCCCAGGGACTTGAAGCCATCCTTGAGATCGTTCTTGAGAACGTCGACGGCTGCTTCTACCGCCGTGACCGCGCCGTTCTTGTGATCGTGAGTGATATGGACCTTGTTCCGGGCTGTACGCAGTGTCACGAGGACGGCGGCGTGTCCCCGGGCGGGTGAACCTGGGTCGCGCATCGTGCTCTCGAGTAGACCCCACTTGTTGCCCTTTTTCGGTCCCTTTCCGGGGCGGGACAAAAGCGGTGGCCAGTTCTCGATCAGGGTGGAGGCGAGGACGAGGAACCTGGTCAGGAGGGTGTTCGGGTCCCGGCTCCCGAAAGCGGTGTCGACGTCGACGGCGTCCTCGGCTGCTTTCTCGC
>JAUPKJ010000026.1 GCA_030837505.1 Actinomycetota bacterium
CGATCGGGACGGTGCGAACGATCGGCGCAGCGCGGACGTTCGGGACGCGGCTCCGGGGACCGGGGCCCGTGACGAACGGAGCGCGGCCCTGCGCAGACAGGTCGCACGCCTGTTCGACGACCCGTCCCTCGCGGGAGCCGCGCGGCCGCCGGCCGCCGGGACCCTCGGGGAGGACGACGACCACGCTCCCGAACGGCCCGAGTTCACGGCACTGCTCGACCGGTTGCAGTCCACGCAGGACGCCGCCCCGGAGCTCCCGGGCCGTCGGACGGCCCCCAGCACCCAGAATCCGGCGGCGGTGTCCCCGATGTTCGCGTTCGGTGGGCCCACGGTGTCTGTGCCGTCCCCCAGGACTTCGTCGGCCCGGTCGGCGACCACCGTTCCCGCGCGGTCCAAGGCCGAGGCCCTCGCCGGGTCCCTCGCCGGTTCCTCCGCCGATTCTCTCGCGCGTTCCTCCTCGGCGATCCGCCCGTTCCGGCCGGCCGGAGCTGCGGCCGGCCGGGGGGCTGAGCCGGCGGAACGGTGGGCCGGTCCTCCCCGACAGCGGTCCGGGGAGGGCGTGCACGCCGGCGCCCCCGCCCGGGCGACAACGGTCTTCGAGAGCGCACCGCGGCGGTCCCTTTCGGCGTCGCGCCCGCCCGCCCGGGTCCCGGCGCCGAGGTCGGCGCCGGCGGGACAGAGGACGACCACGGGACAGAGAACGCCGGGACAAGGAGTACCGGGGACGACCGCCGGTCGGTCGCCACTGCGGCAGGCCGCGGTCTCGACGACGGTCCGCGGCGACCTGAGGACGGCCTCGGACCGTCGGCGGCTGCGGTCGCTGGGGGTCCCGGCGGCGTGGACCCGACAGTTGCACGGCGGCGACCGCTTCGCCTCCGTGCTGCGCATGCTGGACCGTATGCCGGAGGTGGACGCCGACCCCGAGGCGGCCGTCGTGGCCGTCGTCGGCCCGCCGGGGGTGGCCCTGTTGGAGGCCCACCGCACCGCAGTCGAACTCGCTGTCGGGAACAGTCCCCGCCCGGTGATCGCCGTCCCGACGACGGCCATCGGCGCCTCCAAGGGCTCTGCCATCGCCCTGGTGCACCAGGAGCCGTGCGTCGTGGCCGTCGAGATCCCCGGCAACGGCAGCTGGACGGCGTTGCGCGAGGTCCTGCAGGCCATCGACGCGAGGGTCGTGGTCGCGTGCGTGGACGGCGGCGAACCGGTCGAACGGACCCAGAACTGGGTCGATTCCCTGGACCAGGTGGACGCCGTGGTCGTGAACGGGGCGGCCGGGGCCCGCGAGCCGATGTCCGTCCTCCAGCTGGGCCTGCCCGTGGTCCGCCTGGACGGGATTCCCCTGGACCGTGTCACCTGGGCCGCGTTGTTGTGCGCCCGGTTGGAGGCCCTGGAGCCGGCGCTGTGACACCTCTTCGGATCGGACTGCTGTTGACCGCCGTGCTGCTCGGGCCGTCGCTGTGGTCCCAGGTGCAGGCGGGCAGCATGGACGGCTCGACGGCACTCCAACGGGCCGTCCTGGTGACCGTCGCCATCACGGCCGGGGCCCTCGGGATCCAACGCCTGATCCGCGACTACGACAAGGAACAGGAACGGGCCCGCGCGCTGACGGAGAACCTGGACGACAAGGTCCACGAGGGCAGGACCCTGAGCGGCCCGGGGAATCAGGGTGCCGGGGGCGGCCGGGCCGCGGCCCGCGGCCCGGGGAACCCGCAGACCCAGAGGCCCCCGCAGCCCCAGAGGCCGGGGCCCGACTTCCCCCAGGGACAGGGACCGGCCGGGGAGCCCGCGACCGGGTCCCCGGAACAGGGACCGGGGGACCGGCCCGCTCCGGACGAGGCCGGGACGCTCCCCGGGGCGGCCGCCCAGAACCTGGCCGCCCCGAACCTGGCCGCCGCAGGGCCCACGATCCCGGGCACGGCCGTGCAGGGCCCACCGGAGGGCGGTCCTCCTCCGGGGCAGGGTGTGCCGCCGGGGCAGGGTGTGCCGCCGGGGCCCGGGGCTCCCCCCGGGCAGGTGCCCCGCCCCCGGGGCTCCGTCTGAAACAGGCTCAGGTTCGGCTCCCCCCAAAAAAACCGCCCCGGATACGTGGGGAACGACCTGGACAGCCCCCGCCCCACCGCTGCCGACCACACCGGCAGTTCCTCCACCGACCGGCCCCGGGAGTCCCGGACCCCCGCGCACCGCGACCGGCCGGCCGACGGCCCCGGGCCCCGCCCCGCCGTCGACAGGACGGACCTTCCCGCCCGTATCCTCGGCAAACGCCTCGCCGGAACCGGGCCAAAGCCACCAGCCCGCCGGACGGCCCCCGGCAGCGGCGTCCCGCCGAGGACCTCCCCGGGACGGCCGACCGCCCGGGCGCCGCGGCCGGACTGCGACCCACCCCAGTGAACCCCTGGACTGCTCCGGGGCCCTTCCGGCGGTGGGGAGCGCTCGTAAGGTGAGAATCCCGGGGACGATCTCGCCTGCCCGGGTCATCCAGGGAGGTTTCGCGTGCAGCGACGGGTAGCGATCGTGAACCGGGGCGATGTGGCCGTGCGCCTCGTCCAGGCGGTCCGGGAACTCAACGCCCGCGGTGGTGTCACCTATCGGACCGTGGCCCTCCACACCGCGGGCGACAACGAGTCGCTCTTCGTCCGGGAGGCCGACGAAGCCTGGTGCACCGCCTCGGCGCCGGAGGACGGCCCGTGGGCCGACCTGGAGAAGACACTGAAGGACTCCGGGGTCGACGCGGCCTGGGCCGGCTGGCCACGCACGGAACCGGCCCGGAACCGCACCCCGGAATTCGCGGAGCTCTGCGAGCGCCTCGGGATCTCGTTCGTCGGTCCCACGCCCAAAGCTGCCCGGGCACTGGCCGAGGCCCAGTTCACGGCCCTGCCCGAGGGGCTGTCGCCCGCGGGCGACGGCCTGGAGGACCCGGACGGGTCCCTTCGCTCCCGCCTGTTGCAGGTGCAGGTTCTCGCTGACGGGCAGGGCGCCGTCTGGCCCCTGGGCGTGCGGGACTGTTCGGTGCGGCTGCGCGGCCGCACGGTCCTGGAGGAGTCGGCGGCGGCCTGTTTGACGGGTGACCAGGAGCGGCTGCTCACCGACACGGCTGTCGGTCTCGTCGAGTCCGCCGGGTACCGGGGCGCCTGCACCGTGGAGTTCGTGTTGTCCCCGGGAACCGGTGCGTTGAGCCTCCTGGGCGTGGACACGGGGCTGCAGGCCGATCACGCTGTCACGGAGATGACGCGCGGGGTCGATCTGCTGGTCGAACAGTTGATGATCGCCGAGGGGGGCACGCTGTCCGGCCCGGTCCCGGCCCCGTCGGGGCACGCCGTCCAGGCGCTCCTGACGGCGCAGGACCCGGACGCCGACTTCGCGCCGGCCGGTGGGCGGGTGTCGTTCCTGCAGCTGCCGACGGGCGCGGGCCTGCGCGTGGACACGGCGGTGGCGCAGGGGGACGTCGTCGACGCGCGGCGGGACCCGACGATCGCGCGGATCGTGGCGCACGGGTCGACCCGCCCGCAGGCCCTGGCCCGGCTCGCGCGGGCCCTCGGGGACACCGTCGTGATGATCGAGGGCGGGGTCACGACCAAGTCCTTCCTGCTGGACCTGCTGGGGCAGAAGGAGGTCCGGGCCGGTACGGCGGGAACGGGCTGGATCGACCGGGTCCGGGCTGCCGGGGGGCTGCGCGGTCACCGGGACGCCGGCCTCGCCCTGATCGCTGCGGGGATCGAGGCCCACGCCGCCTGTGAGCTGGCGGAGGAGACCCGGTTCCTGGGCACGGCCCGGGGCGGGCGCCCCCAGGCCCAGCACGAGATCGTCCAGAACTTCGGGCTGCGGCTGGCCGGCCTCGCCCACCGGGTCGGGGTGGCTCGGGTCGGTGCGCTGGACTACCGCGTCCGCGTGGACGGCGAGGTCCGGCGGGTCCGGTGGGAGCGCAAGGACGCCCACACGGCCAGGCTGACCGTCGGGGACCGCACGGCGCGGCTGGTTCTGTCCTCGCACGCCGGGCAGCACGTCGTCGAGGTCGACGGGGTGACCCACCGGATCGTCCGGGACGAGGTCGGGGTGGTCCGTTCCCCGGCCCCGGCCCTCGTGGTGTCGGTCGCGGCCCAGGTGGGCGAGGAGATCGCAGCCGGGGCCCCGCTGGTGGTCCTGGAGAGCATGAAAATGGAGACCGCACTGCCCGCGCCGTTCCGGGGCAGGGTTCGCGAGATCATGGTCGTGCCCAACGACCAGGTGGACCCGGGCTCACCGCTGCTGCGCCTGGAGCCCCTCGGGGACGGCGCCGTCCCCGACAGCGCAACCGATCCGGCCGGCGCGGGAACGGCAGGGACGATCGACCTGCCGAGCGGCTCCGACCCCGCCGGCACCGACACCACCGGAGCCCCGGCCCCCGCGCGTCTCCTGGACGATCTGCGCAACCTCGTGCTCGGCTACGACCTGACCGTCCAGGACGCCAAGGCCCTCACCGAGGAGTACCTGCGGGTCTGCCCGCCGGAACCCGGCGAGGACCCTGCCCTCCTGGACGGCGAGCTGCGCCTGTTCGAGACCTTCACCGACCTGTGCGAACTCACGGGGAACCGCGACCTGGACGGGCAGGCCCTCGACGGCGACGCCCGGGTGCACAGCCCGCGCGAGTTCCTCCACTCCTACCTGCGCTACCTCGACGCCGACAGCGCCGACCTGCCGGCGCGCTTCCGCCGCCGGCTCGCTCGCATGCTCGCCCACTACGGGGTCGAGGGCCTGGAGCGGTCCGCGGATCTCCAGACGGCCATCCACCGGATCTTCCTGGCGCAGGGAGGCGGGAAGGCCCAGGCGCAGGCCGTCACGGCCCTCCTGCAGCGCTGGTTGCGCGCGCCGGCGCCGTCCGGGCAGGCTGCGCAGCGGGCCCGGACGACCCTCGACCGGCTGGCCCGCGCGGCCCAGATCCGTCACCCGGCCATCGGCGACCTGGTCCGCAGCGTCCGGTTCCGCTGGTTCGACGCCCCGATCGTGCAGGCCGCCCGCGACCAGGTCCACGCCCAGGTCCGCGAACAGCTGGAGTACCTGGCTGCCGACCCGGCGGCCCCGGACCGTGCGCAGCGGATCGCCTCCCTCGTCACGAGCCCGGAGTCCCTGGTCAGGTTGCTGACCGAACGGATCGGCGACACCTCCACCCAGCCTCTGCTGGAGATCCTGGCCCGCCGCCACTACCACGCGCACGCCCTGGGCGAGGTCAGCGCCCGGACCGTCGGGGGGCTGCCCGTCGTCAGCGCCGAGTACACGCTCGACGGCGTCACGCGCGATCTCGTGAGCACCCTCGCCCCCATGGAACGCCTCGGCGAGGCCCTCGACACCGTCGCGCAGGTCGCGCAGAGCACCGGCCGCCCGACCGACCAGATCGTGGTGGACCTGTACCTGGACTGGCCCGACGCCCCGCGCAGCGCCGAGAAGGCCGCGGAAGAACTCGGCGCCCGTCTGTCGCAGATGTCCCTGCCCGACCGCCTGCGCCGGATCACCGTGGCCTCGGTCGGATCCGGGGACAGCGGCGGCGACGCCGTCCGGCACGTGACCTTCCGCCCCTCCGGGACGGCCCTCGCCGAGGACACGCTGCTGCGCGACCTGCACCCGATGGTGGGCCTGCGCCTGGACCTGTGGAGGTTGGAGAACTTCGACCTCACGCGCCTGGAGTCCTCCCCGGACGCCCTGCTGTTCCTGGCCGTCGCCCGGCAGAACCCGGACGACCGCCGTCTGATCGCCCTGGCGCAGATCCGCGAGCTGACGGTCGTGCGGGACGCCGAGGGTGAGGTCACGTCCCTGCCCCAGGCCGAACGCGCCATCGCGGCCTGCACGGACGCCGTGCGCCGTGCGAGGGCGACCGTCCGGTCCGGTTCGCGCCTGGACCTCAACCACGTCTGGCTCCACGTGTGGCCCCTGGTCGACACGCCCGTCGCGGAGCTGACCGCCCTGCGCGAGAGCCTGGCGCCCCTCACCGTGGGGGCCGGGATCCACGAGGTCGTCGCGACCGGGTGCGTGGCCGGCCCGGACGGCGCCCAGGTGCCGGCCTCGGTCCGCTTCACGCACGTGCCCGGGGCCGGGGTCGTCGCTGCCCTCGGGGAACCACCGTCGGAACCCCTGGCGGTCCTGGACGGCTACGAACAGAAGGTGCTGCGCTCGCGACGTCGGAACACCCTGTATCCGTACGAGCTCATGACCATGCTCACGGGGAGCAGCGGCACGTTCGTCGAGCATGACCTCGACGAGAACGGGGCGCTGGTCCCGGTCGACCGCCCCGCGGGCAAGAACTCGGCGGGGATCGTCGCGGGCCTGGTCACCACGCCGACGCGGCTGTACCCGGAGGGCATGACCCGCGTGGTCCTCGCGGGTGACCCCACGAAGGCCCTGGGCGCCGTCGCCGAGCCGGAGTGCGCCCGCGTGATCGCCGGCCTGGATCTGGCCGAGCGCCTCGGGGTTCCCCTGGAGTGGTTCACGCTGTCCTCCGGAGCCCGGATCTCCATGTCCTCCGGCACGGAGAACATGGACTGGGTCTCCAAGGCCCTGCGCAGGATCATCACCTTCACGCAGGCCGGAGGTGAGATCAACATCGTGGTCACCGGGATCAACGTGGGAGCCCAGCCGTACTGGAACGCCGAGGCCACGATGCTCATGCACACCAAGGGCATCCTGGTGATGACCCCGGACAGCGCGATGGTCCTCACCGGCAAGCAGTCCCTGGACTACTCGGGCGGGGTGTCGGCGGAGGACAACTTCGGCATCGGTGGCTACGACCGGGTCATGGGCCCCAACGGGCAGGCCCAGTACTGGGCGCCCGACGTCGCGGGGGCCGTGGACATTCTCATGACCCATTACGACCACACGTACGTGGTGCCCGGGGAGCGCCGCCCGCGCAGGGCTCCCACGGACGACCCGTTCGACCGGGACATCTGCCAGTACCCCCACGAGTCGGCCGGCAGCGACTTCCGCAGGATCGGCGACATCTTCTCGGACGAGGCGAACCCCGAGCGCAAGAAGCCGTTCGACATCCGACAGGTCATGCGGGCCGTGTCCGACCAGGACCACCCGGTGCTCGAACGCTGGGCCGACATGGCCGACGCCGACACCTCCGTCGTCCTGGACGCCCATCTCGGGGGCGAGCCCGTGTGCCTGCTGGGCATCGAGTCCCGACCCGTGCCGCGCCGGGGAACCCTGCCGACGGACGGCCCGCCCGTGTGGACCGCCGGGACGCTGTTCCCGCGCTCGTCCAAGAAGACCGCCCGGGCCGTCAACGCTGCCAGCGGCAACCGGCCCCTGGTCGTGCTGGCGAACCTCTCGGGGTTCGACGGTTCGCCCGAGTCGATGCGTTCGTGGCAACTGGAGTTCGGGGCCGAGATCGGCCGGGCCGTCGTGAACTTCTCCGGTCCGATCGTGTTCTGTGTCGTCTCCCGGTACCACGGGGGTGCCTTCGTGGTGTTCTCGCGTCATCTCCACGACAACATGCAGGTCATGGCGGTGCGGGGGTCGTTCTCCTCGGTCATCGGCGGGGCTCCGGCCGCCGCGGTGGTCTTCTCCCGGGACGTCGACACCCGGACGGCGGCCGACCCGCGGGTCCAGGAGCTGGAACGCGAGCTGGCCGCGGCGCAGAGCGCGGACCGGTCCCGTCTGCGGGCGGAACTCGCACGCGTGCGGACCGCCGTCCGCTCCGAGAAACTCGGGGAGGTCGCCGCGGAGTTCGACGGCATCCACACGATCGACCGGGCGGTGCGCATGGGCTCGGTCGACACCGTGATCTCCCCCGAGGAGGTCCGGCCGCGGCTCATCGAGGCCCTGCGGCGGGGAATCGAACGCTCGGGGGCCTGACACCGGCCGTGCTCCGAGGAATCCCGTGGTCCCTGCGTGTTCTCCCCTCCGGCGACGGGGAGAACACGCAGGGTTCTCCGGTGCAGGGTCGCTGAGCTGGGGCAGGTCGCTGAGCTGGGGCGGGGCTGCGCCCTATCGGCGCCCCGTCAGGGTGTGCACCTGGGTCAGGGCCGTGTTGAGGGCCTCCAGGTAGACCCGGGAGACGTCCAGGGGAGTCATCCCCATCGCCGTAATCTGCGCGGGATCGTCGCGTTCGTGCGCCAGGACGGCCCGCAGGGCCCGACCGGAGGGCCCCTCGCCGTCCAGCAGGGCGGCCCGGGCCGCTGGTCCCACGCCCGCGGCCTCCGCCACGGTCGCCGGATCGGATCCCAGCAGGTCGGCGGCCCCCGAGAGCAGTCCGATGGTGAACCCGAGGTCGGTATCGGCCTCCGAGAGGGTCCCCACGGCGTGGGCACGCGCGAGCACCGTCCACAGTTCCTCGCCGGCGTTCTGAACGGTCCCTCCCTCCAGCAGGGTGAGGACGATCCAGGAACGCAGGGTCCGCGGGCCCAGGAGCACGAGGGACTGCCGCAGCGACACGACCTCGTGCAGGCTCCCGCTGGCCACGGAGTTGGCCGTGCGCAACAGACGCAGGGTGAGGCCGGGGTCGATGCTCACCAACTGTTCGATCCTCGAGACGGGAGTATCCGGATCGGACAGGTCGTTCAGGAGTTTGACGCAGGTGAGCTGGGTCGGGGAGAGCGTGCGCCGCTCCATGAGGGTCGGCTGCTGCAGGTAGGCGCCCTGGAACAGTTCGAACCCCAGACCGACGCAGTGCTGGAAGGTCTCCAGGTCGTCCACCTGCGCGGCCAGGAGCGTGGCGCCGAGGGAGCGTCCCACTTTCGCCAGCCCCGGCAGGGTGGTCGAGGGCTGCTGGTCGACCCGGATCTTGACGAAGTCCGCGATCTCCAGCAGGGCACTGTGGTGCAGGTCGCCCCGGTAGTCGTCGACGGCGATCCTGTACCCGGCCTGGCGCAGTTCCCGCAGTCCCAGCAGGAGCTCGTGGTCGACGTCGACCTGCTCGACCAACTCGATGATCACATTGGCCGGTTCGACGGGAATCGAGATGATCCCGGTCAGGAAGGCCCGCGTGAAGTTGATGAACAGGGGCTTGCCGTCGGCGATCCGGTCCAGTCCGAACGTGCCGAAGGTCGAGGCGATGACCTGCGACGTGGCCTGTTCGCTCGCGGCCCGCTCGGGAACGTGTCCGTCGCCGAACGAGGGCCGGAACAGCAGCTCGTAGGCTGTCAGCCGGCGTCGGGCATCGTAAATGCCCTGCCGGCCGATCCGGACCA
Source organism: Actinomycetota bacterium (assembly GCA_030837505.1). Lineage (GTDB taxonomy): Bacteria > Actinomycetota > Actinomycetes > Actinomycetales > Kineosporiaceae > JAUPKJ01. The sequence continues at coordinate 9,156 of JAUPKJ010000026.1, forward strand.
GGCGAATCAGCCCGGCCTGAGAACTCTGCACCCTCGGGTCGGCCGGCCCGGCCCGTCCCGGACCGGCAGGAACTCCTGGCATTCGAACCTCTCAGCGAACCACGATGCAAAGCCTGCCAGTTCCGTACCCGGCGATGGCCACCTCGATGTCGAGTCTTCCCCCAGGGGCGTAGGCGAGGTTCTCCACCTCGTCCGGGGCGCTCTGCCCCGGCCCGAACATCTCGGTCAGGCGCACGTGGGGCGCGTCCGCGACGTTGAACACCGAGCCGAGGACGTTGAGCACCTCGTAGATGTTGTCCCGGATGAGCCCTGTCAGGTCGTGGTCGTCGATGACGTCGTCGACCCCGCCCTTGGGCAGCATCCCCAGGGCACCGCCCAGACGGGCGGCCCCTTGGATGTCCGTGACCGCGACGGCAGCCAGCTGGTCCTCGTCCGTCACGTACACGGCCCGGACGTTCGAACTGAGCCGGGGGACGGCGTGGCAGTCGGAGAAGTCGATGGTCCTGCCCACGAGCCCCTCCAGCACGGCACGCACGGAGTGCATGGTCGGCAGGGGCGAGTGTTCGATGTCGTACCTCACAATGACACCACGGTGGAGAGCACCTCAGTGAACCTTTCTGCTGTGAAGGGTTTCGTGATCAGTCCCAGGGCCCCGGACTCCTCGGCCATCTCGCGCATCTCCTCGGACCCCTCGGAGGTCACGAAGCAGAACGGGATGTCGATTCCGGAACGATGCAGGGACCTCAGGAAGTCGATGCCGGTCATCTCCGGCATGTTCCAGTCAGAGAGGATGAGGTCTGGCTCCTCCTCGCGGGCGAGTTCCAGGGCCTCGGCCCCGTTCTCGGCCTCGATGATCTCGTGCCCGGAGAAACCCGCCTGGCGCAGTGTCCGGGCGACGATCATCCTCATCGCCCTGCTGTCGTCCGCCACCAGTATTTTCATGGTTGCTTCTCCAAGGCCTCGTCCTCCTGCGACGGCGGCCAGTACAGCCCGTCCACCGGCGCACCGGGGGTCAGGACCACCTGGGCCGTCTGCCCGAAGACCGACGCGGCGACCCTCAGGGTCGTGCTCGGATCGTCCGGGTCGCCGGGGCCGGTCCGGGAGTTCAGATCGGCCATGGGCAGGGACAGGCGGGCGGTGTGGTAGAGCAAGGTCTTGACGTTCCCGCCGACGATGTTGCCCAGTTCCCCGACGGCGTCGAGCAGGTCGTCGGGGCTCGGGTCGCCTGCCGCCATCATCTTGCTGGCCAGCAGGCGCGCCAGGACCGCTCCGACCCGGATCTCGATACCCAGGTAGGTGTCCTGGGCCTCATCGTGGATGGACAGCCTCGAGGTCGCGAGCGGCCCGGCGGGCAACGACTCGTCGGTGGTGAAGGCCTCCTCCCCGAGGGTGGAGTTGAGGACGTCGAGCAGCAGCGATTCGAGATCCTGCCGCGCGTCCTCTAGCTCGTCGATACTGCTCATGAGGCACCTCCGCTGTGCCGGAAGACGACGGCCCTGCCCAGCTCCATGCGCCGGAAGGTTCCGTCCAGGTTGAGGGTGCTCTCCGCGCCGCCGAGGACCAGGTAGCCCCCGGGGCGCAGCACCCGTCGGATGTGGCCGAGCACCGTGCGCTTGATGTCCAGATCGAAATAGATCAGAACGTTGCGCAGGAACACGACGTCACAGGTGGGAATATTCGTGGGAGGCAGAGCCAGGTTGCCCCGTTCGAAACGGGTGAGGGACTTGACTGCCGGTTTGAGGGCCCATTCCCGGCCGATCTGCTCGAAGTACTTGACCAGGTACGGCGCCGGCAGGCCCCGGTTGACCTCCAGCTGCGAGAACTTGGCCGCCCTCGCTCGTTCGACCATGCGCGCGGAGATGTCCGTGCCGATGATCTGAGCGCTGAGGCCCGGGTTGTTCGGCAGCCAGTCGAGCAGGAGCATCGCCAGGGAGTAAGCCTCCTGACCGCTGGAACAGGCCGCGGACCAGACCGTCACGGTCCGGCACCCGGATCTGGCGAGCTCCGGCAGCAGATGCTGGCTGAACGCCTGGAAGGGGTGGGTGTCGCGGAACCAGGAGGTCTCGTTCGTCGTCAGGGCGTCGACGACCTCGTTGCTCAGCTTGTCGTCCCCGCGGCGCAGCCGCGTGACGAGGGACGCGATGTCCTTCTCACCCGTGGCCCTCACGATCGGGGCCAGCCTCGACTCCACGAGGTATTCCTTGCCCGGCTGCAGGTCGATGGCACTGCGCTGCCGCACCAGGGCGGTGACGAACGTGAAGTCCGCCATGGCGAGACTCACGATGACACCTCCACGGGTCGCGGGCCTCGGGCCAGGGCCGAGGCCAGGTCGGGTCCTATCCGGTCCAGGGCGAGGATCCGATCGGCCTGGCCCGCCATGGCCACGGCCCCCGGCATCCCCCACACCACGCTCGTCGGCTCGTCCTGTGCGAAGACCTCCCCGCCGGTCGAACGGATCTGTATGGCCCCCTTCTCACCGTCCTTGCCCATGCCGGTCAGGACGGCCGCGAGAACGCGGTCCCCGAACAGGGAGGACACGGACCGGAAGAGCACGTCGACGGACGGCCGGCAGAAGTTCTCCGGCGGGTCCTCGGTCAGGCGCGCCACGATCGTCGCCCCCTGTCTGCGCACCGTCAGGTGCAGCCCCCCGGGGGCGATCAGCACCTTCCCCGGGGCGATCTCCTCGCCCTCGACCGCCTCCGTCACACGCAGGCGACAGTGGGAGTCCAGCCTCTGGGCCAGCAGCCGGGTGAACAGCGGCGGCATGTGCTGGACCACCACGACGGGCACCGACAGGTCCCCGGGCAGCGCCGGCAGCACCCGGGCGAGGGCGTCCGGCCCGCCCGTCGAGCTCCCGATGGCCAGGATCCCGAAGGGGCCCGTCCTCAGGCGCCGCGGGCTGGACGGCGGTGGTACCCGGGTGATGCCGGCGGCCCGGCGGGTTCCCGTGAGCGCCTTCAGCTTCGGGATCAACTGGTCCCGGATGTTCTGCTGGCTCTCGGCGAAACTGCCCACGTTGGACGGCTTGGTGACGTAGTCGCTGGCCCCGGCGCCCAGGGCGTCCAACGTCGCCGAGGCCCCGCGCTCGGTCAGGGTGGAGAACATCACCACGGGCAGCCGAGGATTACGCCTGCGCAGCTGCCGGACGGCCTCGATGCCGTTCATGACCGGCATCTCGATGTCCATCGTCACGGCGTCGGGTTTCAGCTGGGCGATCTTCTCAAGGGCGATCTTCCCGTTCGAGGCGATCCCCACCACCTCGATCTGGGGATCCTCGGCGAGTGCTTCGGTCACGAGGCGGCGGATGACCACCGAGTCGTCGACGACGAGCACCCGGATACGCCCGGGTGCGGCCCTCATACGTCCCCCAACCCCAGCAGAGCCAGCTTCTCCGCGATGACCTCGTCGGTGAACGGCTTGATGACGTACTCGTGGGCACCGGCGGCCAGGGCGCGGACGATCTGTCCCTGTTCGCTCTCCGTCGTCACCATCATCAACGAGATGTCGCGCAGGTCCTCGCGGGCCCGTACTGCTTTGATGAACGTCAGCCCGTCCATGACCGGCATGTTCCAGTCGACGAGGATGACGTCGGGACGGGTTCCAGCGTCGAGGACGGCCATGGCTTCCGCGCCGTCCCCGGCCTGGGCGACGTCGAAGTCGAGACCGCTGAGCAACCTGGTCAGGATCGACCGCATGGCCCGCGAGTCGTCGACGACGAGTGCCAGCATCTCAAGCTCCTTGATATCTGACGGGTCGGTGGTCGATCAGATCTGGTCGGTGGGTCATGGGAGGGCCCGCGCGGCCCTCCTGTCGATCGGTGCGGACCACGGTCACCGGTCCCGCCTCTCTGAGGTTTTCTCGGCATACCGAGAGCCGAACTGGAATACCGGAAAGCCGCTGTCAGGCCGCCCGGCTGCTGTCCATGCCCACTTCCAGCACGGCCTTGGCGTTGAGCGCGAGCAGGAGACGATCCGGGAGGGTGTAGGCCCCCAGGAGCAGGTCCCGCACCTTCTCGTCGACCGTGCTGGGAGTCTGTTCGAAGGGGACCTGGGAGACCTCGAGCACCCCGCCGATCTCGTCGACGAGCAGGCTGACCGGCTCCTCGTCCACGCGGATGACCACGTTGACCGGCTCGCGGGTCCCCTCTGCCGGCGGCAGCCCCATCCGGGTCCTCAGATCGATCACCGTGAGGACCTCCCCCCGGAGGTTGATCAGTCCCGAGATCTCCGGTACCGCCAGGGGCACGGGGGTGATCATCTGGAGTCTGACCACTTCCTGGACCAGGAAGACGTCCACTCCGAACAGGTACTTACCGACGTGGAAAGTGGACAGCTGACTCATACCGGCACCTCCTGGAACTCAGTAGGATCTTTCGCTCTCACGCCGCTGTAGAAATTGGGATCGGCCGACAGGACGGCGCTCTCGACGTCCAGGAGCTCGACCACGCGCTCGCCCACGACGATGCTGCCGACCAGGGCGTGGTCGTCGATGTCGCTGCGGGTGCCGGCCCGTTCTGTGGCGATGTCCAGAATCCGTTCCACGGCGAACCCGACGCTGCGTTCCCCCCGCGTGTAGACGACGAGTTGCACCCCCGCGTCCGCGGCGGGCGGTTCTCCGTACGAACCCAGAAGGGTCGACAATCGGACCAAAGGCATGATGTGTCCGCGGTACTGGACCACTTCCCGACCGCCGACCCGTTCGATCGACCCCGGTTTGATCTCCTCCAGGCGCGTGACCATCTTCAGCGGGATTGCCGTCCTCCGGCCGTTGGACACCTCGACGACGAGCACGGGCTCTGTCGTCTCCCCCGTGCCCTCCTTCTCGACGGCCGCCGCACCGCTGGCGTTGGCCAGCACGTTCGAGCGGCGGGCCAGGGTCACGACGTCGAGGATGAGCACGACGGTCCCGTCCCCGAGCATCGTGGCCCCCGCGTACACGGGGATGCTCTTCAGGTGCCGGCCCAGGGGCTTGACCACGATCTCCTGGGTGTCCAGGACGTCGTCGACGACCAGACCGAAACGTTGTTGCTCGGCGTGCAGGACGACAATGAAGCTGCCCCGTTCGTCGAGCAGGTCTCCCGATTCGATGGGGACCAGCCCGAGTTGTTCGTCGAGTCGGACCAGCGGCAGCAGCATGTCCCGCAGCCGATAGACCGGAGCTCCGGAGATCAGCTCGATCCCGCCCCGGGCGTGTTCCCCGGACAATCGGACCAGTTCCAGCACGCTCACCTGCGGCACCGCGTAACGGCCCCCACCGCAACCAATGGTCAGGGCGGGAATGATGGCCAGGGTCAGAGGGATCGTCAGCCGGAAGGTCGATCCCTTGCCGACCTTGCTGACGACATCGACCGAGCCTCCGATGGCCTCGATCCGCGTCTTGACCACGTCCATCCCGACCCCACGGCCGGAAACGTTCGTGACCTTCGGCGCCAAGGAGAACCCCGGGAGGAAGATCAGGTGCAGAATCTCCCTCTGGGTCATCGTGGCCAGCTGGGACTGCGTGACGACCCCGCGCTCGATCGCCTTGGCGGTGATCCTGGCGGGATCGATCCCGGCCCCGTCGTCGATGATCTCCAGGTGGACCTGGCCGGCCTCGTGGTAGGCCCGCAGTTTTAGCTGCCCCTCCGTGGGCTTCCCTGCGGCCTTCCGGACTTCCGGGGATTCGATCCCGTGGTCCACCGCGTTGCGCACCAGGTGCGTCAACGGATCTTTGATTGCTTCCAGGACGGACCGGTCGAGCTCTGTCTCCCTGCCCTCCATGTCCAGCCGGACCAGACGGCCACAGGTCTTGGCCAGGTCCCGCACGACCCGCGGCATCTTGCTCCAGACCGCGTCGACGGGCTGCATGCGGGTCTTCATGATCTGTTCTTGCAGCTCGCTGGTGACGAGGCTCAGCCGTTGGGCGGAGCGTGCCAGGGAAGCATCTTTCGATGATTCCTTGCCGTCGTCGAGCCGGGAGACCATCTGGTTCCTGGCCAGAACCAGCTCCCCGACCAGCCGCATGAGGGAGTCCAACAGCTCCACGTCCACCCGCACGGAACTGTCCACGACCGACCGGCGTGTGTCCTGGGACTCCAGCGCCGTCTTCACCGCCTTGGGGGTGGTCGAGCCGTGCTCCACGAGAATCGAACCGATCTTTCGCTCGTCGCCCAAGTCCTGCTCCATCCGCGCGATCTCCACGGCTTCCACAGTGGCCGCACCGGCCTCGACCAAGACCTCGCCCAACGGCGGTGCCGCTGCCCCGGGAGTCTTGTCGGAAGCAACCTGTCCCTGCTCGGGAGCCTCCTGCGCAGGAGTCTCCTGTTCGGGTACCTCCTGTCCAGGCCCCTGCCCAGCGGGAGCCTTCGGTCGCCGCTTGCCGCTCTTGGCCCTGCCGGGGGAAGCCCCCGATGTTCCCGAGGCACCACCCGGTGTTGAGGCACCGGCTGGGGTTCCCGAGGCACCGGCCTGGGTTCCCGAAGCACCGGCCTGGGTTCCCGAAGCACCGCCCCCGGACGGCGCAGTCGGTTGGGACGGCCCGGAAGAGGTTCCCTGAGCCGCTGCCGAACCCG
>JAUPKJ010000224.1 GCA_030837505.1 Actinomycetota bacterium
ATCTCTTCTTCCCGGTAACGTCCGATCGTCTCGACGAGCGCGGGTCGGGCCAGATAGTGGGACCACCGCAGCCTGCGGGAGTCCCGCGACGGACGTACCACTGTGCGCGTGCCCACCTGCAGGAGACGACCACCCGTCGTCCTGATCTCGGTCGCGACGGTTCCGATTCCGCGCACCCGCTCGCCCCGGACATGGGGAAGACAGCAGTCCAGGCCCGTCAGGACTTCCGGTGACACGGCCTGCGGGACCGGTCGTTCCCAGACCCGGACCGTTCGGTGGGGGATCGTCCTGAGCAATCCTTGTGCCGTGTCCGCTGTTATTCCCGAAGAATTCAGGAGCGCACCGGAATGGATCTCGCCGAGGTGAACCCCGGAGACACCCTCCGGAGTTCTCCCTGATCGTTCCGGTCGGCCCTCGGGCACTGGTGTCCCCCTTGCCCGGTCCCGGTCCCCGTCCGAGATCGATTTATCGTCGTGGTGTTCGCCGACAGCGGTCCCATCGCCATGGTGACAGGGAAGGACGGTGACAGGGAAGGCCCGTCATGATCCGTGGAACCCGGTGTGCTGCGTGAGGCGATCATACCGTGTGCAGGTGATTCGGCTGTGTGCAGGTGATCCTGTCGTGTGCAGGTGATTCGACGGTCGGAATGTGGATCTTGTTGTCGGAAAAACTATTCACAATTTTCCAACCGATGGTAGCGGCGCGCAACCGGTTCGATCCGGGAAGCGGATGTGCGACGGCGGATACCTCTTTTGACGATCGGTTCCGGGCCCTGCGCTACGATCGGACATCGCTGCGGATCGCCACCGTTCTCGATCCTGTGGAAACTTCGCATCCGTACGGTTGCTCCGTTCTTCCCGGAGGACGTGCCCGGATGCCGAATGGCGGGGAGAGCCCACGAATCGGGCAGAGAAACACCGACCGCGGGGCGGACGGAACCGGAACACCTGCGGGTGGGGCACGATGGGGAAACTCGTCGGACCGGTCAGCGAGACCGGACGGGGACTGTGAGGCCGGAGAACCTGTCCGGTGTGCGACGGGGGACACGTCGCCGCGTGCCGACCGCGACGCGCGGCAGGAGGATGCTGGTACCCGGTGCGCCGTCCGGGCGATCCCGGTGCGCGGCGGCCGATCATGATCGGCGAAGATGATGTTGTCCAGTTCTGGGCGGACACGTGCCGTCCCACAGGCGAGTGCAGGGAACCGGAGCAGAATTGATGGTGTGGTGCGTGAACAGTGGCGAAGGTGCGGAACATGACCGCAGCGCATGAGGGCACAGGACCGGAGACGGGGTACCGGCCACGCGGACGACGAAGCGATGGCAGGATGTCCGCTATGGCTTTGACGGCGCTTGTCAAGGATGAGCTCAGCCGCCTGCAGGTGACCAAGCCGTGCTGCCGCAAGGCCGAGGTGTCGGCGACCCTGCGGTTCGCCGGCGGCTTGCACATCGTCAGCGGACGTATCGTCGTGGAGGCGGAACTCGACACGGGAAACGCTGCAAGGCGTCTGCGCAGAGACATCGCGGAGGTGTTCGGACACACCAGTGACGTGGTGGTCCTCGCCCCCGGCGGTCTGCGGCGAGGCAGTCGGTACGTGGTCCGGGTCGTACGCGAGGGCGAGTCCCTGGCCCGTCAGACCGGGCTGCTCGACGGCCGCGGCCGGCCCGTGCGGGGGCTCCCCCCGCAGGTGGTCTCCGGCGCAACCTGCGACGCGGAGGCAGCCTGGCGCGGGGCCTTCCTGGCACACGGCTCGCTGACCGAACCCGGACGCTCCTGCGCCCTGGAGGTGACCTGCCCGGGCCCCGAGGCCGCGCTGGCCCTCGTGGGAGCAGCCCGGCGCATGGGGATCCAGTCCAAGGCCCGTGAGGTGCGCGGCGTCGACCGCGTCGTCATACGCGACGGCGACACCATCGGCGCGATGCTGACGCGGCTCGGCGCCCACGACACGGTGCTGGCCTGGGAAGAACGCCGCATGCGGCGCGAGGTCCGGGCCACGGCCAACCGGTTGGCCAATTTCGACGACGCGAACCTGCGACGGTCGGCCAGAGCCGCTGTCGCCGCGGGTGCCAGGGTGGAGCGGGCCCTGGAGATCCTCGGCGAGGACGTCCCCGACCACCTGCGGGCCGCGGGCAGCCTGCGTCTGACCCACAAGCAGGCCAGCCTGGAAGAACTCGGCCAGCTGGCCGACCCCCCCATGACGAAGGACGCCGTGGCGGGCCGGATCCGCAGGCTGCTGGCCATGGCCGACAAACGCGCAGCAGAACTGGGCGTGCCGGGTACAGAGGCGAACCTCACCCCCGACATGCTCGACGCCTGAGAGCCGGCCGCGCCTCCGGCGTCCGACGGCTCCGCGAACAGTTCGACGGCTCCGCGAACAGACCACGGTGAGGGCCGTGTCCGAGACGGGCACGGCCCTCAGTCGATCGGAGAACCAACCGGTCGGAGAACCAACGCCCGCCCCTTCGACGGAGGGCTCTGCGGCCCCCTCCGAGGGGGATCTTCCGCAACCGAACGGACGATCCGGGCCCGGACCGGGGACACGCCGGGCCCCCAGGACGTGCCCGCCGGAGGGGCAGGGGGCAGAATGGCACACGACCAGCACCTCAGAGCATGATCGTCGGGACCATCGGCCCGGTGGACTCGCCGGACGACCCGGTTGAGTGGTACCTGGCGGTAACCCCGTAGGGTTGCCTGAGACGTACGACGGTGTACGCGCCTGGTTCTTCCCTGAAGACAGATCATCCACAAGATTCCGCATGCCCGGGGCTCTCCGGCATGCCAAGGAGGGTTCCTCCGTGACCGTTCGGGTTGGCATTAACGGCTTCGGCCGTATCGGCCGCAACTTCTTCCGCGCGATCCTGGCGTCGGGCGCGGACATCGAGGTCGTCGGGGTGAACGACCTCACGGACAACAAGACGCTGGCGCACCTGCTGAAGTACGACTCGATCCTCGGCCGGATCGGCGTCGAGGTCTCCTACACCGAGGACTCCATCACGGTCGGGGACAAGACCTTCAAGACCATGGCCGAGCGCGACCCGGGCAAGCTGCCCTGGGCCGCCCTGGGCGCCGACGTCGTGATCGAGTCGACCGGCCACTTCACCGACGCCACCAAGGCCCGCGCCCACGTGGCCGCCGGCGCCAAGAAGGTCATCATCTCCGCTCCGGCGAAGAACGAGGACCTCACCGTCGTCATGGGCATCAACGAGGGCCAGTACGACGCCGCCAAGCACACGGTGATCTCCAACGCCTCCTGCACCACCAACTGCCTGGCCCCCATGGCCAAGGTTCTCCTGGAGGAGTTCGGGATCGTCAAGGGTCTGATGACCACGATCCACGCCTACACCAACGACCAGGTCATCCTCGACTTCCCCCACTCGGACCTGCGTCGGGCCCGCGCTGCGGCCACCAACATGATCCCCACCACCACGGGGGCCGCCCGCGCGATCGCCCTGGTGATCCCCGAGCTCAAGGGCAAGCTCGACGGCTACGCCATGCGCGTGCCCGTGCCCACCGGCTCGGCCACCGACCTGACCGTCACCCTTGGCCGCGAGACCACCAAGGCCGAGGTCAACGCCGCGTTCAAGAAGGCAGCGGAGACCTCCCTCAAGGGCTACCTGGAGTACACCGAGGACCCGATCGTCTCCTCCGACATCGTCACCTCGCCCGCGTCCTGCACCCTGGACGCCTCCCTGACCACCGTCCAGGGCGAGCAGCTGAAGATCGTCGGCTGGTACGACAACGAGTGGGGCTACTCCAACCGCCTCATCGACCTGGCCAAGCTGGTCGGCGCCTCGCTCTGAGCCGGTCTCGGCCGAGAGCTGATCATCTGACGGGCTGATCATCCGTCATGCGGCCACCCGGTGCTGCCAGCGTTCCGCGCGAGCAGTCCGGGTGGCCGCACTGTCATGTTCACGGAAGAAGAGCGAATCCATGAAGACCATCGACGATCTGGGGGACCTGCGCGGCCGACGCGTGCTCGTCCGCTCGGATCTCAACGTGCCGCTGGACGGCACGACCATCACCGACGACGGCCGCCTCCGGGCCTCCGTGCCCACGATCCGCCGCCTGGCCGAGGCCGGCGCGCGCGTCGTCGTCACGGCCCACCTGGGTCGGCCCAAGGGCAGCCCCGTGCCGCAGTACTCCCTGCGGCCGGTCGTGGGACGCCTGGCAGAGCTCCTGGGCCGCCCTGTGGCCTTCGCGACCGACACCGTGGGGGAATCCGCCGGGGCCACTGTCGCGGCCCTGCGGGACGGCGACGTGGCCCTGCTGGAGAACCTGCGTTTCAACGCCGGTGAGACCAGCAAGGACGACGCCGTGCGCGGAGCCTTCGCCGACGAGCTGGCCGCCCTGGCCGACTGCTTCGTCTCCGACGGTTTCGGCGTGGTGCACCGCAAGCAGGCCAGCGTCTACGACGTCGCCCAGCGCCTTCCGCACGCAGCGGGCGGCCTGGTCCTGGCAGAGATCGAGGTGCTGCGCAAGCTCACCGAGAACCCCGCCCGGCCCTACACGGTCGTCCTGGGCGGCTCGAAGGTCTCCGACAAGCTCGGGGTCATCGACAACCTCCTGGACAAGGCCGACCGCATCGTCGTCGGCGGCGGCATGACCTACACCTTCCTGGCCGCACTGGGTCACGAGGTGGGCACGAGCCTGCTGGAGGCCGACCAGATCGACACGGTGCGCGGCTACCTGGAGCGCGCCAGGACCGCCGGTGTGGAGATGGTCCTGCCGGTGGACATCGTGGCGGCCACGGCCTTCGCGCCCGACGCGGAGCACGAGGTCGTCGCGGCCGACTGCATCCCGGCCGACCGGATGGGCCTGGACATCGGCCCGGAGTCGGCGAAACTCATCGCGTCCAAGCTCCTCGACGCACAGACCGTCTTCTGGAACGGCCCCATGGGCGTGTTCGAGATGGAGGCGTTCAGCAAGGGCACCCGCGCGATCGCCCAGGCCCTCGTCGACTGCCCCGGGCTGACGGTCGTCGGCGGCGGGGACTCCGCTGCCGCGGTGCGCAACCTCGGTTTCGACGAGGCGGCCTTCGGCCACATCTCCACCGGTGGCGGGGCAAGCCTCGAACTGCTGGAGGGCAAGACCCTCCCCGGTATCGCCGTACTCGAGAACTGAAGAGAGGGACACCTCAGAATGACTGCGAGCAACGCCCGCACGCCGCTCATGGCGGGCAACTGGAAGATGAACCTGGACCACCAGCAGGCCACCCACCTTGTGCAGAAGCTGGCCTGGACCCTCGACGACGCCAAGCACGACTACGCGGCCGTCGAGGTCGCCGTCGTCCCGCCGTTCACCGACATCCGTTCGGTGCAGACCCTCGTCGACGGCGACAAGCTGTCGCTGAAGTACGGCGCCCAGGACATCTCCGCGCACGACTCCGGTGCCTACACCGGTGAGATCTCCGGCGCGTTCCTCGCCAAGCTCGGCTGCACCTACGCGGTCATCGGGCACAGCGAGCGTCGTCAGTTCCACGCCGAGTCCGACGAGATCGTGAACGCCAAGGTCAAGGCGGCCTACCGCCACGGCCTCACTCCGATCATGTGCGTCGGCGAGGGCCTGGAGGTCCGCAAGGCCGGCAAGCACGTCGAGCACGCCCTCGCCCAGGTCGACGGTGGCCTGAAGGACATCCCGGCCGAGCAGGCCGAGAGCATCGTCATCGCCTACGAGCCCGTGTGGGCGATCGGCACCGGCGAGGTCGCGACCCCCGAGGACGCCCAGGAGGTCTGCGGTGCGATCCGGGCCCGCCTGGCCGAGCTCTACAGCCCGGCGCTGGCGGCAGGGGTCCGCGTTCTGTACGGCGGGTCGGTCAAGTCCAGCAACATCGCCGGGATCATGAAGAAGGACGACGTCGACGGCGCCCTGATCGGCGGCGCGGCTCTCGAAGCCACCGAATTCGCGGCCATTGCGCGCTTCCGCGATCACGCAACTGCCTGACCTGCACAAACGGAGTTCGATGATTCCGGTCCGCACTGGTTGCACCAGTCGGCCGGAGCATCGCCTACTCTGAGGGGGTCCTGTCGCTCCTCGCGGGCGGACAGGACCCCCGACGTGACCGTTCCGAGCCCGAGACCGAGGACAACCGTGACCATCGTCCGCATCTCCCTGCAGGTGCTTCTGGTTGCCACCAGCTTCTTCATGATCCTGCTGATCCTGTTGCACAAGGGGCGAGGTGGTGGACTGTCCGACATGTTCGGTGGCGGAGTCTCGTCCAGCCTCGGCAGCTCCGGCGTCGCCGAGAGGAACCTGAACCGATTCACGATCATCATGGCCCTGTTGTGGACCCTGATGGTCGTCATGCTCGGCCTGATCGAGCGGTTCGACGCGGCCTGACCGCCATTCACACGCACCCCGACCAAGAACTCTGGAGGAACCACCGGTGGCCAGTGGTAACGCTATCCGTGGCAGTCGGGTGGGGGCCGGCCCCATGGGCGAGGCAGAGCGCGGGGACAGCGCTCCCCGCCTGCGCATCACCTACTGGTGCGCGAACGGGCACGAGACGAACCCCAGCTTCTCCGAGGAGGCAGGGGTCCAGCCCCCGGAGATCTGGGACTGCCCGCGCTGCGGTTTCCCCGCCGGACAGGACAAGAACAACCCGCCGTCCCCACCGCGCAACGAGCCCTACAAGACCCACCTGGCGTACGTGAAAGAACGGCGCAGCGACGCCGACGGCGAGGCCATCCTGCAGGAGGCCCTCGACGCCCTGCGCTCGCGCCGGATCATCCGCTAGGGGGCTTGCGGGGGGCCGGGCAGCTCCCCGGGGGGACCCGGCGGTCCTGCCTCGGACCGGCTCGGCGTCCCGCGGACCGGCTCAGCGTCCCAGACGCGAGGCCGCGGCCTCGTCGAGGAGCCAGCGGGTCGCCGACCTCCCCCGGACCAGCCCCGCGGGCATCCCGCAGGGGCCGGAGCCCTTCTCGTCCGGGGGCGGGCCCTGCCCGCCCGGGACGGGGGCGAGGGCCCGCGCGACCGCGTCGGCCTTGGCCCGTCCGGCGGCGAGCAACCACACCTCGCGGCCCGAGTTGAGAGCCGACAGGGTCAGGGACACCCGCACGGGCGGCGGCTTGGGGGAGTCGTGGACGGCCACCGTGGTGGCGACCTCCTCCCGCAGTGCGGGGTGCCCCGCGAACAGCGAGGCCACATGGCCGTCCGGGCCCAGGCCCAGCAGGACGACGTCGAAGGTGGGCACCTGCTGCCGGGCCCCGTCGGGCGTCGAACTTCCGGCCGGGTTTCCGGTCGGGTTCTCGGCCCGGGCGGCTGCGGCCAGTTCCCCGGCGTAGAACAGCGCTGCGGTCCCGGCGTCCTCGACGGTGCGGGACCGGTCGGGGCCGTGCGGCCCGCTGCGGCGGGCCGCGGGCACGGGGTGGACGCGCTCGGGAAACGCCGGCACACGGTCCAGGAGGGCCTGCCGGGCCTGGGTCTCGTTGCGGTCCGCGTGCCCGGCGGGCAGGAAACGTTCGTCACCCCACCACAGATCGAGGGCCGACCAGTCGATGGCCCGGTGCCCGGGCAGGTCGGCGAGGGCCTCCAAGGTTGCGATGCCCACGCCTCCGCCGGTCAGGACGACCCCGGCCGATCCCCTGGCGGCCTGCGCGTCGAGGACGGCTGTGAGCAGTCGGGCCGCTGCGGCCTGCGCGAGCAGGTCGGCGTCCGGGTGCACCACGATGCTCCGCGTCGTCATGACTCGCCTTCCGCCGGTGCCGTGCAGGGCACGGGGAGGTCCGTCAGGTCGGTCAGGGCCGGCACCAGCGGAAGCCCTCTGGCCAGGACCTCGGAGAAGACCTCGTCGGGGTCCAGACGGCGCAGTTCCTCGGCGAGGCAGTCGCTGTCGGAACGGCGGGGCATGGCCACACTGCGCGCGGGCCTGCCCGGCTGATGCAGGCAGGCCGTCAGGCCGTCGGGCCGTTCCAGCACGACGTCCCCGGAGGGGCGGGACAGGCGCACCCCGATCAGACCGGTGCCGGGGGACGTGCGGAGCCAGCGGGCCTCGCAGCCCAGCCGCATCCCCAGCCATCCCGCCATCAGCGGGGCGCTCGGGCTGTCGCAGGCCCCGGTGACCTGTGCGGACACGACAGGGTCGAACGGAGGAAGGTCGAGGGCCGAGGCCAGCAAGCCCCTCCACCGGGTGATCCTGGACCAGGACAGATCGGTGTCCCCGGGCGCGTGGCCCTCGGCTCGCCGCACGATCGAGGAGATCGGGTCGGGGCAGCGGGCGGAGTCGGTGATCCGGCGCTGCGCCATCCGCCCGATCGGGTCGTCCTGCGGGGCCGCGGGGGCCGGTCCGGGCCACCAGGCCACCGTGGGGGCGTCGGGCAGGAGCAGCGGAACCACGACGCTGTCTGCGTGCCCCGCGAGGGCACCGTGCAGGCGCAGGACGAGGACCTCCGAGGCCCCGGCGTCGCCGCCGACCCTGATCTGGGCGTCCATGCGGGCCGGACCGGCCTCCGGACCGACGTCCGGACC
>JAUPKJ010000225.1 GCA_030837505.1 Actinomycetota bacterium
CGCCGAGTCTGGCAGAGCCGGCCGCGCGCCGGGGGCCGGAGGCACCGGTCGCGAGGTGGGCTCGGGGAAGCCCTGCCGGGCGGCGGCCGAGCGGGTGACCCCGTGTACGACGGCGGCCGGGTCGGCTCTCCCGCAGTGGCACCGGTTCTGCGTTGGCCCGTGGCAGTCCGGCCGCGGGCGGGAACCGACCGAGAGGGGAGAAACACCATGGCGAAGAAGTCCAAGGGAGCGAGGGGCACGGCGACGACGGTGTCGGCCGCCGACATCGCGGACCTGGTGAACCGTTTCCTCGCAGGGGCGGGGACGGCGGACACACGTGTACCGCAGGGCGCCGAGAAACGGTTCCAGGAGTTCGAGCCGGACCGGAGAGCCGGATTCGGCGAGTTGCCTCCCAAGATCCGACACCCAGAGGTGCCCACGTCGGTGATTTTGGAGGGTATTGATCCTCTGAGGTTCCTGGAGTGGCGAGAACTGGTCGCGACGTTGCCGGGGGTCACCGGAGCGAACACGTGGGACGCGACCGTGCAACAGCTCGCGTTGCAGGAGGCCGTGGCCCGCAACCAGCAGATGGAGGCATCGTTGCTGGCCCAGGTGAATGCCCTGCGCGCGCAGCGGGGCGTCTGATGGCCAGGGCCGGGATCCGGGAGGGGGCCGGGGAGGAGTTCTTCGTCCCGGCCGGGTCCCGGCCCGAGGGCGGGAAGGACCTGGCCCGGGCCGCCTGGGCCGCCGCCCGGCTGCTGATGGAGGCTGCGGCGTCCCCGACGGCGTCGGCTGCGCCGGTCCGGGGCTCCGGGGCGTGCGGGGATGCCGGCGGCGGCCGGTCGTCGCAGGGAGGTGAGTGCGATGCTGCTGCTGGTGGCCCTGGACGGTGACCCGTGGGCACCGGTGCTCTCGCGAGTGGCGCAGGAGGCCGGGACCGAGGTCCGGTTGGTCGACGACCTGCGGGAGCTGCGTTTCGACGTGAGGGTGGACCGCCGGGGGAACCCCCGGTGCGCGGTGCGCACTGTGCGGGGGGACGTGCCGGAGGGGATCGTCTTCCGGGGCGGGACGGTGCTCGCCCAGGACGGGGGCTTCGGGGGCAGCGAGCATCTGGCCGCCTGGTGGGCCCTGCTCGCGGCGTTCGACGGTCCGGTCGTGAACCGTCCCACGCGGCACGGGCCGCTGCTGACCGTGGACCGGTTGCGGACCCGCCGGGCCGCCGGCGTCGGGGTGAGCGCGTGGACACTGCGCGAACCGTGGCCGGCCGTCCCGGCCTCCCGGGCCGTCCCTGCGGTGACCGTGGTGCGCAGGGCCGCCGATCACCGGCCCGTGGCGCCGTCCGGACCGGACGGGTGTTCGTTCGTGGCCGACGAAACGCTGGAGGTGATCGAGTCCACCGCGGCGACCGTGCTGTGGGTGCTGATCGCGGGGGAACGGTTCCTGGTACCGGCCGGGAAGGGCACGCTGGACCTGCCCGGGGAGGCCGCGGACCGGCTGCGGCGGATCCTGGAACCGGACCTTCCCGCGTTGGCCCGTCTCGTGGTCGAGTTCGACCGGGAGGGCGACTGCCGGGTGCTGGACGCCGATCCCCTGCCGGGTACGGACCTGTTGGGCGAGGCCGTCCAGGACGCCGCGTCGGCTGTGCTCGCGTGCGTCACGAGGGGGGCAGCGCCGTGATCCTGGCCCTGGGCAGCGCCGCCGACGACACCTTCCTGCACTTGCTGGAGAGGCTGCGGGCGGCCGACGGCGCCGGTCGACGGGTGGCAGCCGTCGACGTCGTCCATCTGGCCCTGGCCGGGTCGTTCCGGCTGGATCCGCGGGACCCCGCGTCCGGGACGCTGCGGGTGGGGGACGTGGAAGTGCCCTGGGGGGAGGTGTCCGGGGTGTGGGTGCGTCTGCCGGAGCTGGCGTCCGGGGCCCCGGACGATGAGGGCCGCAGGCTCGTGACGGGGGTGCGGGCGGCCCTGGCCACGGCAGTGCACGGCCTGAGGGTGCCCGTGGTCAACCCTCCTCTGGTCGAACCGTCGAACGCCAGCAAGGTCGCGCACCTGCTGTCCTTGGCGCGGCGCACCGGCCTGGCCGTGCCCGAGAGCTGCCTGACGGACGAGCCCGACCGGGCTGCGGCCTTCGTGGCCGAGCACGGCGGTGACGTGATCTACAAGGGGGCGAGTTCCGCCAAGACCTGGGTCCGGCGGTGGGACCCGGCCCGCGACCCCGCGCGTCTGCCGTTGATCGCCGACACGCCGGTGCTGTTCCAGCGGCGCGTGGACGGACCGGACGTTCGGGTGCACGTGGCAGCCGGCGACCTGCACGCAGAACGCATCGACTGTCCCGCTGTGGACTACCGGCTCGCCCCGCCCGGGACGGTCTTCGCGCCAGCGCAGGTCCCCGAACGGATCGCGCGGGCCTGCCGGGACCTGTCGGCGGCCCTCGACGCCCCGCTCCTGGGGGTGGACTTCAAGGTGGAGGCTGCCACCGGGGAATGGTTCCTGCTGGAGGCCAACGCGATGCCCTGCTTCGAGGGCTACGACCGGCGCGCCGGCGGCGCCATCAGCGCCTCCCTCGTGCGCTACCTGACCGGCGCACCACAGCGCCCGGCCCGGCCCGGGAGGTCCACCGGAGGCGCGGACTGAATCAGTGTTTTCCCGTGAAGGATCAGTGTGCCCACGTGAAGGAATTGACACTGGGGCCCTGTGGCCGGCAGAGCCAGGTGCTGACGTGGTACGGGACTCCGTAGGGGGCTGCGTCGTACAGGAGATGGGCACGGATGTCCGCTCGACGGGGGGCTTCCTCGCGCAGGGCCCGGGCCAGGATCCGCCAGGGCGCAGGGTGCTGCCGAACAGCTGCGTTCTCGGGCTCGGGATCCGGCGCCAGCACGACGGTGGGATCCGGCGAACGCAGGAGGCCGAGTTCCGTCCCCGGGAGAGGATCGGCCTGCCCGTCGGGTCCGGCGGGGACTGGGCCGGGATCCCCCAGGACGAGCCAGGCGTCTGCTCGGTGTCGGGCGGGCCAAGGGCACGGGCCATGGGCCACCGCGGCACCCAGGCCCACCTCGGCTCCGGGGCCCACCTCGACCAGGAGGCGGCCGGCCGACCAGGCGGCACGGTCCAGGAGCCAACTGCCCAGGGTCAGGGACAGGGGCAGGGTCGGGGCTTCGCCGGGCGGGGCCGCTGCGGCGGGCCCGGCCGGGGCACGGACATCGACGCCGAAACCAGCGAGAGTGCCCCAGGCCGTGCGGTCGTGAGTGATGTCGGCCCGTCCTGTCCCCACGACGACCACCCTGGCCGGGGGCGGGTCGAGCAGGAAGCGCACGGCCCGGTCGCAGGCCGCCAGAAGCCGGCGGGCGGGCTCTGTGCCCGGGCCGGTACCCACCAGGTCGGGGACCAGCAGCGGCGGATGGGGCACGACGGCGGCCCGGAACGCGCTGTCGTCCCCCATCGGCGGACCGCTCAGCCGGTCGGAGCGGACCGGGCCGGAACGGACACGGGTGCGATTGGCTCCGGTTCGATCATCAGCACCGGCACCGACACGGGTTCGACAGACGCCGGTCCGACCGGCAGGTCGCCCCGGTCCCGGCGGGCCTGCCAGGCGTCCCCGGCAGCGGTGCGGCGGACTTCGAACGGTCCCCCGGACAGGGCGGCGTCGGCCACGAGGTGGTGGGGAGCACCGTAGGTGACCCGGACCGTGGCCACGTCCCCGGGACGGGGAGGGGCGGCGTCCGCGGGAACGGCGAAGTGCACGAGCCGGTTGTCCGGGGCCCGGCCCGACAGCCGCCGGGTCGCGCCGTCCTTGCGACCCTCCCCCTGCGCGACCAGCACCGGCAGGTCCTTGCCCTCCAGCAGGCGGCTCTCCTCC
>JAUPKJ010000226.1 GCA_030837505.1 Actinomycetota bacterium
ATTTCTGCGGCGCTCAGAGCGGCCGCCGGCTCTGCCGCCCCCGTGACGGCCCTGGCCAGCACCCGGCGGACATTGACGTCGACCACGGCCTGCCTGCGCCCGAAGGCGAACGAGGCGACGGCTGCCGCGGTGTACGTCCCGATCCCGGGCAGGGCCCGCAGCTCCTCGGGGTCGGAGGGCACGCTTCCACCGTGGCGTTCCACGATCGCGCACGCGGCACCGTGCAGACGGAGGGCCCTGCGGGGATAGCCGAGCCGGCCCCAGGCCCGGATGGCCTGCGCCACCGGGACCGCGGCGAGGGCCGACGGATCGGGCCAGCACGCCATCCATTCCCGCCAGACGGGCAGGACCCTGGCGACCGGGGTCTGCTGGAGCATGACCTCACTGACCAGCACACCCCACGGGGTGCGGTCGGGGCTCCTCCAGGGCAGGTCCCTGGCCTGGCGGGCGAACCAAGCCAGGACGACGTCGTCGGGCAGACCCCGACAGGTTTCGGCGACGGGTGGCTGCGGCTCGCGGCGACGATCGGAGCCCTCTCCTGCCGGAGCCTCACACGTAGCGTTCGAGGATGCTGGATTCGGCAAGTCGGCTCAGGCCTTCCCGTACCGCTCTGGCGCGTTGTTCCCCGACGCCGTCGACCGTCATGAGGTCGTCGAGATTCGCCGCCAGTAGCTTCTGCAGGTCGTTGAAGTGATCCACGAGCCGTTCGATGATCGCTCCCGGGAGGCGGGGAACCTTGTTGAGCAAACGGTACCCGCGGGGACTGACCGCGGCATCCAGGGCGTCCCCGGCCGTGTTGAACCCCAGGACCCTGGCCATCGCGGACAGGTCGACCAGCTCGGCTGCGCTGAGCTCCGCCAGGTCGGTGAGAACGTCGATCATGGTCCGCCGATGGCGCGCGCTGTCCAGGTAGTCGCGGATGACGAGTTCGCGGTCGGGGCTCACGCCGCCGATCAATTCATCCAGTTGCAGGGAGAGCAGACGGCCGTCGGTACCGAGCTCCACGACGTAGTGCGCGATCTCCTCGGAGATACGGCGCACCATCTCCAACCGCTGGACGACGATCGAGACGTCCCGGACCGTGACGAGATCCTCGATCTCCAGGGCCGACAGGGTACCGGTGACCTCGTCGAGGCGGGCCTTGTAGCGCTCCAGGGTCGCCAGCGCCTGGTTGGCCTTGGCGAGGATGGCGTCCGAGCCCTCCAGCACGTACCGGCGGCCCCCGACGTACAGGGCGACGATGCGCATGGACTGGCTGACGGAGACCACGGGGAAGCCGGTCTGTTTGGCCACGCGTTCCGCGGTGCGGTGGCGGGTCCCGGACTCGCTCGTTTCGATCGAGGGGTCCGGTACCAGCTGGACCGCTGCGCGCAGCAGTTTGGAGACTTCTTTATCCGTGACGATCGCGCCGTCCATCTTGGCCAGTTCGCGCAGTCGGGTCGCGGAGAAGTCGACGTCGAGCTGGAAACCGCCCGTGCAGACCTCGTCGACGACGCGGTCGTGACCCAGCACGATCAGGGCGCCCGTGCGCCCGCGCAGGATTCTCTCCAGCCCGTCGCGCAGTTCTGTGCCCGGTGCGACGGCCGCGAGCGTGGCGCGCAGCAGTTCCTCCCGGGAACGCTCAGGTGCCACGAAACCCCCTGGATGGATCTTTGCTTCGGATGTTGTCCCGATCGGGGGCAAGTCTACTGAGTTGTTGACCTGCTCGGCCCGCTGGTCCACCAGCGAGTGATGGTGCCACCGCGTACGGTGAAAACCTGGGGGCCTTCCGGTGGTGCGCAGTCGCGGTGGCCTCACGCGGTCCGCCCGCCCACCGCGCGGTCCAGAGCACGGTGGACATCGGTGACCTCGTGGATCAGCAGGCCGCCCTGCGGCGTGCCGTCGCCGTCCGCGAATCCCTCGGGGGCGCCGTCCAGGGAACCGGCGGGCACGATGGCCGTGCGGAAACCCAGACGGGCGGCTTCTGACAGCCGCCGCACCACTCCTGACACGGGACGCACCTCCCCGGCGAGCCCGACCTCCCCCACGGCGACCGTCCCGGGGGCCAGGGCCCGGTCCAGGCCGGCTCCGGCGATGGCGAGGGCCACCGCCAGGTCCGAGGCCGGCTCGGCGAGCTTGACCCCTCCGACGGTGGCGATGTAGGTGTCCTTGTTCGACAAGCGCAGGCCCGCCCGGCGTTCGAGCACCGCGAGAATCATGGCGACCCTGCTGGAGTCCAGGCCCGAGGTCGCCCGACGGGGGTTGGACAGGGCCGTGGGCGCCACGAGGGCCTGCACCTCGGTGACCAGCGGACGGCGTCCCTCCAAGGTGACCGTCAGACACGTGCCGGGGACGGGCTCCGCGTGCCGCGTGAGGAACAGCCCGCTGGGATCGGCCAACCCCTTGATCCCGGTGTCGGTCAGGTCGAAGCAGCCGACCTCGTCGGTCGGGCCGTACCGGTTCTTGACCGAGCGCAGCAGACGCAGCCGGGAATGCCGGTCCCCCTCGAACTGACAGACGACGTCGACCAGGTGTTCCAGGACCCGGGGGCCGGCGATCCCTCCGTCCTTCGTGACGTGTCCGACCAGGAGCGTTGCCATCCCTCGGGCCTTGGCGGCCCGGATGAGGCAGGCCGTCACCTCCCGCACCTGGCTGACGTTCCCGGCGGCGCCTTCCACGCTCTCGCTCGCGATGGTCTGCACAGAGTCCACGATGAGCAGGTCCGGTTCCTGGGCCTCGATGTGCCCCAGGACCGTGGCCAGGTCGGTCTGCGCTGCCAGGAAGAGGGCCGGGTGCAGGGCTCCGATCCGTTCGGCACGCAACCTCACCTGGGCCGCGGACTCCTCCCCCGTGATGTACAGGACGGTCCGCCCGCTGTGCGCGGCCCGGGCGGCCACGTCCAGCAGCAGGGTGGACTTGCCCGCGCCGGGTTCGCCCGCGACCAGGACCACGGCCCCGCTGACGACCCCGCCGCCCAGGACCCGGTCGAACTCGCCGACCCCGGTCGGCCACGTCGTGGCGGCCCGGGCGTCCACCTGGGCGATCGGACGGGCCGGTTCGTCGACGGCCCTCGCCCGGGTGACCCCGGCGGGGGTGGCCCCGACCTCGCTGACCGTCCCCCACTCCTGGCACTCCCCGCAGCGACCGACCCAGCGGGCGGACGTCCACCCGCACTCGGTGCAGCGGAACCCCGGCCTCTGGGCACGGGCCGACGTCCCGGACGCTCTCTTGCTCGCAGAACTCATCCCTCGGCCCCCCTGCGTTGTCCGACCAACACCCTAGGCGCTGCGCCGGACACGCAGGGATCGTCCTCACGGACGGTAGGAGGGCCGAGGACGCTGCGTGGGCGACGGCGGCCTCGGCCCTCCTGGGACGAAGGCCGCGCCCGCCACGGTTCCCGACTTACGACTTCCTGGGCGGAGACGTCTCGATGCCCTTGCTCACCAGCAGGATCCCACCCTGCGAGTCATAGATTGTTATCGTTGTGACCTCGGACTTGTTCGTACTGTGGGGAAGGTCGTCCATTTCCAACGGGGTGTCCGCGTACCAGACTCCCCAGTCGGGCCGATCCGGTGTCGTCACCAGATGCGCCTCGTACTGTTTCCCCTCCCGGGTGGTGGCAACGGCCCCGGCGGCTCTCTGCGTCCCGGGGCCGTAGTACAGGCCGTGCCAGTAGAGGCGATTGGTCGTCGATTCCCCCTGCCAGATCGAATCACGGGTCTTCCGGTCGACCCGACGGTCGGCGAGAGTCTGTTCCCGTGCAGCCGGATCGCCGTGGGACTGCCAGCGTTCCCCGTTCTCGGTCAGCCACATCACGATGTGTTCGAGAGGAACGATCTTCTCCCCGACAGGAAGCAACCGGACCTTGCCGGGAACGTCCTGTTCCCCGCTGGGCGAGGCGGTCGAGTTGCCGGTCCGGGCCACCGGCGAGGGCGTCGACGGTGCCCCGAAGCCGTGCAGGGCTGCTGCGACCACGAGAGCCGCCCCCGTTCCGACGACCACACCTCCGAGAACACCACGCCGACGGCGATACCGACGCCCGTGGCTCGTGATGGCGTCGAGGGGAACGGCCGAGGGGCTGATCCTCTCGGCGGCCTCCTCCAAGGCCATGGTCAGCTGTTCGATGCCGAGATCGGGACGAACACTCATCGGTTCCCTCCCAGGACCGCGGCGTACGAGGTGAGATCTGGGGCGTTACGGAGGACCGCCAGCCCACGACGGAGGTGAGTCTTGACGGTGTTCGGAGAGCACCCCAGACACTGGCCGATTTCCTCTGTGCTGAGGTCTTCCCAGAAACGCAGTATCAAGGCTGCCCGTTGACGCGGGGGCAGACCTGCCAACGCCTGGAACACGGCTGCACGGTCGTCAACCATGTCGCTGTCCGCCCGCGCGGGTCGTTCGGGCAGGAACGGGGTGAACAGGTGCACCACCCTGCGTTTGCGGATCCGACTGATGTTGTTGTTGACCAGCGCCCGACGGACGTAGGCATCCTGAGCACCCGGTGGAATACGGCGCCACCGCCCGTAGACCTTCCCGAGGGTCGTCTGGACCAGGTCCTCCGCCTCATGGAAGTCACCGGTGAGCAGGTGTGCCGTGCGGACCAACCGCGGCCAGGCCGCGATGGCGAACTCGGTGAAGTCCTCGCAGCTCCGGCTTCTCACGAGACCTTCTCGGCTGCTCCGCCCCCGATGGGAGGGATGCTCACCGAGGCCAGGACCTTGCCCTGCGCAGCGAGGACCGACACACGGGCGACCCGGCGGTGTGCCCCGTCCCAGTGGCTCACAGGACTGTCGACGTACCAGACGCCCCATCCGGGATCGCCTGGCAAAGTCAGCAGAGAACCCTCACAGATCTTCCCGTCCGATCCTTCCAACACGACCTTGACGGCTTTCCCCATCCCGGGCCCGTAGTACACACCGGAGAAGAACAAGCCCTCGACACCGACTTCGGCCTCGCTGCTCTGCAAGGAGACCCCGGGCTCGCTCCGATCGATGTTCCCATCGACCACACTGCGGAAATTGGCCTCCGGGTCCCCCTTGGTCTGCCAGAACTTCCCCTCCTCGCTCAACCAGACCTTCACACCCCCCGCTGCCATCACGACCTCCCCCGGACGCACCGTCCTCACCGGAGCCGCCGGGGAACAGGACATGCGGGCAGCAGCGGCAGCGACCGGATCGTTCGTGGGGTGGGCAGCGGCCTGGGCAACGGTCGGGGCAACGATCACCGCTGCTGCGACGGCTGCGGCCAGAAGGTACTTCCTCGAACCGGACATGAATGCGCTCCTCAACGTGGCACGAACAGTCGGACCGGTGGGTCCCACGGTTCATGGATCGTGGTGTCATGGGCTCCTGACACCCTTCACAACTCACGCGAACCCCTTCAGGGGTGACATCCGTCCCCCACGAACCGGAACCTGTCTGGTCCAGGCCGGTCTGCACGAGTCAGAGGTCGTCGTCACGGACCTGGCGCCGTGGCCGACCTGGTGAACCCGCGTACGCAACGTCAGGATCACGAAGTGTCGCTGCCGTTCCAGCCGAGGTGGGGCGTGTCGTCGTCTGCCCTGCGTCGGATCATCGAGGGCGAACGCGTCCCCGCGGCCCAGCGCCTTCGCCGACTCGCCGGGAGCTTCCGTCTCCTGTGACCCGTGGGCCGGCGGTCGGCGGGGTCAGCGCCCGGCAGGGTCAGAGCCCGGCGGGATCGGGGTCGGCGGGGTGCCGGGCCAGGGGGTGCTCGGGGCGGGCGCGCAGGATCTCCTGGCAGGTGCAGGCCAGCTCCGCGTAGGCGGCGGGGCCCAAGAGTTCCGTCAGCTCGGCCCTCAGGGAGAACACGACGGGGTCGGCGGCGTCGTGGGCCAGGGGGTGGCCCGTGCAGTACCAGTCCAGGTCGTGGCCGCCCGGGCCCCAGCCGCGGCGGTCGTACTCGGCGATCGTGACCTCCAGGTACTCGGTGCCGTCCGGGCGCTCGACCGTGCGGTAGGTCCGTCGCAGGGGCAGTTGCCAACACACGTCGGGTTTGAGGGTCAGCGGCTCGACGCCCTCGTGGAGCGCGAGCAGGTGCAGGGCACAGCCCGTCCCGCCCGGCCGACCGGGACGGTTCAGGAAGATGCAGGCCCCGTCCACCAGACGGGTCTTGCGGGACCCCTCGGTGTCCTTCTCGGTCCACCCGCCGTGCCGGGCACTGCCGCGCAGCTGCCACTGTTCGGCGGTCAGACGGCGCACCGCTGCCCCGACCCGGCGCAGGTCACCCTGATCGCAGAAGTGGGCGCCGAGAGTGCAACAGCCGTCGTCGGGGCGGTCGGCTCGGATGCCCGGGCAGCCGGCGTCGAACACACAGTGCCAGGAGGAGGTCAACCAGGTCAGGTCGCAGCGGAAGACCTGGTCGGGGGCCTGCCCCGGTGGGGTGAGCGGATCGGGAAACTCCCCCCACAGGCGGGTGGTGTCCAGGGAGGCCTCCCGCGGCGTCGTCGGCATCAGGTCAGGTTACGAGATCCGTCGCCCACGCCCGTGCTCGCTGTGTGACCGTGTGTTGCTGATCGAACACGAATTTGTGCCGGATGTTGGATGTATGGAACGTTTTCGGAAGGTGAGTTGCCGTTCCTCCTCAGCGGATTTTTGGGGAATGCCCTGAACCTCCTGCTCGGCGTCACCCGGTGCAGTAGCTTCGCTGCATTCCTAGGGCGTGTTTCGGAGCTCCGCTGCAGTGCTGTGCGCGGCCCGGTCGGCGCTCCGGGGCGTTCTCGTCGGGGCCGATAGGAACCACTATCGGCCCCTCCTGCGGCCTTCCGGAGCACCGACCGAACCACGCACAGCACCGACGGAATTCCGAAACACGCCCTTGTCAGCAGCCTGCGGCTCAGGTCCCGCGGGTGTCCCGCCGTCCGCCGACCGGAGACGATCGAGGTCCGCTCGTGGTAGACCAGCTCAACCAGATCAACCGGGTGTGGACGGCCCTGGCCCGGCGGGCCGAGCGTGTGCCGGACGAGGAACGGCTCCATTCGGCCTTCGTCGAGGCCGACTGCTTCTCCGCCGCCTGCGGCCGGGAAACGGGAGTGATCTTCGGCCGCCGGGGCGCAGGCAAGACCCACACCCTGCTGGAAATGGCTCGCAGGGCGCGCGAGGACGACGGGATCGCCGTCTTCGTCGACATGCGGGCCCTGGGATCCAATGCCGGGATCTACGACAACCCCCAGACCCCGTTCGCCTCCCGTGCGAGTCGGCTCCTGGTCGATCTCGTCGAGACGATCCACGAACATTTGTTCCAGATGGCCGTGGCCGAGGGTCCGGACGGTCTGTCGGACAACCTCCACCGGCTCGGCCCGGCCCTCGACCTGCTCGGGGAGGCCGCGACGCAGATCAGGGTCACGGGAACCCTCACGGTCAACCACGGCGCGAGTGCCAAGGTCGCCTCGACGACGTCCCGCAAGGCAGCGGCCCGCCTCGCCCGTCGCGGGCTGCAGGTGGACGCGGAGCTCGGCTCGGGGACGCAACGGGACGCCGGCGTCTCGGTCGAGGTCAGCCGCCAGGGGACCGAGGAGTTCTACCTTCACATGGGGCAGATGGAACGCGCCGTTCGGCACGTCTGTCGGGCTCTGGGCGGCAGAGAACTGTGGCTCCTGCTCGACGAGTGGTCCGAGGGCGTGCCGCTGGAGCTCCAACCGGTCCTCGCGGACCTGCTGCGACGCAGTTTCCTGCGCTCGGCCGGCGTCACGATCAAGGTGATGGCCATCGAGCACCGCTCCCAGTTCCGCAAGAGGACGGCGTCGGGCGGCTACGTGGGCCTGGAACTGGGCGCGGACACCGCGGAGACCGTCGTCCTGGACGCTTCCCTGACGATCGGGGAGGACTCGGGGCGGGCCTGCGAGTTCCTGCGCAGCATGTTGGGCGAGCACTTCCTGCAGGTGGCCAGGGAGCTGGGCCAGGGACCCGTCGATCTGACCGGGGCCCAGGTGATCGCGGCCTCCTTCCAGCCCAAGGCCTTCGAGACCCTCGTGCTCGCTTCCGAGGGCAACCCCCGGGACGCCATGAACCTCGTGTCGAAGGCCGCCCGGTCGGCCCGGGGCAACCCCGTGTCCGAACGGGACGTCCTGCTGGCGGCGAGGGACTACTTCTGGAACACCAAGCACAAGAACATCGAGGGGGAGCGTGCGACGGAGAAGCTCTTCCGACGCCTCATCACCCTCTCCCTGGAAAGGCGGCGGCGGACCTTCCTCGTGGATCGCCTCGATGAACAGCGCGGACTGTACAACCGCCTGTACGACCAGCGGCTCATCCACCTGATCCGATCCGGTATTCGGATCACTGCGGGCAGCGGGGTGTACGACGGCTACGCCGTGGACTTCGGTTCCTACGCCGACAGGGTGCTGACCGGCACCCTGCGCTGGACCAACGACGGATGGGCCAATCCGCGTTCGTTCTTCGTGGACGACCTGGATCCCCACTGGCGGGAGGGGGTCGTGGGCCGCAGGATTAGCCTGGGGATATGACCGCAGGCGACCACCGGGACCGTCCGGGCACCGAGGGCGCCCCGGAACCCGGCGACGGCCCGGTGCGGCCCGTGACGCTGTCCACCTCGTCGGCCTACCCCCTGAACTGTCCGGACGCCTTCGCTCTCGCGGCCCGCCTCGGGTTCGACGGCGTGGAGGTCCTGGTCTGGCACGACCCCGTGAGCCAGGACGACGCGGCCCTCGCGGCCCTGGCCCGCTATCACGAGGTGCCCGTGCTGTCGGTCCACGCGCCGACCCTCCTGCTGGCCCGGGGGGTCTGGGACGGCGACCCGGGGGACAAACTCCGACGCTCCTGCGAGATGGCCGCAGCGCTGGGGGCCGGGGTGGTCGTCACGCACCCTCCGTTCCGTTGGGAACGGCACTACGCGGAGGTTTTCACCGCAACGATCGCGGACCTCGAACGCGAGTTCTCGTTGATCATCGCGGTCGAGAACATGTTCCCGTGGGGCGTCGGACGCCGCCGGGCCCGGGCGCATCTGCCCGACTGGGACCCGACCGGACAGGTCTGGCCGCACGTCACCCTCGATCTGTCCCATGCGGCGACCGCCGGCCAGAACGGTCTGGACCTGGCCGAAAGACTCGGCGACCGTCTGGTCCACCTGCACCTGGGGGACGGGAACGGCTCCTTCCGGGACGAACACCTCGTCCCCGGGGACGGCCTCCAGCCCTGCGACGCCGTCCTGCGGCTGCTGGCAGAACGGAACTGGGCCGGCCGCGTCGTCGTCGAGGTGAACACCCGTCGAATGGACCCGGCACGGCGCGAGGGCGCCCTGGTCCGGTCCCTGGCCTTCGCCCGCTGGCATCTGTCCGAGCCGTCGGCCCGGTCACGGCAGACACCATGACCGGCGAGAAGACCACAGCCTCCCGCCGCAGAGGACGTCGACCGGCCGGTTCGGACACCCGGGGCGCCATCCTCGCCGCCGCCCGGACCGAGTTCGCCGAACGGGGATTCGAGGGAACCTCCCTGCGGGGCCTGGCCCGCAGAGCCGGGGTCGATCCCCGTCTGGTGCACCACTACTTCGACGGCAAAGAAGAGATCTTCCTCGCGGCGATGGAGATCCCGGTCCGCCTGAAAGACCTGGCCGAGAACCTGACCGTCGGCCCCCGGGAGGAGCTCGGTGAGCGCCTCGTCGGTTTTTTCTTCGGAGTGTGGGACAGCCCCGAGGGCAGGGTGAGAATCACCGGGCTGATGCGCTCGGCCGTGAGCCATGAGGCCGCCGCGAACATGCTGCGGGAACTCCTGTCCCGCGTGATCTTCACCAGGGTCGCTGCCCAGATCCGTGCCGACGAGCCCGAACTGCGGGTCACCCTGGCGGCCTCCCAACTGGCCGGCGTGGCCATGCTGCGGTACGTCCTGCGGGTCGAGCCCCTGGCGAGCCTGCCCGTGGACCGCCTCGTGGCCCACGTGGCCCCCACCCTCCAGCGCTACCTGGTCGGCTAGCCCTGCTTGCGCCTTCTGCGCCGCATCGTCTCTTGTCTTCTTCGTACGTGAAGTGGGACAGGGCTCTCTTTCGGAGGCGAATGACTGCCATGATCCACTTCACGTGCGTGGGTGCGTGGTGGGGAGGGGAGCGGGGCGGGGTTGTGTTGGGGGTTGGGGTTGGGGTTG
>JAUPKJ010000227.1 GCA_030837505.1 Actinomycetota bacterium
CTGCGCAGCAGGCAGATGATGTCAGAACCGCACCGGTTCTCCGCCGACCCGGGACCACCACCTCGGGACTCCGCCTGAGAGCGACCGCCGGCAGGCCGCCGGGACCATGACCGTCCGGCCTCGCGCGAACGAGGCCTTCTGCGGCCGGGCCCCTCGCGGTCGCCGCGACCCGCAGGCGCCCCTTGGCGCGACCTCCTAGACTCCCTTGTCCGTGGACGGATCCGACCCCACGGGCGCCGGACGGCGCCCACCGGTCCTGCCGGAGGTCCTTCTCCGGAGGGCCTCCGCCCCCTGTGCTTCCGCCCCGGGCGGTGCCGCGGGCAGGCCGTCCCCCGGCTTCGCACGGGCCGGGGCCGGCCGGTTCGCGCCGATCGCGGCCTGGGGCGGGATCCTGGTCCAGCTGCTGTACCCGGCCCTGGACGGGGTGGCCCTGCGGGCGGCGACCCTGGGTTCTGTCGCCCTGTTCGCCGTCGCCTGCGCTGCGCACGTCCTGGCTCTCCACGGTCCCGCCGTCGCCCTGCGAGTGATCACAACGGCCTGCGGGATCGGACTGGTGCTGGAGACGATCGGCCTGCGCACCGGTTTCCCCTTCGGTTCCTACACCTACTCCGCGAGCCTCGGCCCCCAGGTGTTCGGTGTTCCGCTGATCGTGCCTCTGGCCTGGCTGACGATCTCCTGGCCCTGCCTGGTCCTCGCCCGCCGACCGGCGGGCGGGGCAGGCGGTGGCCTGCGGGGAAGGGCGAGGACCGCGTCGATCGGCGCGGCCGGCATGGCGGCCTGGGACCTGTTCTGGGACCCGCAGCTGGTGGCCGCCGGGCACTGGACCTGGTCCCACCCGCACCCGGGGCTGCCGGGCGTGGACGGGGTCCCCCTGACCAACGCCGTCGGCTGGCTGCTGGGTGGTTTCCTCCTGACGGCCCTGCTCGACCTGGTCGTTCCCCGTTCCCGCCCCGAGGACCGGGCGGAGCCGCGCCGCCGACGGGTCCGCGCGGGGGAGGGCGGCCGGGGCCGGCGACTGTCCGTGCGAGGCCACGATGTCGTGCCCGCGCTCCTGCTCACCTGGACCTGGGCGGGTTCCGTCCTGGCGAACCTCGTGTTCTTCGGCGAGCCGGCACTGGCCGGGTACGGTGCTCTGGCCCTGGGGGCGACCGTCCTGCCCTACCTGCGTTCCCTGGCCGGGGAGGACGCCCCCGCCCCGCCGGGTGGGCAGACACCGGACCGGGAAGCACCGTCCCCGGAGCCCCGGGACCGTGGTGTCCGAGGTGGTGCCCCGGGGGGGCCGGTCGGCACCGGGACGGGTCCGCTGTGAGCCTCTGGGCCCTGTGGTACCAGCTGACCTGGGTCGGGACCCTCGGGGCTACGGCGCTCACCGCCCACACCCTGTTCAACCGGCGGCTGCTGCGGTCCCCGGCCGCTGATCCCCCGCAGGTCGACGAGCGGGTGAGCGTCCTGATCCCCGCGCGCGACGAGGAAGGGACCATCGGGAGTTGCCTGGCCGATCTGCGGGGGCAGATCCGGGTGCCGGATCTGGAGATCCTCGTGTTCGACGACGGTTCCGTCGACGGCACCGCCGACGTCGTGCGCACGGCCGCGGAGAGCGACCGCAGGGTCCGCCTGCTGGCAGGGGTCCGGCCCCCCTCCGGCTGGCTGGGCAAACCCCACGCCTGCCACAGGCTGGCGGCCGCGGCCGGCGGCTCCGTGCTGGTCTTCGTGGACGCCGACGTCCGCCTGGCCCCGCAGGCCCTGGCGGCGACCGTGGACCTGCTGCGTTCGGGCGGGACCGATCTCGTCTCCCCCTATCCCCGACAGATCGCGCTCTCACCGGCCGAGAGACTCGTGCAGCCCCTGCAACAGTGGTCCTGGCTGACGACCCTGCCCCTGAGGATCGCGGAGAGATCCCCCAGGACCTCCCTGTCGGCGGCCTGCGGCCAGCTGATCGCCGTGGAGGCACGGGCCTACCGGCGGGCGGGCGGCCACCGCGCCGTCCGGGACAAGGTCCTGGAGGACGTCGAGCTGCTGCGGGCCGTGAAACGCTCCGGGGGATGCGGTGGTCCGGCCGACGGCACGACCCTGGCCTCCTGCCGGATGTACCGGGACTGGCCCTCGGTGCGGGACGGGTGGTCCAAGTCCTTGTGGGCGGCCTTCGGGGGCCGGGTCCCCGCCGCGGCCCTCCTGGCAGCGCTCGCCGTGCTCTACGTGGTGCCGGTGGTGTCGGCCCTCGGCGCTCCCGTGCTCGGGGCCGGGCCGGCGCTGGTGGGCCTGGTCGGCTACCTGGCGGGGGTCACGGGGCGTTGTCTCTGCGTACGGCGCACCGGCGGGCGCTGTCTGCCGGACGGTCTGGCCCATCCCCTGTCCATCGTGCTCCTGGGATGGTTGACGGTCCTGTCCTGTTCCCGGGCCCGAAACGGGAGGCTCTCGTGGAAGGGTCGGACGATACCGGTACTCTCCGGACGGTCCGTGCCCGGAGCCCGACGGCTGCTGCCACGGCGTCGCGTGTTCGGCGTCGGGGCGCGGTGGGTCGGCTCCGGAAGGTTTCCCCCGAGGAGGGAAGATCGTGAACGGTACGTCCCCGACGGGTCCGCAGAGCCGTCGGGCGCGCTCGCGCCGGGCCGCGCCCCGGCGCTCGGCCGGGATCTCGAAGAGGGTGCCGACCGTGGCCCTGGCAGCGGTGGTCCTGGTGGGTCTGGCCGCCGTGGCCTTCGCGGGTTCCCGGTTCGCGGGCCCGGAGGCCGGAGAACCGCCGTCCCTGACGCCGACGACCCCGGTGGGCCTGCACGTGGAGGTGGAGACCCTGGCGGAGGGGTTCCCCACGGACCTGGTGCCCAGACCTCCCGAATCCACGATCACCAGTTCGGCGGTGGACCCGCAGGCGGGAGCGGGGACGACCATCTCCCTGACCGGTGAGAGCCCGGACCGGGTCTCGGCTCTGCTGAGCTTCTACCGGATCCACCTCACGAAGCTGGGGTTCTCCGAAGTCCCCGGCGCCCTGCCCGCGGGAACGACCGGGGCCATGTTCACCCGCTCGAAGGGTTCGGAACTGCTGACTCTCGCGATCCTGGACCGTAGTTCCTCCCGGTCCTTCAGCATCGGCGGCACGGTCGCACTGACGGACGCGGAGCAGACGGGTTCGCCGCAGGCCGAGGGCGAGGACGAATCCGCGGAGGGCACGGCCGGGGAGGGCACCGGAACCGGGGCGGAGCCGACCGGTTCACCGACCGGACGGACGCCCACGGCCCGGGACGACCGGTGACGAGCGCGGGGGTTTCCCCCTCCGGTAGGGGGGAAACCCCGCTCAGCCGAAGGCCGTGTGACCGTTCGCGGCCACGTGACCGGTCCGGCGGCCGGAGGACTCACCCGGTGCAGACGACCCCCAGACATTGGGGGGTCCGGCCGTTGGCCCTGGCACGGTTCCCCCCGCCGTCGACGACGGCGTCGTGCCCCTCGATCCCGTGGCCGGCGTTGCCCACGGCCAGGTTGTCCGTGAAGGTGCCCACGGTCGCCAGGGCTCCGGAATCGAAGACCTGCCCGGAATCGTCCGGGTCGCCGGGGGCGAAGCCGTTGTACCTGAAGGTGTTCCCCGTGATCCTCACCCCGGTCCCGACACCACCCATCCGGATCCGCAGGCCGTTCTGCCGGTTGGCCAGGAACGTGTTGTTCGCGATCTCGATCCTGCCCGTCGAGAGTTGGACGTCCTCCAGCAGCAGGCCGGTCTGCGCCCGCGCGAAGGTGTTGTCCCTGGCTTCGATGCCGAAGATGTTGAGGGTCCCGTGGACCGCGATCCCGCCGCCGACGAAGGTGTTCCCCCTCAGGCCGAGACCGGACAGGGAGGCGCTGATCCCGGTCGTGTTGTCCAGGAACCTGTTCCCGATGGCGTCCACGCCGCCGTTGCCCGTCCTGAGGGCGACGGTGTTGCGGACGAACACGGACGAGACAGCACTGGTCCCGGCGTTGGTGTAGGTCACGATCCCGGCGTTGTTGTCCTCCAGGCGTGAGTTCTCCACCCTGACGTGGTTCCCGGCCCCCATCACAGCGGTCCTGGTGTTGCGACGCAGGACGGAGTCCACGATCTTCACTCCGCCCCACGACCCGTCGGCGTCGATCCCCACGGTGCTGTCCTGGAGGGTCAGACCCCGCACCTCCAAGCCGGTGCTGTGCCAGAGGTTCGGTCGCAACGCCGTGTCGAACCTCTGGATGGTGCCGTTGACGACGGTCAGGGTCTGCGCGATGTCCGCAAGGCCCACGCCGATCCCTGTGCCGTTGCCGGTGATGGTGTGACCGCCCAGGTCGATCGTCAACCCGTCCGCGGCGACGATCAGCCCGGGGCCGTCGCAGACCAGATTCGTCTGCAGCACGAGGTCTGCGTTGATCCGGTCCCCGCACCCGACGACGTCCGCGTCTGCCGTGGGCGCGACCAGCAGCACAGTCCCCACCGTGCAGGCCAGGACGGCCGGGGGGACGAGAGCCCCCCGCCCCCGTCGTCCACGGGCTCGGCCGGTCCCGTCGACCCCACGAACCCCACAGAAGTCGCGTGGGCCGCGGGAGGAGAACCTGGAGAAGAACATGAGACCCTCCATCGGATCGACATATTTGCCTGTTCATCGCCCATCGCTGTTCCGGACGGGCCGTGCAGGCCGTTTCCCTGCGAACGGTCGTCGTGCACGGCCTTTCCCCCCCACCGCCGTTCAGAAAGCGGTTCCACCATGACACTTCCCGCACCGTTTCCGTGGGGGATTCTTCCTGTCATGAATCCGAGGGACCCCGAACAGATCGAGAACGGCGGGAGAAGAGTCGCCGACCCGGGTTCCTCCTGACGGGCCCCGAGAACGAGGCCCAGGCGCCACCGGTCCGCGGGCCGCCCCTGCCGCGGGTCCGCCGGAGTGACCCGGTCGACGCCGGGTCGAGGGCCTGCGGGGTCGGCAGTAGTGTCGTGCTCAGAAACCCGCCCCAGGAGTCGCCGTGCCCGTCACCATCCCCCGGGCCCTGCCCGCCCGCAGGACCCTCGAGTCCGAGAACGTGTTCGTGATGTCGGACACCAGGGCCGGTCACCAGGACGTCCGTCCCCTGAGGATCGCCATCGTCAACCTGATGCCGACCAAGGTGGACACCGAGACCCAGCTCCTGCGCCTGCTGGGCAACAACCCGCTCCAGCTCGAGATCACCCTGCTCAGGATGGGTTCCCACGAGTCGAGGAACACCGCGCCCGAGCACCTGGCGGCCTTCTACGCCACCTTCGACCAGGTGAGGGGCGACAAGTTCGACGGCCTCGTCGTCACGGGAGCCCCGGTCGAGCTGTTCCCCTTCGAGGACGTCGACTACTGGCCGGAACTCTGCGAGGTCATGGACTGGAGCGCGGACCACGTCTTCTCCACCCTCCACGTGTGCTGGGGGGCCCAGGCCGGCCTGTACCGGCATTTCGGGGTCAAGAAACACGCGCTTCCGGAGAAGATGTTCGGGGTCTTCCAGCACCGCGTCCTGGATCCGCACTCACGAATTCTCAGCGGTTTCGACGAGGTCTTCCCCGCCCCCCATTCGCGGTACACCGAGGTCCGGGCCGACGACATCCTCGCGACCAGGGGGCTGACCCTCCTCGCGGAATCCGACGAGGCCGGGGTGTACCTCGCGGCCAGCAACGACGGCCGCCAGCTCTTCGTCACCGGGCATCCGGAGTACGACAGGCACACCTTGAGGAACGAGTACGTGCGCGACGTCGGCCGGGGCCTGGACACCGCTCTGCCCCGCAACTACTTCCCGGACGACGACCCCACCCGGCCACCGATGATGACCTGGCGCTCGCACGCCTTCCTGCTCTATGCGAACTGGTTGAACCACTGCGTCTACCAGCGGACGCCCTTCGACCTGCAGGCCATTCCCCAGGAGCCCCCGCAGGAGGAGTGAGCCGGGTCAGGAGATACAGGCCGCCATGATCATTCCGATGACCACGTGGACGGTTCCGGTGACGAAAGCTGCCGGGTGCACGGTGGGCTCGGTGAGGGTCTCCCCGAGTTTCCCGGGGGTCGCCAGGTCCATCAGGAGGAAGGAGATCCCCATGAGCGCCAACCCGATCAGACCGTAGACCGCGGTGGACACCAGGCCATCGGCCAGATTCCCTTCGCTGGTCAGGACAGCGGTCGTGATGACGATCCCGGTGCCCAGCAGCCCGGAGGACAGGACGATCGAGGCGTTGACGTTCTTCTCCTCCCAGATCTGCTTCCCCAGCCGGCCGGGGGTCAGCAGATCGACGAGAAGGAATCCCAGGCCCAGCAGAACGAACCCCACAGCCGCGTAGCACCCCGCTGCTGCGACGCCATCCACGTACTCCATCTGGTCTCCCCCTTCGGGCGGAACAGTCGGCCGGACGCCTTGATCCACAATTGTCTTCCGGCCGATCGGTTCCGACATCGGTCCTGGTGTTCACGAGGTCGTTCGGAAGCCTACCCACTGTCGTCCCCCCGGACGCCGACCCGGGCCCCGGGGCTCCCGCGTCCCCTCGCCCTCCCGGACGAGCCAGGGGGACCCGACATCGGATTTCGAGACCATTGCGAGCGCCGATGTCTGTGTCTCAACGCCGATTCGAGCCCAAACGATTACCCTGTGGCCCGCAGGATTTTCTTTGCGTGACCAGATCCGACTCGCTGTCGGAGAGACTCGGACAGGTCCGTAAGGTTCCTGGGACACGAACGACCTGAGCATGGTCGAACACCGAGCCCCGACAGGGGTCCAGGCTGTGCTCCCTGCTGCCGAGAACTACACGTCCGGTGGACACGACGATCTCGAAGGACACGACGGTGGACACAGGAGAACCGACAGACGAGGCAACGGAGTCGGTGAGCCCCCAGGACACGACACGGTCTGTGGCAGGGCGCCCTGCCGCGGGCAGAACCAAGGACACGGGCCCCTCGGAGGAGGAGAGCCCGACCGGGGACGACGAAGAAACCGAAACGGACCAGGACGCGCCGGAGGGCTCCGAGGCACAGGCCCCTGAGCAACAGGACCCTGAGGCACAGGGCTCCGAGGCAGCTCCCACCGAGCACGAGCCCATGGCCTTCGATGGTGCCCAGCCGGAAGAGGCCCGGCCCTGTCCCACCGACTCAGGCGCCGACGAACCGGACGACATCGATGAACCGGACGACGCCGACGAACCGGACGGCATCGAGCAGGCGGCGACGGGACAGGACGCTGCCGAGGCGCAGCCCGCAGCCTCCGACGAGGCGGAGCTCGTGTCCTCGCCGGAGTCCGAGGAACAGGTTTCCCCCGACGAGACTCCCGGCGAACAGCCCCGGGCCGAGGACACGACCCAGCCCGAGCAGACCTCGGACGAGGAGTCTGCGGCGGCCGAAGAGGTTGCGGCGGACGAAGACACGTCACGCGAGTCGGACATCGCCGAAACAGCCGACGGCGAGGAAGACGCCCCGGGAACCAGCCGGTCCGAGGACCGGGAGGAACTCCTCGGAACGGGTACCGAGGAGTCTGCGGCTGCCGAGGAGTCTGCGGCGCAGCAGGACTTCTCCCTGTTTGAAAAGCCTCCGGCACCCCCGACCGTTCCGATCTCCCTGCCCGTGCTGGAACCCGGCC
The DNA here is from genome assembly GCA_030837505.1 of Actinomycetota bacterium. Taxonomy (GTDB): domain Bacteria; phylum Actinomycetota; class Actinomycetes; order Actinomycetales; family Kineosporiaceae; genus JAUPKJ01. The sequence continues at coordinate 7,573 of JAUPKJ010000227.1, forward strand.
CCGACCTCTCGTCTTCCCCCGAGTTCTTTCCCGAGCCCGACGAAGAACCCCGGCCCGACGAAGAACCAGAGGCCGACGAAGAACCCGAGGTCATCGAGGAGCCCCGGCCCGACGAAGAACCAGAGGCCGAAGCTCCCGCCGAGGTCGCCCCTACGGCGTCTGTTGCGTCCGCAGGGGTCACGAGCACCGCAGGGGAGATCGACAGCTCTTCCGAGGCGCAGACCGTCGCCATCCCGATCGGCCCGGCCTCCGCCGGCAAGGCACCGGCCCGCCCGCCCACCGACGCCTCCGAGGCGGAGACTGCCACCATCCCGGCCGTCCCCTCCGATCGGGATCCGGGATCTTCCCCAGACACCGACGCCTCCGAGGCGCAGACCGTCGCCATCCCGATCGGCCCGGCCTCCCCCGGCAAGGCACCGGCCCGCCCGCCCACCGGCCTGCCCGACACGCGGCGTCCCCCCGGCGGCCCGCAGCCACCGGCCTCTTCCGAGGCCGAGACTGCCACCATTCCGGCTGTGCCCGCCTCGCCACCGGGCACGGAGACCGCCCCTGGGGCTCGATGGCCCGCCCAGCCCCGGACCGGGCCCACCGAACGGACCGGGCCCACCGAACGGACCGTCGTACCCGACCGGTTCCGGCCACCGACGGGCGCCGCCGCCCCACCGACGGCCCCGCCGTCCCCCACCCCGTCGGCCCCGCCCTCGACCCCGCCGGAGTCGGCGTCCGCCGGGGCGACGCCCGGGCTTCCGGTGAGTCGGCGCACCGCCCTGTGGGCCGGGACCACGGCCGTGGCGGCCGCGGCCCTCGTCGGCGGTGGCCTGATGTGGTGGCGCACGGCTTCCGGGGGCGATCGTCCCCTGCGCGGTGCGGGTTGGAAGGACCCCTTCCTGACCGACAAGGACCAGGCCCAGCACTGGTGGGGAGGCTCGGACGTCACCTTCGAGACCACCTTCACCCCCTTGTCCGGTTCGGAGTGTCTGGGCCTGGACGACGCCGCGATCCGGCGGCTGGACTTCGTCACCTGCCCCAACGGCGTGGTGGCCGACGCGATGGCGGAACGCGTGCTTTCGGTCCTCGGCCGCCCGCTCGTGGCCCGTCAGGCACTGTGCACGGGGTCGTTCGTCGTCATGGTCCATTGGGAGATGCTCGGCTCACTGTCGAACGCCGGGGTCCTCGTTCGACCGACCGGCGTGTCCGAGGGGGCCCGGTTCGATCTGAACAGGTACCTGCAGGTCTGCACCGACCAGTGGGGGGAGCACGACCGCTACCTGACCACCGCGAGCAATCATGCGATCGCCCTGGACAATGCGGATCCCCTCACGACGACCTCGGGTCAGGCCCTCCTGGCGGCCCTCGACGAGGCCAGGGACGACAAGGACCACTCCGAGGACTCCGGCTTCCCCACCTCCCAGTCGCTCTGGCGTCCGGGGACCTCCGCGACGGGCGAGAACCCCTCGGGCCCGCTCACCCGCAAGGCGGCCCCCGACGATTCCCGGCTCGTCCAGGAGCTGCTGGCCGGCGACCATCAGATGGTCTACGTGGACGAGAGCCTCGCCCTGAGGACCGTGTTGGGCGAGGGCAAGACCGATTACGTGGTGCTGCGGACCGTGCCGGAGGTCACGTACACCCATTACCTGCTGGTCCTCACCGAGGAGGCCGAGCTCCTCGGCCGACGGATCGTCGAGCCCAAGATCACCAAGTCCCTCGCCGAGCGCTGGATCCGCGGCAAGGGGCAGGAGGCCGAAATCTCGGGACGGCTCCACACGCTGGGCCGGCAGTGGGAGTCCGCCCTGACCGACGTGCAGGTGGTCCCCTGGAAGGACCGGGCCCTGTCCCTGGACGAGCTGGACGTCGCCCCCCTGCTCGACCAGTACCGCAAGAGCCGGTCCTGACGGGTGCCGCGGGCGGGAACGATCCGGTTCCCACCCGCGGCCCAGAACAGCAGTTCCGAGCAGCGTTCCCGAGCAGCGTTCCCGCACGAAGGCCCCGAACGGCAGTTCCGGGTCAGGCGCCGGGTTCGCGGATCCGGCGTTCCAGGTCCAGCAGGTGTTTTTTGCGGTCGAGGCCGCCGACATAGCCGGTGAGGGCGCCGTTTGCGCCCACGACACGATGGCAGGGGACGACCACGCACAGCGGGTTGCGCCCACAGGCCGTGCCCACGGCCCGGGCTGCTCGGGGCGCCCCCAGTTGTTCGGCGATCCGGCCGTAGGTCGTCGTGGTCCCGTACGGCACGTCGAGCAGGGCTGAGCGGACCCTGCTGCGCCAGCTCGGGGACGGCGGGCCGTCCGGGGGCGGGGCTCCGGCCGACCCCGGGGGATCCGAGGTCCCCAACGGGTCCGGCGGGTCCAGCGGCAGAGCGAAGGAGGTCCGGCCCCCTGTGAAGTACTCGTGCAGCTGGGCCTGCGCGGTCCGCAGGATCCCCGTGGCCGGTCCGGCCCCTTCCCGGTGGAGGTCACGGCCGTCCGTTTCGGGCGAGCCGTCACCCGGCAGGACGACGGCCTCTCCCAGGGCTTCGGCGGGAGGTCGATGCTTCGGGGTGTCCCAGTAGACCCCGACCAGCCCCGCCCCGGTGGCGACGAGCGTGAGGGGACCCAGCGGACTGGTGATCACGGTGTGGGCCCGGGGCCCGTCCGGTGTTGGGAACACGGTTCACTCCTGTGGGGGTGGGGCCGTGGAACCACGGATCACCAGGTCGACGGGCAGGACGATCCGGTCGGCCACGGACAGCGGGGCGGGGTGGGACGGGGCGGAGTACGACGGCGGGGCGGGATACGACGGTGGGGCGGGGTGGGACAGGAGCCCGATGAGGATCCTGGCAGCCGCACGTCCCTTGGCCTCGACGTCCTGCCGGATCGTCGTCAGTCCCGGACGGACCCGGCGGGCCAGGGGCGCGTCGTCGAACCCGACGACGGAGAGGTCCCCGGGGACGTCCAGGCCGACCTCGGCCGCGGCGTCCAGGACGGCCACGGCGATCAGATCCGAATAGCACAGGACGGCGGTGGGTCTTGGCGTCGTTTCCAACAGCTGTTGCACGTGGGTGGTCTCCTGCAGGGGGATGCTCTTGGGCTGGACCAGGACCACGGGCCGCACGCCCGCCGGGCCCAGAACGTCCATCCACCCGTGGAGGCGCTCACGGGCCACGTGGTAGTGGAGGTCCTGGGGCGGTTCGGTCAGGATTCCCTGTTCGGCGTCGGTGCCGGGCAGGATCAGGGCGATCCGGCGGTGCCCGAGCTCCACGAGGTGCCGGGCCGCCGCCCGGGCCCCGGCCCTGTCCTCGATCGTGACGTTGGGGATTCCCTCGACGCAGGGCAGATCGACGTGCACCTGGGGAATCCGGCGTCGGCGCAGCCAGCGCAGGGGCTCGGAGTCCGAGACACAGGAATAGACGATCGCACCGTCGAGGGCGACGTCCCGTGCTGGGACGACCGGGCCGGTGGCGGTCGTCAGCAGGGTCAGGGCGAGGCCGGTCGGTTCGAACTCCTCGGCCACCGCCCGCAGGAATCCCGTGGCGATCTCGTCGGTGAAGGCGTTCCGCAGGGACTCGGTGAGCAGGACGCCGACCGCCCCGGTGCTCCCCCGGGCCAGGGCCCTCGCGGTGGGGTCCGGTCCCACGTACCCGAGTTCGTCGGCCGCGTCGAGAATCCGGCGCCGCATCGCGGGTGAGAGCTGGTC
>JAUPKJ010000228.1 GCA_030837505.1 Actinomycetota bacterium
CGCAGCGAACGACGCGCCGGTCGACTTCGCCGTCCCGACCGGCAATTTCGGCAACATCTGCGCCGGCCACGTCGCCCGGAGCATGGGTGTTCCGATCAAACGTCTGATCCTCGCCACCAACGAGAACGACGTGCTCGACGAGTTCTTCCGCACCGGGGTCTACCGGGTCCGCGGCGGGGCGGAGACCCACGCGACGTCCAGCCCCTCGATGGACATCAGTAAAGCCAGCAACCTCGAACGCTTCGTCTTCGACCTCGTGGGACGCAACGCCGACCGCACCCGCAGCCTGTTCCGGGACGAACTGGCCACCCGGGGCGAGTTCACCCTGTCCTCCGCCGAACACGCCGGTGCAGCCCGCCGGGGATTCGTCTCCGGCCGCAGCACGCACGCCGACCGGATGACCGCCATCCGCGAGACCTTCGAACGGTCCGGGGTCGTCGTCGACCCCCACACGGCCGACGGGCTCACCGTCGCGCGCCGCCACCTCGACCCGGACGTCCCCACCGTCGTCCTGGAGACCGCGCAGCCCGCGAAGTTCCCCGAATCGATCGTCGAGGCCATCGGCAGGGCCCCCGAGACGCCCCCAGCCCTGCGGGGCCTGGAGGACCTTCCGATGAGGGTCGTGCGCATGCCCCGCGACGTGGACGCCGTCAAGGAATACATCGCGACCCACGTCTGAGCGTCGGAGCCGACCGGCGGACCCGGCACCTGTTCCCCACGCCCGTACGGGAGGGTGGCTCAGGTCTCGTTCGGATCGGCGCGCAGACGGTCGAGGAAGCTGCGGAAGACCGTGACCATGTCGACTTCCTGGGGAGCGTGCAGCCATTGCAGTTGCAGACCGTCCATCATGGCGATGATCTCCGTGGCCGCGGCGGCGCAGTCGGCCTCCGGGCGGATCTCTCCGCGTTCCTGCGCTCCGGTCAGCATCTTCGCGAAATGGGAGCGGAGCCCTGCGTAGCGCCGGGTGAAGTGGTCGTGGGCCGTGTGATTCTCGGCTGCTGATTCTCCTGTCAGCACGCTGAAGCTCTGGACCATGCCCGGGACGGTGGCGTTGTGGGTCATGAGATCCGCCAAGTGGTCCAGGACGTCCCGTCCATCAACGCTGTCCATTCCGAAACGGATCCGGTCGATCTGGTCCCGGCGCTCCAGGACCGCCATGAGCAGCCCCCGTTTGCTCCGGAAGTGGTGAAGCACGCCGGGTTGCGACAGCCCCACGGACTGCGCGACCGTGGCGAGCGAGGTTCCTTCGTACCCCTGTTCGGCGAAGGCGACGACGGCCGCGTCCAGGATCCGTTCACGGGTCCGGTTCTTCTCGGCTCTCCGCCGTGCGGCGGGGGGTTCGGCGAGGGGTCCCGCCGTTGCAGCAGCTGACACTCCAACCACTGTATTCGCAGTGAGATAACATCTCAATAACGGTACTTACCGGTCGCTCGGACGGTGACACAGTGTCCTGGTCGGGCACAGTGCCCGGCCCCGCCCAGCGGGTTGATTCCCTGTCCGTTCGACCACTTCCCGAGCGTCTTCCCGTTCGAGACAACCGCCGACGGTCCTGCGAGGTAGTCCATGGCAACGACGAATCCTCTCTCCGACCCCCCGAGGGCCGAGAGCCCCTGCACCGACCCCGCCCAGTCCACCGCAGACGGCGCCCCGGACCTCCCCGATGAACTGCGCCGCCGGTTGTCGTTCCTCACCCCGGCGCAGAAGGTCCGTCTGCTCACCGGGCAGGACGCCTGGGCCCTGCACGCCGAACCCGATATCGGGTTGCGTTCGATCGTGGTCAGCGACGGTCCGGCCGGGGTGCGCGGCACGACCTGGGACGAACGCTGCCCTTCGGCCACGGTCCCCTCCCCCACGGCGGTCGCGGCCTCCTGGGATCGTGACCAAGTTTTCCGGCTGGGCCGGCTGTTGGCGTTCGAGTGCCGGAGAAAGGGCGTCGACGTGCTCCTGGCACCGACGGTCAACCTGCACCGGACCCCCTACGGCGGCAGACACTTCGAGTGCTTCAGCGAGGACCCCCTGCTCACCGCAGCGATCGGGGTGTCCTGGGTGCGGGGTCTGCAGAGCGAGGGCGTCGGCGCCACCGTCAAACACTTCGTGGCCAACGACTCCGAGACCCAGCGCTTGGACTACGACGCCCGGATCGACGAACGCCCCTTGAGGGAGTTGTACCTGGCACCGTTCGAATCGATCGTCGGGGAAGGGGGAGCCTGGGCGGTGATGGCCTCGTACAACAGGGTCGATGGCGTCACCATGACCGAGTCCCCCCTGCTGAGGGAGGTCCTCAAGGACGAGTGGGGCTTCGACGGGGTGGTCGTCTCGGACTGGGTCGCCACCCGCAGCACGGTCCCCAGCGCGCGGGCAGCCCTCGACCTGGCCATGCCCGGGCCCGAGAGCCCCTGGTGCCGGGCGCTGCTCCTGGCGCTCCACCGGGGCGAGGTCGATCCGCAGGCCGTCGATGACAAGGTCGCACGGCTGCTTCTGCTGGCAGCCCGCGTCGGTGCCCTCAGGGGGATCCGACCTGCGACGCCGCCGGCCGCCGCCTGGTCCGAGCACGAGATCTCCGCCGAGCTGAGGCGGAGCGCCGCGAGCGGAATAGTCCTGCTGCGCAACGAGTCCGTGACCGTGCCCCAGAACGGCGCAGCGGTCCGTGGCGTTCCGATCGACACGCGTACCCCTGCCGACACCGGTGCGGGCCCCCTGCTGCCGCTGGCCGGTGGCGACCTGCGCAAGGTCGCTGTGATCGGCCCGAACACCGTTCGACTGCGGACCCTCGGAGGGGGGTCGGCGACCGTCTTCCCGCCGTACGAGGTGAATCTGCCCGAGGGGCTGCGAGCGACCCTCGGGGAACGCACCGAGATCGTCGTGGCCGAGGGGGTCCGGGCCCGTGCCCGGGTACAGGTCGCCGATCCCCGGCTGCTGTGGTTGCCCGACGGCTCCGCCCCTGGGCTGGAAGTGAGTTTCCTGAACGAGGTGGGCCAGGTCCTGGCACAGGAGGTGCGGCGATCGGCGTCGCTGCGATGGGCGGACCGGATGGCCGAGTTCCCCTCGACCGAGGTGCACACCGTGAGGGTGGACACGGTGATGTACGCGCAGGAGGCCGGAGAGTACACGGTGGGCGTCTCCGGGGTCGGCCACTTCACCCTGCTGGTTCAGGGCACGACAGCGATCGACGGCCTGATGGAACTCGATGCGGAACTCGACGTGGTGGACATCCTCAGTCGCCCGCCCCAGCGGACCACCCGGATCCGGGTGGAGGCCCATCAAGAGGTGCCGCTGGTGGTACTGCACCGGGTACGGTCGGCGTCGGAGCATCCCGCTGTGGGCTACCTGGACACGATGTTGCAGATCAACATCGAGAAACCGTTCGGAACGGATGACGAGGAAATCGCCAGGGCCGCCGAGCTCGCTGCCGACAGCGATGTGGCCGTGGTCGTCGTCGGCACGAACGACGAGGTCGAGAGCGAGGGGTACGACAGGCGGACCCTCGCCCTGCCCGGCAGGCAGGACGACCTCGTCCGGGCGGTCGCGCAGGCGAACCCCTGCACCGTCGTGGTGGTGAACGCCGGGGCCCCCGTGTTGATGCCCTGGTCCGAGCAGGTGCCCGCCGTGCTGATGGCCTGGTTCCCCGGACAGGAGGGGGGCAATGCCCTGGCCGACATCCTCCTGGGGACGACGGAGCCCGGCGGCCGTCTGCCGGTCAGTTGGCCCGCCGACGAGACGAACCTCCCCACGACCCTGCCGGTCGACGGTGTCCTCGAGTACTCCGAGGGGCTGCGGGTGGGCTACCGGGACGAGCGGCGCGTCCACGCCTTCTGTTTCGGACACGGCCTGGGGTACACGACCTGGGAGTACCGCGACGTCCGGGTGGAGCCGTCCGAGAACGTCGAGTGCCGCGACACGGGTGGGGTGGAGGTGACCGTCCGGGTTGCCAACACCGGGCCCAGGGCCGGCAGGGAGGTCGTCCAGGTGTATGCGTGTTTCCCCGATTCCCCCGTCCATCACCCGTCCCTGCGGCTGATCGGTTTCGAACCGGTGCAGGCGACTCCCGGGCAGGAGAGGACCGTGACGGTCCGAGTCCCCGCGAGGCTTCTGCAGCGCTGGGACGAGGTGGCCGGCGGCTGGACCGACGAGCGGGGAACGATCCGGATCCTGGCAGGAGGATCGACCGCAGACCTTCCGCTGCGAGCGCAGATCGTGCGGGGCTGATTCGAACGTCTCCCCGACCTGTTTGCGTGTCCTCCGCCGGGTGCCCCGGAGGACCGCGGTTCCCTGGACGAAGCCCCGTCTTCGCCGGTCGCTCTTACTCAGTGGGTCGGTGGACGGCGGGGATCACCACGACGGGGCACCGGGCGTGGTGCACGCAGTGTTGGGTGACCGATCCGAGCAGCATTCCTGCGAGGGTTCCGTGGCCGTGGCTGCCCAGGACGAGCAGGTCTGCGTCCTGGGCAGCTTGCAGGAGCATCTCGGCGGCGTTTCCCTGCACGACGACGCGCACGAGGTCGGCCGGTGGCTCCTCGTCGTCCGTCGCGGCGGCGATCGTCTTGTCGAGGGTCTCCTGGGAGAGTTCCGACAGGATTCCGCCCTGGTCGGGGATGTAGGCGTGTGTGAAGCCGAAGGCCATGGGGTACTGCCAGGCGCAGAGGGCCTCGATGTGGGCGTCTGTCAGCCGGGCTTGGTTCAGGGCCCAGCGCAGGGCTGCCTCGGAGTGCAGTGATCCGTCCACTCCGACGACGATGTGTCGGCCGGTTCTGCCCGCCCGGTCCTGCATGTCGTCTCCTCGGTGTCCCGGTGGTCTGCTCTCACTGGTAACGACGTTTCGGCCTGTTGGACTGATACGCCGAGTGGGTACAGCCGTTTCAGCCGGGTCAGGAAGCCGGCTCAGGGGGGGAAGCCGGGTCGGGGGAGAGCCGGCAGGACTCCGACGCCCAGGTTTGCGGTATCGGGTCACCCGGCTTGGGGTCCTGGTTCCTGTTCGATGCGGTCCGCGAAGTACAGCCAGGAGCGGCCGCAGTGGCGGGCCAGGGCCGAGACCGTGGAGCGGCGGTGCGGTGGGATTCCTCGCAGCAGTCCCTCGATCCGGCCGGCGTCCAGGCATTGGGCTGTCAGGAGACGTAGGAGCGAGCGGCCGACCAGGGTCGATCGGAGGGAGGGGTCGGACAGCAGGCTCTGCAGGACGGTGGTCGGGTCGGGGTTCCCGGGGTCTGGGCCGTGTCCGGCGGGATGGTTCGCGGGGCGCTCGGTTCTGCTGAGGGTGCGGTCGATCGTTCTGTTCTGTCCGCTGATGTGTCCGGAACGGGGTTCGTTGTTTTCTTTCTCCCGTCCAGGGTGGATCTTCTGCTGTCCGGGAAGGGTCCATTGCCGCGGAGGTCGGACGCCGTGTCGGTCCTGCGTTCGTGTCCTGTGGTGGTTACGTTCGCCGGGGGATGCGTCCGCGTTCATTCTGCGACGGACGTCGTGCGCGGTGGCCAGGGAGATCCCGACCGCCGCTGCGACATGTCGGAGCGTGGACTGAGGACGTTCGGTGAACAGTTGTTCGGCCTGGAGACGTCGTTGTGCGACGTCCATCGGCCGTCTGCGCCCATCCAGGCCGAGACGGATGTCCGATTGCAGGGTCCGGGTGGTCGGGCTGCGGCGGGCGGTCGCGACGGTTGTCGGGCTCACGCCCGCCAACCGTGCTATCCGCCGGTCGGACCACATCGGGCGCAGTTCGAGGATCCGGTGCACGGTGGTTCGTCTGTCCCTCCGGGTCAGGGGCCTGCCGTTGCGGGCCTTGAGTTCGACCGCCAGGAAGAAGATCTCCGTGGGGTTCCCTTCCACGAGAAGGGCCTCGATGTGCGTGTGTCCCCTGAGCTTTGCCGCGTCCACCCGGTGCAGGCCGTCGACCACATGCAGGGTTCCTTCGTGGACGACGATCGGGGGCAACTGTTCGAAGACCGCGGCGAGGGCTAGGACATGTTCGTCGTCCGTGCCGCCGGTCCTGGTGAGGGGGCCCGGGGAGAGGGCGGCGATCGGCAGCGCCGTGGGGGATCCCGTTCGTGGTGCACATTTTTTCAACGCGACGAGTCGGCCGTTCATCAGTTCTCCCCCAGGATCTCGGTGGACGTCCCCGGCCTTCCGGCGCCGGGCGGCGTGCCGAACGCGGATCGCGTTCGTCCGTCCTGTGACGGAACGTAGGACCGTTGCGTGGAGCAAAACTGGAAAGCTCTTGGTGCACGGGTGGATTCCCTGGTCGGCGGCGGGTTGGCCGAGGGGGTGAATGCGGTAGAAAGGCGACGGGTTCACCCCGGCACCGGTGCCGACGGTGCCGGGTCGCCGTCCGTGGAAGGGACAGTCGAATGTCACAGACGACGTGGCAGTTCTGGGTCGACAGGGGCGGCACTTTCACGGATGTCGTCGCTCGGGCTCCGGACGGGCGGTTGGTGACCCGCAAGCTTCTCTCGCAGAATCCTTCTCGGTATCCGGATGCGGCGGTGGCGGGGATCCGCGACGTTCTCGGGTTGGAGGAGGGGGAGCCCTTCTGTTCCGATCGGGTCGAGTGTGTGCGGATGGGGACGACCGTCGCGACGAACGCTCTGTTGGAGCGTGAAGGGGATCCGACGGTCCTCGTGGTGACGCGGGGCTTCGGGGACGCGTTGCGGATCGGCTATCAGAATCGTCCGCAACTGTTCGAGCGTCGTCTCCGGCTGCCTGCGCCTTTGTACGGGCGGGTTCTGGAGGTCGACGAGCGGGTGACGGCCGAGGGGGTCGTCCTGCGGGCGGTGGCTCTGCGGGGCTTGGAACCCCAACTGCGACGGGCGCGCCGGGACGGGTTCAGGGCCGTGGCCGTCGTCTGCCTGCACAGTCATCTGTTCCCCGAGCATGAGCGGGCCGTGGGCGAGTTGGCGAGGAGGCTGGGTTTCGAACAGGTCTCGTGCTCGGCCGATGTGGCTTCCCTCATGCGCCTCGTGCCTCGCGGGGACACGTGTGTCGTGGACGCGTACTTGTCCGGGGTGATCGCCCGGTACGTGCAGGATGTCGCTCCGAGTCTTCCCGGGGTCCGGCTGATGTTCATGCAGTCCAATGGTGGGCTCGTGCGGGCTGGTCGTTTCCGGGGCAAGGACGCCGTCCTGTCCGGGCCGGCCGGTGGGATCGCCGGGCTCGCGGAGGTGTCCCGCCTGTCGGGGTGTCCCAGGGTGATCGGGTTCGACATGGGAGGCACGTCGACGGACGTGTCGCACTACGCCGGAGAGTTCGAGCGGGTGTTCGACACGCAGATTGCCGGGGTCCGGCTGTGTTCTCCTATGCTGGAAATTCACACGGTGGCCGCAGGAGGCGGTTCGATCCTGCGTTTCGATCAAGGGCGTTACCAGGTGGGTCCGGCCTCGGCGGGGGCCGTGCCGGGGCCGGCCTGTTACCGCGGTGCGGGCCCGTTGACAGTGACGGACGCGAATCTCCTGCTCGGCAGGATCCAGCCCGATCACTTTCCGGCGGTGTTCGGTCCGGACGGCGACCTCCCGTTGGACCTCTCCAGGACCGAGGAATTGTTCGACGGCCTGGCGCGGACGATCGGTGAGCAGGTTGCAGAGCCTGCGTCCCCCGAACAGGTCGCCGAGGGTTTCCTGCGGGTGGCCGTCGCGAACATGGCCAACGCCGTGAAACGGATCTCCGTGCAGAAGGGGCACGACGTCACCGGGTACGCGCTGACGACGTTCGGGGGCGCCGGGGGCCAGCACGCCTGCGCCGTCGCGGACGCGTTGGGGATGAGGACCGTCATCGTGCCGCCGCTGGCGGGCGTGCTGTCCGCCCTGGGAATCGGGCTGGCCGACACCATTGCCCTGCGGACCCGTTCGGTGCAGGTCCGGCTGTCGCAGGGGACGGTGGGCCGGATCCGGGAGGTGGCCGACGAGGCCGCCGGGCAGGCCCGGGCCGAGTTGCTCGACGACGGGGTGCCAGCCGAACGGATCGAGGTCAAGCGGCGGGTGCGGCTGCGCTACGAGGGCACGGACACGGTCCTGGGGGTCGCCCTGGACCGGGTCGCGGCCATGACCGAGGAGTTCGAGGTCCTCCATCGGCAGCTGTACTCCTTCGCCCTGGACCGGCCGCTGATCGCCGAGGCGGTCGAGGCCGAGGCCGTCGGCTCGACCGAACGTCCCCCTGCCCTGTCCCCGGTACCGGGGACAGCCGCGTCTGCTGTGCCGAACGAGGACGCTCGGAAGTCCTCGGTTCGGATGTTCCACGGTGGCCGGTGGCGTCGGGTCCCGCTGCACCGCAGGGAGGACTTGTGCCCCGGGGAGGTCGTCGGGGGCCCAGCGATCGTGGTCGAGGCGGACTCCACGACGGTCGTGGACGACGGGTGGCGGGCCGAGGCCGCGGAGCAGGGCCATCTGCTGCTCACTCGCGCGAGGGACCGGCAGGATCCCGACGGCGCGACGACCGCCGTCGACCCGGTCCTCCTGGAGATCTTCAACAACCTGTTCATGTCGATCGCCGAACAGATGGGGGCCCGGCTGGAGGCGACGGCGCAGTCGGTGAACATCCGCGAGCGCCGGGACTTCTCGTGTGCACTGTTCGATCCGAACGGCAGTCTCGTGGCGAACGCGCCGCACATCCCGGTGCATCTGGGATCGATGGGGGCGTGCGTTCAGGAGATCCTTCGGCGGCATCCACAGGATCTGCGCCCGGGGGACGTGTTCGCCGTCAACGACCCGTTCCACGGGGGCACGCATCTGCCGGACGTCACCGTGATCACTCCGGTGTTCGCTCGGGAGGGGGGATCGGAGGGGCGAGGTTCGGACGGCCGGCCGGAACTGTTGTTCTTCGTGGCTTCCCGCGGGCATCACGCCGAGATCGGCGGGATCGCCCCGGGTTCGATGCCCTCGGACAGTGTCACAGTGCACGAGGAGGGGGTGTTGTTCGACGATTGGAGGCTGATGGAGTCGGGGCGGCTGAGGCAGTCCGAGACGCTGGAGCTGTTGTCCCGGGGCGCCCACCCGTCGAGGGACCCTCGGACGAACCTCGCGGACCTGCGCGCGCAGATCGCGGCGAACGCCAAGGGGGTGGAGGAGATCGGAGCGATGGTCGACCATTTCGGGGTCGCTGTCGTCCAGGCCTACATGCGGCACGTCCAGGACAACGCCGAGGAGGCGGTCCGTCGAACCGTCGCGCGGCTCGGGGACGGCGAGTACCGGTACGAGACGGACTGCGGCCAGGTCATCGCGGTCCGGGTGACGGTGGAGCCGGTCGGTCGGAGCGCGACGATCGACTTCACGGGGACCTCCGAGCAGGTTCCCAACAACCTGAACGCCCCGACGGCCGTGGTGAGGGCTGCGGTGCTGTACGTGTTCCGGACGTTGGTGTCCGAGGACATCCCGTTGAACGACGGCTGTCTGCGGCCGCTGCGCCTGGTGATCCCACCGGGGTCGATGCTGTCCCCGGAGTCTCCGGCGGCGGTCGTGGCCGGCAACGTCGAGACGTCGCAGGCGGTCGTGGGTGCCTTGTACGGGGCGTTGGGGGTGCAGGCCGAGGGGTCCGGGACGATGAACAACGTCTGTTTCGGCAATGACCGGTTCCAGTACTACGAAACCGTGGCCAGTGGTTCGGGGGCCGGCGACGGGTTCGACGGCGCGAGCGCCGTGCAGACACACATGACGAATTCCCGTCTGACCGACCCGGAGATCCTGGAGTCGCGTTTCCCGGTGGTTCTGGAGGAGTTCTCGGTGCGTCGGGGCAGCGGCGGGCGGGGACGGTGGTCCGGAGGCAATGGCGTGGTCCGCCGGATCCGGTTCACCGAATCGGCTTCTGTCAGTGTCCTGTCGAGCCACCGCCGGGTGCCGCCGTACCCGATGGCCGGGGGTTCTCCGGGTGCTCTGGGCAGCAACCGGATCCTGCGGGCGGACGGCACGGTCACGGATCTGGGCGGCCGAGGTTCTGCGTCGGTCGGTCCGGGGGATGTGCTGGAGATCCGGACCCCCGGCGGCGGCGGGTACGGCCCGGAGAGGTGAGAGGAAAAGCTCCGGGCGAGGGAGGACAGGCTGTTTTTCCTCCGACCTCCGCCGGGGACCGGCGCATCGCCCTGGTCGGGGCGAGCAGCTGGTGAGCGGCGTTGTGGGGACGGGGGCCATTTTCGCAGGAGTGACGAGCGAGGGAACGGAGACCGGCGCCGCCCTGCTTATCGCAGGTCGGCGCCGGTCCCGTCGCGATTCTCAGGAGCATTCGAAGAGGAACAGCCCTCCCCCACCGCCTCCGGCGCCACCGCCGCCGGCACCACCGGCGGCCCCTTCCCCCCCGGCGGCCTTGCCGTCCGCCGGGGGCGCGGCTTTCTGGTCCGTGGGCGGGGGCGCGAGCGCGCTGAGGACCTGGGCCGTGACGTCCTTGCAGTTCGTACGCACCCACGTGGCAATGGTCGGAAGTTCGCCCTTGGCGGGGACGCCGTAGCCGAAGGTGGTTCCGGGCTGGAGGCTGAAGGCGGTGAGCAGGAAGTGCTTCAGCTCACCGTCCTGAACCATCCGGCGGGTCTCCGGCAGGGTCGGGGAGGGCAGGTTTCCGCTGAAGCCGCCCAGGGGGAGGAACGGTTTCCCGGTCGCCGCGATGTAGGGCCCGATCGCGTACCAGCTGTCGATCGCCGCGACGTAGCGACGCCCCTCTCGCCGTTCCAAAAGGTACTGGGCGATGGTGCGCGTGGGTTCTGCCAGACCTTCGAGGTCATGGACGTTCCCGAAAGGTCCTGGCCCCTTCTCGGTGGCTCCGAAGGAGCCCGGTTCCACCATGCGTGGGATCGGACCGGCCGAGGCGTCGAAGGCGCTGCCGCGGTGCTCGGGGTCCAGGACGGAGAGACTCCAGGCCGCCGGTGTCGCGATTATGGCCCCGATCCCCAGAGCCATCCCCAGGGATGTTGCCGTGGGGAGGAGCCCCCTGCGCACGGGTGGCTGCCCCGTTCGAGGGCCCTGTCCGTCCTCGGGAGAGGCCGTGCCGGCGCGGAGTTCGAGCACCGCCAGGATCAGGGTGGACAGGACGGCCGCGCCCAGCACGCCCCAGGAGAGCCAGGGCAGGAAGGAGGAGTGCCAGGAGGACAACCGTAGGGTCCAGGCCACCTCGAGAACGACCACGAGGGGCAGCGCCCATCGCAGGGCCGAGCGCTCTCGTACAGCTCGCACCGCCAGGACGAGTCCTCCGGCCGACAGGAGTGCGACCGGCGGGGCCAGGGACGACAGATAAGCGGTGTGGGGCACGACGATCGCGCTGAACACGGACAGGAAGGTCAGCAGCCACAGTCCCCAGAGGACGAATCCTGCGCGGGCGGGGTCCGTGCGTTCGGCCCGCCGGTAGCGAAGCAGACCGATCACCAGTCCGGTCAGGGCCAGGGGGTACAGCCATCCGATCTGCGATCCGAACCCGGAGGCCACGAGTTTGGTCCAGGTCTGGTCCACAGCGGTGCCGCCCAGGGCCTCGGCCGCGTTCCTGCTGAAGTCAGCGCCGTTGTCCGAGGGGTTGAACACCGACGGCGCGCTGCCGGGGAGAGTGATCCCCAGCCTGTTGACGCCGTTGTACCCGAAGGCCATGACGAAGGGGTTGTCGCTCGTGGTTCCGTCGATGAACGGGCGGTGCTGTGCAGGGACCAGCACGAACAGCAGCAGCCAGGACAGCGAGACGGTGAGGGTAGCTGCCCCCGCAGCGGCCAGGCGCCCGATCCGACGGCGCACCGGCCCCGCAGCGACGATCAGGTAGGTGAGGCCCAGGGCGGGCAGGACGGTCCAGGCCTGCATCATCTTGACCTGGAAGCCGAGACCGATCCACACCCCGCACCACAGCAGGGGGCGCAGGGTGTCGCGCAGCAGGGCCTTCTGGAACGAGTCCGCGGCCAGCACCAGGCACAGGACGAGCAGGCCGTCCTCCATGGGATGACCGAACAGCGAGGCGACCACGGGGGTCAGGGTGAACAGTCCGGCGGCCGCCAGCCCCGTCTGGGGTCCGAGCCAGCGCCGACCGATCCGGTACAGGACGAGCACCGTGACAAGGCCCTCGAGGACCTGCGGCAGGACCAGCGCCCACGGGTGGTACCCGAACAGGCGTGCGGAGAGCGCTTGGGGGACGAAGGCCCCGGCCAGTTTGTCGATCGTGAGGGTGGACTCGGGGTCCACAGCCCCGAAGAGAAAGGCCTTCCAGCTGACCGACATGCTGCGGACGGCCGTCGAGTAGTACGGGGAGAGTTGTTCGTCGGTGATGTTCCAGGAGAAGAGGACGGCTGCCAGAGCTGCGATCCCCAGCAGGGCGGGGCGGGCCCAGGCGGGTTGTCCCGCCGGGGAGCGCCAGAACCGCAACTTCTCTGCGAACCCCCGTGAGGTGGGGTCCCCGGTGCTCTCGTCCCTGGGGTCCGGTGCCCGGTCGGAGGGTCGGGCCACCGCCGTGTGAGTGCTCCTGCCGTCCTGAACAGGTGGGTCGGATCGCTCGTCGATTACGTTTTCTTCCTCGGCGCTCGTCACGTTGCTCCCTGTCGAACAGATGATTCGGAACGAATCAGTCTTTTAGGACCCGGAGCCAGACAAAGTACACCAAGATCATTATCGTACGCGCCCCCCTGGGCACCAACAGTGTCCGACTGGTTCCGCAACACGAGGAACAGTTCGAATTTCCTCGGCGAGGGACAGCAATCATTACCGAACGTGGGTCTATGGTCACCCTGTGGAATCCATCGCCGAGTACAACGCCTTCGGACCCTGGATCGACGAGGTGCGCGCCGTCGAGGACCTGCCCAGGCTGTTTCAGGATGCGGGCGTGGACCCGACAACCGAACGCCTGGTCCTGAAGGTCCCCCGGGACATCGCCCGCAGGGACGCCACGCCCCACATGCACCTGTACGACAATCTCATCATCGTCGGACGGGAACATCTGACGGTGATGGTCCGGACGGGCGCCACCCACACCACCAGGAGCGTCCCCTTCGAGGAGATCGTCGCGATGGAGAACACCATCGCGCTCCTGGACGGGAGGCTTCTCGTCCACACCTCCGACGGCCAGACCCTCACGATCACCTACAACGGAGCCGCGGGTGCCCCTGTGCGCACCCTCGTGCAGCTGCTGAGGAACCTCTACCTGCCGACCCGGACCGGTAGCGCCGCGGACGCCGTCGAACAGGAACACGACCAGCCCCTGCTGGGGAAAAAGGACCTCGACCTCTCCCGCTCCTTCGAGATGGTGCTCCTCAACGAACCGCATATGCGCCTGGTCAGCGCCGTCCCGCGCCGGATCGTCACCCTCCGGGGGAGTTCCCTGCGCCGCACGCTGAACCTGGCCTGGCCGGTGACCCTCCAGCCATCGATCATGGTTTCCGATGGACGGGAGGTCCAGATCATCCACCGACGCCGCTGGTTCACCCGCCCCGGGGACAACACCCTCTCCAAGGGCCGGACCATCCTGCCCATGTCCAAGATCAAAAAAGTCGACATCGATCAGCATGAACAGTACGAAAAGTTGTACCTGGTGAGCATCCACACCGAGGGGACGACCATCCGGTTCCCCACTCCGGTCGGCAGCGAGTCCTCCGCAGCCCTCGCCCAGCTTTCCCACTGAGCGCGAGAGCCCCGAAGACTGCCCACCGTCATCAGAGCCTCACTGCACGCCACCGATCGAACACTCGGTGATCCGGAATGTGACCCATTGTCACCCAACTAACGCTTCAGGGACCCTTACCAGTACTCTGCCGCCGACAGTGTCCGTCATTGTGACCGATACAGAGGCTACCGTGACTTCCCGTTACGTATCAGCGGCGGAGGAGGCCAACGCACGGACGGCGTCGACCGTGCGAGAGGGATCCGACTCATGACCTCAGTCCTGCAGGGACCGGCCGAGGGCCCGCAGGAACCATCCGGAGGCCGACCGGGGCCGGCTGAGGACCGTAGACCGGGGGTGGCGCCCGAGACCGGGCAATCCACCGCTGTCTCCTGGTCCCGACGCGCCCTGTTGGTCGCGGTGTCCGTCCTGCTGTCCCTGGTGATCATCGCTCCGATCGCCCTGTCGAGCCAGGACCTGGTCCGCTGGGCGGAATCCCCCACGGGCCTCGACCTGTCCAGGGGCTGGGCCTGGCTGGTGTTCATCGCCCTGGACGCCGCGGCAGCCACCTGCGTCGCCATGACGGTCCACGCCGCCACACGCGGCGAGTCCGGGGGCATGTTCCACGTCCTGACGTGGATGTTCGCTGCGGGCTCCGCCCTGGCCAACTACCGGCACGGCACCACGACCACGGCCCGCGACGACGAGATCTTCTTCCCCGCCATGAGCTTGACCGGGCCGCTTCTGCTGGACGTCACCCTGGCCAGGATGCGTCGCTGGATCCGGACCGAGGACGGCCGGCAGCTGGCTGCCCGTCCCCGTTTCGGCGCTCGGTGGATGCCGGGGGTCGCGTTCCGATCGACCTTCCGTGCTTGGAGGGTCGCGCTGCGGGAGGGGATCGACAAACCGGCGGACGCCATCGCCCATGTGCGCGAAACGGAGGCCCTGCGCCAGCTTCCCCCCATGGACCAACTGCAGTACGCGCTGTACGTGCTGAACTCGTACGACATGTGGGCGGCCCGCCGCTGGTTGCAGGCCCGAGGGGTGGTCATCCGGCAGGAGACCGTGGACGCCGTCCTCGCGGCCCTGCCCTCCGCGCCCGCCCGGCGTCCGCTCGCCGCGCCCCAGGCCCGACGCCCCGTGGCTGCAGCCCAGGCGCGTGCAGCTCTGACGGCCGGTGAGCACCACCGGGCAGAACCCGACCCGGTCTCCGGCGCGGTTCCCGCCTCCTTCACCGGTTCCCTCCCCGTCACCGGCCCCATCCCCACCTCGGACCTGAGCACCGACCGGACCAACGGCACCGACCAGGCCAACGGCACCAGCCAGAGCAACGGCACCGGCCAGGGTTCCGTCCCCCTTCCGGGCGGCTCCGCCCCGGAGGAGTACTCCGATCAGGGTTTCGGCGCCGAACCGGACGCCGAACCCGAGTCGGACGTGACCGCCATGACCAAGAGGGATGCCCTCAGGTACGCCCTGCAGACCCTGGGCACCTGGGATGTCCCCACGGCCCTGGAATGGCTGGCCGAACGCGGGGTCAGCATCGACCGCCGGGACGCCCACCGGGTCTCGGAGGCGGCGCAGAGGCAGCGGGCCGAGTTGACAGCCGTCTCGGGCGAGTCGCGGGGACCGTGGGGTCCCCGGGACCTGAACGACCCCCGGAGCGCCAGACACTCACAACCCGCGACCCGCCGACCGACCCCCTCAGCGGGACACTGAGGCAGCCGGACACCGAAACAGCGGGACACCGAGAGCGACCGGCAAGAGGGAGCTTCGGCGCTACCTCACGGTGGGCCTCCAGCCCGAGCCGTCCAGCCAAGCTGACCGCTGGACCAGGAAGGTCCGCATGATCTGCACTTGTTCCTCCCAGGTCTGCGTGGTCTGGGTCCCGAAACCACCGACCGTGGCGACGTCGAGGTTCGGCCACTTGCGGAAGTTCCGCTCCGCTGCCGCTGTCAGGTGGGTGGACAGGGCTTCGACCCTGGCCATCAGCTGGACGTCGGACAGGACTCCCCCACGCAGCTGTTCCCACCTCGCGGCGGTCTTGGCCTGGAAGGTCGGGTCCTGCATCAGCCGGAGGAACCAGTCGCCGGCGCTCGGCAGCCCCCACACCGGTTCGAACTGCCAGCCCTGGAGCGGTGGGGCCCCGATCCCGCCGAATCCGGTGAAGGCCGCGTAGCCGAGGTCGTAGTCCCACAGGGGACCGGCGACGAGTTTGCCCCCGCGGTCCTTGAAGAAATGGGTGCTGCGGATGTAGGCATCCGTTTCCCGGGCGAGTTCGTTGTGGATGATCCTGTTCACGAAGGAATCCACGTCGATGTACGCCGGATAGCCCGTCCGGGGATCGGACGGGTTCTCGCTGCGCAGGGAGTTGTGGAACTTCTGGACGTAGTCGGTGAGCCAGGTCTCCTGTTTCGGTTGCAGGTCCTTCGGCTCGAGCACCTCCAGGTAGTTCCAGCACTGGTCCTGGGGGCTCGCCGGCTTGCAGGCGAGGATCGGCGGGTCGGCTGCCAACACGTCGAACTGCAGGACGTACCCGCCGGTGACCGCGGGTTCGGTCACGTCCGTCGTCTCCATCCGCTGCAGACCCAGACGGTCGGGAGTGTTCTCGATGGTCTCGACGAGCAGGTAGACCCCCTGGTAGTCCTCGCCGTCGAGGGGGCTTTCGTCGAGGTTCAGGTAGACCTCCACGAACGCGAACCTCGGGGTCCGCAGTCCCATTTCCCTGCCCAGACCGTAGGCGAAGGCGTCACGCAGCAGTGTCTTGTCCGGGAAGGGGCCGCGCAGGGCCCAGTCCGCGTCTGCGGGCATGCCGAGCACCGGGTAGTCGGCGTCCTTGTTGTCGTTGTCCCGGAACTCCAGGCGGTACGGGGTCTTCTCGAACGTGGCCGAGGACTGTCCCCGCACGTGGAAGGCCGCGCGGGTCGCGACGGCCGGGAAGGACGACAGGGAGGTCTGCCCGTTCCGAGCGGGGATCACCATGGCGGCGACGTCCTCGTACTGGCGGGTGGGTTTCCCCCCGCCATAAGCGTCGAGGACGACCAGCGGCAGGTCGTGCCGTGCGTCGACGGAACGGGCGACGTAGACGGAGGAACCCGGGGCACCGACAGTTCTTGTGCCCTGGAAGGCCTGGGCCCGCACCTGGGTGGTGGCCGTGAGGGCCAGGGGCCCCCGGTACGGGGTGGAGGAATCCGTGGGTTTCTTCCCGTTGGTGGTGTACCTGACGACCGCGCCGGGAATGCTCGTTCCCAACGACACCGACAGCTGTCCCTGGAAGGTGCCGCCGGGGACCGAGAACCGGATGTCCCCGTTCTGGTCGGCCTGGGCGACCCGAGCCGCAGCGGCCTCGGTGGCCGGGGCCAGTCCCGCCGACCCGGACCCGCCCATCCTGTCGACCCGACGCCTCGCCTCGGCCGCGCTCAGGGGATCGGCCCGGGGGGCGGCCTGCGCCACCGGACCGTCCCGGTCGGCGGTCGAAGGCGATGACGCCAGGGCTCCACCCTGTCCCAGGAGACAGCCCAGGGCCAGGGTCGTGGCGGCGACAGCGCCGACCACGGGCAGGAATCGTCCTCGCACGGTCCTCACCTTCTCTGTCCGCGTACTCGACAACCGTCCGAACATGAACAAAGAGTAGTCAACTTTCGCCTCATTCATTCTGTTTTGTTCTATTTAAGCTGTTTCTTGGTGCAGGGACTGCCGTCGGAGCTTTCCACGTCGGGCGGCGCTCGACGATCACACGATCCGGAGGGGCCTGTCCCTGAGTGCTCCCCGGCGACCGGCGAAGCTGGGCGTCCGACGAGCATCCGGTCCGCCGGGACTCCTGTCTTTCCTGGTCGGCGCACTGTCGGAGCCGAGAGCCGCTCCGGGAAACCGGTGGGGGGTCAGGTCCCGCCGGGTACGGCCGTCTCCCGAAGGGCGGCGGCCGGCGAGGTAACTTGCATTCGCCCGGTCCCGCCGGTCGAGCAGCGGGCAGGTCGGCGGGGCGAGTCCTGTCCGGCGCGGGCCACTGAACGAAACGGATCGCCCTGGCGAGGATGGTCGCCGTGGCGCCGTGGTCGCCCATACGGTGGGAAGCATGTTGAAACGGACAGGCGTTGCTCTGCTCATCGCCGCGACAGGACTGGCTCCGGCCGCCGCTTCCCCCTCAGGACGTTGTCCGGAGGACCACGGGTTGCGTCTGAACCAATTACAGGCGATCGGGACGCACAACAGTTACCACGTCGAGGCTCCGGACCAGGAGAAGGCCCTCCGCTCCGGCGTGGACCCCCAGGGAGCGGCCTCACTGGACTACTGGCACTCGTCCCTGACCCGACAGTTGGGACAGGAGGGCATCCGGCAGATCGAACTGGACGTCTACGCGGACCCGGAGGGAGGCCGGTACGCCACTCCCCTCATCCGGACATTGACCGGCCAGGGCCCGTACGACCCGGTGATGCTGCAGCCCGGGTTCAAGATCCTGCACCTCCAGGACATCGACTACCACAGCAACTGTCTGACCCTGGTCTCCTGTCTGACAGAGATCAAACAGTGGTCGGACCGACACAGCAGCCACGTTCCGATCGCGATTCTTCTGGAGTTGAAGGACGATCCGCTGTCCCTGCCCGGGGTCCCGTACGAAACAGTGGTGCCGGTGCCGTGGGACGGCCCCCTCATGGACCAGCTGGATTCGCAGATCCGCTCGGTGTTCCCACCGCGGCGTCTCATCACCCCCGACGACGTGCGCGGGTCCCGTCCGACGCTGGAGTCGGCTGTTCTGAACGACGGCTGGCCCACAGTCCGCGCGTCGAGGGGAAGGACCATGTTCCTCATGGAGAACGACGGCGCCTACCGGACGACGTATCTCCAGGGGCATCCGACCCTGCAGGGAAGGGCGATGTTCACCCACTCGACCGTCGGGCAGCCCGATGCGGCTTTCCTGGAGGAGAACGACCCCACGGGTGAGAACCAGGAACGGATCACCGACGCGGTCCGGCGCGGCTACGTGGTGCGCACCCGCGCCGACGCGGACACGGTCGAGGCCCGCACCGGTGACACGACCCGCAGTCAGGCCGCGCTGGCCAGCGGCGCCCAATGGGTGAGCACCGACTATCCGGCGTCCGACCGGGCGGATCGCTACGGCACCGGTTATGTGGTGCGCCTTCCCGAGGGGGCGATCGCGCGCTGCAATCCGATCACGGCTCCCGCGCGATGCCGGCCGCCGCACGCCCCCTGACCTCTCCCGGAGTTTCCACGGAACCTTTGAGAGTCCGGCAGGCCCTGCCCTGTTCGGGATACCCGTCCGGGCAGGGCTGTCGAACA
Organism: Actinomycetota bacterium; assembly: GCA_030837505.1. Taxonomy (GTDB): domain Bacteria; phylum Actinomycetota; class Actinomycetes; order Actinomycetales; family Kineosporiaceae; genus JAUPKJ01. The sequence continues at coordinate 18,820 of JAUPKJ010000228.1, forward strand.
GGGCCGGCGACGTCAGACCTTTTCGAGTTCCTCCACAAGGATGGTCGCGGCGCGCGCGACCACCGTGTTGTCGTAGGGCGTCGTCGTGTCGTTCCGGTGGGTGAAGATGCTCAGGACCAGGGGGGACCGCCCCGGTGGGAAGGCGACGGCGACGTCGTTGGCCACGCCGTAGCCCCCGAAGGATCCGGTCTTGTCCCCGACGATCCAGTCCGCGGGCAGACCCGCCCGGATACGGGCACCCCCCGTGAGACACCCGCGCATCCAGGCGAGAAGTCGGCTGCGATCCTCCGGGTGCAGTCCCCGGCCGACGGTGAGGGCCCGAAGGTCGGCTGCCATGGCCGCCGGCGTCGTGGTGTCCCGCAACTCCCCCGGGGACCACAGGTTCAGGTCGGTCTCCCAGCGGTCCGACCTGGTCAGGTGATCGCCCAGGCCACGGAGGAACCGGGTCAGTCCGGTCGGTCCACCGATCCGGGCCAGTATGAGGTTGCCGGCGGTGTTGTCGCTGTGTCCGATGGCGGCCTCGCACACCTGTGCGACCGTCATCCCGTCGTGCAGGTGTTCGGAGGTGACCGGTGAGTAGTCGACCAGATCGGCTTCGGTCCAGTGGAGGACCTGTTCGAGCAACCCCGGTTCGGCCGTCCTGGCCCTGCGCAGGACGGCGCCCGCCGCGAGCACCTTGAAAGTGGACAAGAACGGGAATCGTTCCCCGGCGCGGTGTCCGACCGTCGCGTGCGTGCCGACGTCGAGGGCGAAGCACCCGATCCGGCCCTCGTACTCCCGTTCCAGTTCCGCCAACCGCCGACAGGGGGGAAGCGTATGTTCCGGACTCCGCGTGTCGGCCCCCGCTGCGGTGCCGGGTACGACCGCAAGGGCCGCTGCCGCCACCGGAACCCCGGTGAGCAGTGTTCGACGTGACAAATCAGCTGTCATGTTCCGACCTTCCGGTGCAGTCCCGCGACGGGCACGGTTTCTCGATCGGGATCGGTCAACGATGGGGAGCTGCCGGCAGCAGGGCGAAGACGGGATGCCGAGGGGCTTGCCTCTCGAACTCCTCCAGCGGGGAATCGACGGTCACCTCGAAGAAGGGCCGGGTGATGGGGACCTGGCGCACGTAGGTCCGCAGCACGGGAGCCGACCGGTCCGCGGGCAGTTCCCGCGCGTGGAGGACCTCGACCCGCCGTCCCCGGCGCAACTCCACCCGCGGGGTCTGCCGGACGTTGAGCACCCAGGGAACGGGGCCGTAGGGAGCCACGAGCCATCGGCCCGACTCGCTCTCCACGAGGGTCACGGGGGTGGTGCGTCGTTGTCCGGTCCGGCGCCCCGTGGTCGTGAGCAGGTACGTGGCTTTCGGGCCGATCCCGACTCCGAGCGTCATCACCAGAGCGCGATTCACCAGTCTCCGGGATCTGCCCAGACGATAGGTCCTCGCCATGTCGGGCTCCTCCTCCGTTCGAACAAGCGACGGTTCGGTCTGTACCGATGGTCGTGGACAGACACGAACGAACAACACCGTACAGTGCCCGTCATGGGAATCCGGGTGCACGCTGTCACCGTCGATTGCACGGACGCCGAGTCCCTGGCCAGGTTCTGGGCAGAGGCGCTGGGCGGGCAGATCCGACCGACGGGCAACGGGTACATCGCGGTGGAACAGGTTCCCGGATTGGACGGATGGTTGTTGTTCCAGCCGGTCCCCGAGCCGAGGGCCGGCAAGAACCGCCTCCACCTGGATCTGACCGCC
>JAUPKJ010000229.1 GCA_030837505.1 Actinomycetota bacterium
ACCGGGACACCCCCGGCCGCGGGCAGCCCGACCCCGAGCGCCGTCGATGTTCCCGTGCGGCCCGCGGAACCCACCGAGGGACAGGTTCGCCCCGGGGCCGCCGAGCCCCCGGCCGCCGAGCCCCTACCCGGCACCGAAACCCCGGCCGGCACCGAAACCCCGGCCGGCACCGAACCCGCGCCCGCGCCGGCGACCGTGGAGCGTCCGGCGTCGGCGCAGGGGCGCATGGCGCGGCTGCGGGTGCGATTGGCCCGTTCGAACAGCACCCTCGGTCAGGGGCTGCTGGCCCTGCTCACCCGGGACGCTCTCGACGAGCAGACCTGGGAGGAGATCGAGGAGACCCTGCTCCTGGCCGACCTGGGGGTGGACCCGACGACCGAGCTGGTGGAGCGTCTGCGGGAGCGCGCGGGGATCCTGGGGGTCCGGGACGCCGAACACGTGAGGGCCCTGCTGCGGGAGGAGCTTCTCGCGGTGGTGGATCCGTCGCTGGATCGGGAACTGGCGGTCGAACGGGCGCCGGGGGGCGGGCCGGCCGTGGTGCTCGTCGTGGGCGTGAACGGCACGGGGAAGACCACCACGATCGGCAAACTCGCGCGGGTGCTGGTGGCCCGCGACAAACACGTGGTGCTGGGGGCCGCCGACACGTTCCGGGCCGCTGCGGCGGAGCAGCTGCGCACGTGGGGGCAGGCCGTGGGTGTTGCAACGGTGCGGGGGGCCGAAGGCGGCGACCCGGCGTCGGTGGCGTTCGACGCCGTCAGGGTGGGGATCGAGTCCGGGGCCGACGTCGTGCTCGTCGACACGGCCGGTCGGTTGCAGAACAAGGTCGGGCTCATGGACGAGCTGGGCAAGGTCAAACGGGTGATCGAGAAACAGGGGCCGGTGTCGGAGGTCCTGCTGGTCCTCGACGCCACGACGGGGCAGAACGGTCTGCAGCAGGCGGCCGTGTTCGCGCAGGTCGTGCAGGTGACGGGGATCGTCCTGACCAAGCTCGACGGTACGGCCAAGGGCGGGATCGTGGTGGCGGTGCAGCGTCGGCTCGGGGTCCCGGTCAAACTCGTGGGCCTGGGGGAGGGACCGGACGACCTGGCGCCGTTCGAGCCAGAGGTGTTCGTGGACGCTCTGCTGAACTGATCGCCCTGCTGAACTGACGGCGTCCGCCGCGCTGCGCCCGCCGCGCTGCATTCATTGGGAGGAACCAGCCGCACGGTTCCTCCCGGTACGGGCTGACCCGAGCGAGTCACGGGCCTGTCCCAGCCTTCCACCTGGAAGGACCGCGGAGAGGAATCGTTCAGTTTCGCAAGGTAATCCCCCTCCCCTGAATGGAGGACATGCGTTCGGTCCGTAATGGGGAATTCACATTCCCGGCCCGGACGTCACATTGCCGTAACACGGGGGGAGTACCCGCGAAACCAACCGGCGCCACCGTCGTCCTCGACAGCTCGCAGCACCAGCCGCGAGTGGCAAGGACAACCATCAAGCGGTGGCCCGGGGAAACCGGCCACCCTTACCGAAGGGGTGCGGATGGATTCCGGGGACACCTCCTGGGTGCTCGCGAGTGCTGCCCTTGTGCTGCTCATGACGCCCGGTTTGGCGCTCTTCTACGGCGGCATGGTGCGCGCCAAGAGCGTCCTGAACATGATGATGATGAGCTTCGGCTCGCTGGCCCTGGTCAGCGTGCTGTGGGTGCTCTACGGCTATTCGATGACGTTCGGCACCGACAAGTCCAAGGTGATCGGTGACCCCGGGGAATACCTCGGGTTGAAGGGGCTGATGGACCCCGAGGCTCTGTCCGGGACGATTCCCACGATGGCCTTCGTGGCCTTCCAGGGGGTCTTCGCGGTGATCACCGTGGCGTTGATCTCCGGGGCGATCGCGGACCGGGCGAAGTTCGGTACGTGGATGGTCTTCGTGGGGATTTGGGTGACCCTGGTGTACTTCCCCGTGGCCCACTGGGTCTGGGGCGGTGGCTGGATCATGAAGGACGTCGAGGCCATCGACTTCGCGGGCGGCACGGCCGTGCACATCAACGCCGGGGTCGCGGGCCTGGCCCTGGCCCTGGTGCTGGGCAAGCGGATCGGCTTCGCGAAGGAGCCCATGCGGCCGCACAACCTGCCCCTCGTGATGATCGGTGCGGGGCTGCTGTGGTTCGGCTGGTTCGGTTTCAACGCCGGCTCCGCCGTGGCCGCGAACGCGACCGCGAGCGTTGCCTGGGTGAACACCTTCGTGGCCACGGGCGCGGCGACCCTGGGCTGGCTGCTCACCGAGCGGTTCCGGGACGGGCACGCGACGTCTCTGGGGGCTGCCTCCGGGGTCGTGGCCGGGCTGGTCGCGATCACTCCGGCCTGTCACTCCGTGAGCCCGGTCGGGGCGATCGCCCTGGGGGCGCTCGCGGGCGTCCTGTGCGCCCTGGCAGTGGGTCTGAAGTACCGGTTCGGGTACGACGACTCCCTGGACGTCGTGGGCGTGCACCTCGTGGGAGGGCTCGTCGGGACGCTGGCCATCGGGCTCCTGGCCGACCCGGACGCCCCGGCGGGAGCCTCGGGGCTGCTGGCGGGAGGCGGGGCCTCGTTGCTGGGCAAGCAGGCGATCGGTGCCTTCTCGGTCCTGGGGTACTCGCTGATCGTCACACTGATCATCGGGCTCGTCCTGGAGAAGACCATCGGCTTCCGGGTCACGACCGAGACCGAGGTCTCCGGGATCGACCTGGACGTGCACGCCGAGTCCGGGTACGACCTCACCCCCGCGACGAGCGGGGCCTTCCGGCAGCAGTCGTCCAAGGCCGCTGCCCCGACCGGTGAGGGAGCAATGGCATGAAGCTCGTCGTCGCGGTGATCAAGCCGCACATGGTGGACACCGTCAAGGACGCGCTGCAGGGGGCCGGGGTGCACGGCCTGACCGTCAGCGAGGCCAACGGGTTCGGCCGGCAGCGGGGCCACACCGAGGTGTACCGGGGGGCGGAGTACACGGTGGACCTGGTGCCCAAGGTGCGCATCGAGGTTCTCGTGGAGGCCGAGGAGGCGCAGGCCGTGGCCGACACCCTGGTTCAGGCCGCCCGGACCGGCAAGATCGGTGACGGGAAGGTGTGGATCATGCCCGTCGAGGAGGTGATCCGCGTGCGCACCGGGGAACGGGGGACCGACGCCCTCTGAGGGGCTCGGACGACGATCACGTGGTCGGGGGAGTGGGGCCGGGTCCGCGGACTGTGCGGGTCCGGTCCCACGGGTGGGCGCCACCCCGCCGTCCTGCGAGCCCTGTGCCCGGACCGCCGCACACCTGATCGAAACCGCCTGCCGGCGGAGCCTTCCGAGGGGTGAGGGATGACCGACACACCCGAGACGACCCGACCGATCGCGGCCCTGCGGGATCTGCGCCGCGCCCGACTCACCCTGGCCCTGCGTTCCCAACTCGCAGGGCCCGATCTGCGGCGGGCCCTGGCATCGCTCGTGGAGTCCGCCCTGTCCGAGGCGTGGACGGCGGCCCTGAACGACCTGGCCCTGTCGGACCTGCCCCTGCCGGGTTCCGCCGCCGGGGGACCGACCGGGGTCGCGCTGGCCGCGGTGGGGGGCGTGGCCCGCTGCGACGCGGGCCCAGCGGGCGACCTGGACCTGGTCCTCGTCCACGACGGCCGGACCCTGGACGACGCGACCGTCGCGGGCCTGGCCGAACGCCTGTGGTACCCGCTGTGGGACAGCGGCCTGTCGTTGGACCACACGGTCCGCACCCCGGCGCAGTGCCGCCAGGTGGCGGCCGACGACCTGTCCGCGGCCGTGGGCCTGCTGGATCTGCGGGCCCTGGCCGGGGACGTCTGTCTGGTCGTACGCACCCGGGAGGCCCTGCTGGCCGACTGGCGGGCCGGCATCCGCCGGAGGCTCCCGGAACTGCTGCAGTCCCTGGCGGACCGGGCCGAGCGGTTCGGGGACGCCGCGTACCTGCTGGAACCGGACTTGAAGGAGGCAAGGGGCGGGCTGCGGGACCTCACGGTGCTGCGGGCCCTGACGGCCAGCTGGGTGACGGACCGGCCCCACGGCCCGGTCGACGCCGCCGGGGAACGCCTGCTGAACGTCCGGGACGGTCTGCACGCCGTGACGGGCCGCCCCGGGGAGCGGCTGGGCCTGGCCGACCAGGACGCCGTCGCTGTCACCTGCGGCTACACGGACGCCGACGAGGTACTGGCCGCGGTGAGCGAGGCGGCCCGGACGGTGTCGTTCGCGGCGGACACCACGGCCCGGCGGGCCCGGCAGGCCGTGGCACGGCGGCGCAGCCGTCTGTCCCGGCGGCGTCCGCACCTGCGTCCGCTCGGGCACGGCCTGGCCGAGCACGACGGTGAGGTCGTGCTGGGCGCCGGAGCGGAGCCGGGTCACGACCCGGTCCTGGCTCTGCGGGCCGCGGCGACGGCCGCCGGGGCCGGGCTGCCCCTGTCGCCGGTGACCGTGGCGAACCTCGCGGAGAACTGCCCGGACCTGCCCGAGCCCTGGCCGCGGGCTGCCAGGGAGGCGTTCGTCGAACTGCTGTCGGCCGGTCCCGATCTCGTGGGGGTCTGGGAGGCCCTCGACCTGGCGGGGTTGACGGCGCGGTGGGTGCCCGAGTGGGGCCCGATCCGCAACCGACCCCAGCGCAACGCCGTGCACCGGCACACCGTGGACCGGCACGGGATCGAGGCCGTCGTCGTGGCCACCCGGTTCCTGCGCGACGTGTCCCGCCCGGACCTGCTGCTCCTGGCGGCCTTCCTGCACGACGTCGGGAAGCTGCCCGGCGCCCTGGACCACTCCTCGGTGGGTGCCCCGCTGGCCCTGCGGGCCGCGACCCGCATGGGGCTGGGGATCCACGACGCCGAGGTCGTCAGAAGGCTGGTCCGCGAGCACCTGACCCTGGTGGAACTGGCCACGCGCCGGGACCCCGACGACCCGCGGACCGTCGAGGCCCTCGTGGCAGCGGTCGACGCGCGCAGCGACGTCCTGGACCTGCTGCGGGCCCTGACCGAGGCCGACGCGGTCGCGGCCGGGCCGGCGGCCTGGTCGCCGTGGCGGGCCCGACTGGTCGACGACCTGGTGCTGCGGGCCCGCACGGTGCTGCGAGGGCAGGACCCGCCGGCCCCTGCCCCGATCGGCCCGGCCGAACAGGACCTGGTGCGGGCGGTCCTGGCCGACGGCCGCCCGAGGGTCGCGGTCGCGGCCTTCCAGGAACTGCACGTCGTGACGGTGGTGGCGCCGGACCGGAGGGGCCTGTTCGCGGACATCGCCGGGGTCCTGGCGTCGTTCCGGCTCACCGTGCGCTCTGCCCTCGTGCGGACCCTGCCCCCCGACACCGCCTGCCGTGTCGGGGACCCCAGCCGCCGTACCGGGGACGTCCCGGGCGCCGGCGGGACGGCGGTGGACACCTGGTGGGTGGACGCGCGCGGCGGGGAGATCCCCGCGCCCGCGACCCTGGAGACGTCGCTGCGGCGGCTGGCCGCGGGCGACAACACGGCCCTGGACCGGTTGCGCCGTCGGGACGCCGGGTACCGGGCCCCGCACGGCGCGGCCGACAGACCCCGGGTCGTGCTGCTGCCGGGGGCCTCGCACGACGCCACGGTCCTGGAGGTGCGGGCCGCCGACCGCCCCGGCCTGCTCCACGGGATCGGCAGCGCCCTGGCCGACGAAGGGGTCCAGGTCCGCTCCGCCCACATCGCGACCCACGCCGGCCAGGCCGTCGACGTGCTCTACGTGCACGACGGCGACGGCGGCCCGCTGACCCCGCCCAGGGTGGCCACCGTCGTCGCTGCCCTCGTGGACGCCGGCACCTTGCCCGCGCGCGCCTGAGCACGTGGCCGTCATCGTCGTCGTGGACGACACGAACATCTTGCCCGCGCGCGCCTGAGCACGTGCCCTTCCCGGTCCGGCCCGGCGCGAGCGGCGGGGACCGGGCCGGGCAGGGCCGGATAGAGTGGGGTGGCGGACCGGTCGGACCACCGGCTGCCGTCCTGTCCCGCCGTTCTGCGATGCGAGGAATTCCGTGTTCGCCACGTTGTCAGACCGTCTCACCGCCACGTTCAAGTCCCTGCGAGGCAAGGGGCGGCTGTCCGAGGCGGATGTCGACCGGACGATCCGCGACATCCGCAGGGCCCTGCTCGACGCCGACGTCGCCCTGCCCGTCACCCGCGACTTCTGCTCAGCGGTGCGG
>JAUPKJ010000230.1 GCA_030837505.1 Actinomycetota bacterium
CCGGACCAGGCGGGGCTCGCCGAACGGATCAGGGCTGCCGGCTGGGAGGACGTCTCCTGGAAGAACCTTTCGGGCGGGATCGTCGCCCTGCACCGGGCCGCCCGTCCCTGAAGGTTTCCGTGACTCACCGTTCCTGATCGTTTCCGTTCCGGGGTGTCGGTGATCCTTACCGTTCGTGTCGCCGGCCGCTGGCCCTCGGCTTCCCGGCCGCTCTCAGGTTCGCCTCTCGCCGTGCCGACGCCTTCGGGGCGGGGGATGATCGGCGGGGCGAAACGGCCGTGGTCGGGCTCCGGCGGCCGCACCGATACACTCCCCTGCTGAGTTCGTGAATTGCTTCACAAGCACACACCCGAAGGTCACACCGTGAGCGAGAGTTCCCCAGAACCGGGACGGCCGACGTCCGGCACCGCCGACGACGCGGACGTCATCGTCGTCGGTGCCGGACCTGCGGGGGCGGCCGTGGCCACCTACCTCGCCAGGGCGGGACACGACGTCCTCGTCCTGGACAAGAGCGCCTTTCCCCGCCCGAAGGTCTGCGGCGACGGGCTGACGCCGAGGGCCGTGCGCGAACTCATCGCCCTCGGGGTGCCCACGCCCCTCGGGGACCCGGCCGAGGGCGGCTGGGTGCGCAACACGGGGCTGCGCATCGTCGCGGGCAGGACCCGCCTGGAACTTCCCTGGCCCCAGTTGGGAACCTTCCCCGACTACGGACTCGTCTGTCCCCGGGACCGCTTCGATCGGATCCTGGTGGACCACGCGCGCAGCGCCGGAGCCCGCCTCCGGGAGAGGACCACGGTCACCGGGCCGCTCCTGCACGAACGCACGGGCCGCACGATCGGGGTCCACGCCCGGTTGCAGGCCGACGACGCCTCCGGGGACGAGGTCGAGCGCGTCTACCGGGCTCCTCTCGTCGTCGCCGCCGACGGCGCCTCGGGCCGACTGGCCCTCTCCCTGGGGATCCCCCGGCGGCAGGACCGGCCGATGGGGGTGGCCGTGCGGACCTACTACCGAGGCGAACGGCCCCGGGACGAGTGGCTGGAGAGCTGGCTCGAACTCTGGGACGGACCCCCTCACCGTTCGAACCTCCTGCCCGGCTACGGCTGGATCTTCGACATGGGCGACGGCACCAGCAACGTCGGCCTGGGGATCCTCAACTCCTCCTCGGCCTTCGGCCGCGTCGACTACCGCGACCTGCTGCAACGCTGGGTCGCCACGCTGCCCGAGGAATGGGGCTTCACCGACGGGAGCCGTACGGAACCGGTCCGTGGGGCGGCCCTGCCCATGGGTTTCAACCGTTCCCCGCAGTACGCGCGCGGCCTGATGATGGTGGGGGACGCCGCCGGGCTGGTGAACCCGTTCAACGGCGAGGGCATCGCCTACGCCCTGCAGTCCGGGCGAATGGCGGCGGAGTGCCTTTCGCAGGCCCTGGCCCGCCCTCCCGGATCGGGCCGGGAGCAGGCCCTCATGGCCTATCCCCGGGCACTGCACGACCAACTGGGTGGGTATTACACCCTGGGACGGTACTTCGTCCGGATCATCGGTCATCCGGAGGTAATGCGCCTGGCAACCCGGTACGGTCTACCTCGTCCGACTTTGATGCGTTTCACGCTCAAACTGATGGCGAATCTGACCGACCCCCGGGGTGGCGACACGATGGACAAGGTGATCAACGGTCTCAGCCGGCTGGCTCCGACGGCATGAACGCGACCGTGGCACAGCCCCTCCAACAGACCGGTCCGTTCCCACCCGAATCGCTGGGGGACCACCCGTGCCGTTCCGAACAGCCAAGGACTCTAGGATGGGCCCCGGCGTGGCGCGACACGCCTCGCCGGGCGAGCGTGGGACTGCAGCGAAGCCGCCCCGTCGGCGGATCGCCTCGGTCGTCCGGTCCGGGTGTGCCGCAGCCCTCCGCGGGCCCGCGGACATCAGTGGGACGACCACGGTTCCCGCGGAGGTCGGCAGGCACACCACGAGGACCACGAACGCCAAGAGGGGCAGGTCACCGATGCTTCACGAGTGGAGAAGGGTGAGGACGTGAACCCGTACGTACCGATCCTCGTCCTGACCGCGTTGGGAGCGGCTTTCGCCGTGCTCTCGGTCGCGGGCAGCTTCCTGATCGGCCCCCGCAGACACAACCGGGCCAAGCTCGACGCCTACGAGTGCGGGATCGAACCCACCCCCCATGCGGTGGGGGGCGGTCGTTTCCCCGTGAAGTACTACCTCGTGGCGATGCTGTTCATCGTCTTCGACATCGAGAGCGTCTTCCTCATGCCCTATGCCGTCGCCTTCGGCAAGCTGGGGCTCTTCGCTTTGGTCGAGATGGTGCTGTTCATGGTCACGGTGTTCGTCGCCTACGCCTACATGTGGCGTCGCGGCGGCCTGGACTGGGACTGACGGGCCGGCCGGACGCGGCGGGGCGGAGAGGATCCTGATGGGTATCGAGGAGAAGGCGCCGAGCGGCTTCCTGCTCACCTCGGTGGAAATGCTCGCCGGCTACATGCGCAAGAGTTCGCTGTGGCCCGTGACGTTCGGACTGGCCTGCTGCGCCATCGAGATGATGTCGACCGGCGGGCCGCGCTACGACCTGGCCAGGTTCGGGATGGAGGTCTTCAGGGGCTCGCCCCGACAGGCCGACCTGATGATCGTGGCAGGGCGGGTCAGCCAGAAGATGGCCCCCATCCTGCGGCAGATCCACGACCAGATGCCGGAGCCGAAGTGGGTGCTCTCGATGGGCGCCTGCGCCTCCTCCGGTGGGATGTTCAACAATTACGCCGTCGTGCAGGGCGTGGACCACGTGGTCCCGGTGGACATCTACCTACCGGGCTGCCCTCCCCGCCCCGAGATGCTCATGAACGCCATTCTCGAACTCCACCGGCAGATCGGGTCCTCCCCTCTGGGAGTCGACCGCGTGGCCGCTGCGAGGGCTGCCGAGGAAGCGGCGATGGCGGCGGTGCCCACCTCACAGATGAAGGGTTTGCTGCGGTGAGCGACACCCGAGGGGCCGACCGCCCCGACGACACCGAGGAGCCCCCCGCCGGGCTCGCGGTCCCCGACCCGGGAGCCGAACGCGTCGTCGGAGTCCGGCACGGCATGTTCGGCGTCAGCGGTTCGGGGGACACCTCCGGTTTCTCCGGTCTGGTCGAGGCCGTCGCGATGCCGGGGCCGTCGTCCCGTCCGTACGGAGGCGACTTCGACATCGTCGTCGACCACCTCGAAGAGGCCCTGCAAGCGGTGGGCGGGGACTTCGACCAGGCGATCGAACATGTCGTCGTCGATCGCGGGGAGCTGACCCTGCGGGTGGCGGCCGCGAGCCTGCCCGCCGTCATCAGGGTCCTGCGGGATTCCCCGGATCTGCGGTACGAACTGCTCAGCGGGGTCAGCGGGGCGCACTTCCCCTCGGACGTCGGTCGGGAGCTGCACGCCGTCTACCACCTGCTGTCCCTGACCCACACGCGACGTCTGCGGTTGGAAGTCACCTGCCCGGACGCCGACCCGCACGTGCCCTCGATCGTCGAGGTCTACCCCACGGCCAACTGGCACGAGCGCGAGACCTGGGACTTCTTCGGCATCCAGTTCGACGGACACCCCTCGCTCACACGGATCGAGATGCCCGACGACTGGCCGGGCCACCCGCAACGCAAGGACTACCCGCTCGGTGGGATTCCCGTGGAGTACAAGGGCGCAAAGATCCCGCCGCCGGACACCCGGAGGTCGTACAGGTGATGAGCGAGGAGAACGCGCGCGGCGAGGTGCCCCAGTTCACCGTCACCGGAGGCGACTGGAACGACGTCGTCGAGGAGGCTGCGAGCCTCGGCGAGGAACGCATCATCGTCAACATGGGTCCGCAGCATCCCTCCACCCACGGGGTCCTGCGTCTGATCCTGGAGATCGACGGCGAGACCGTGACCGAGGCCCGCTGCGGGATCGGCTACCTGCACACGGGCATCGAGAAGAACATGGAGTACCGGACGTGGACCCAAGGGGTCACGTTCTGCACTCGCATGGACTACCTGACCCCGTTCTTCCAGGAGACGGCCTACTGCCTGGCGATCGAGAAGCTCCTGGGGATCACCGACGACGTGCCCGAGCGGGCCGGCGTGATCCGGGTCCTGCTCATGGAGCTCAACCGCATCGGCTCCCACCTGGTGGCCCTGGCCACCGGCGGGATGGAGATCGGGGCCCTCACCGTCATGACGGTGGGCTTCCGCGACCGGGAACACGTGCTCAAACTCTTCGAACGGATCACCGGTCTGCGTATGAACCACGCGTTCGTGCGACCCGGCGGTCTGGCGCAGGACCTTCCCCCCGGCGCTCTGGAGGCCGTCGAGGAGGCCCTTCCGCTGCTCCGGCGGGGCATCCGCGACATCGAGAAGCTCTGCAATGAGAACCCGCTGGTCAAGTCACGGTTGCAGGGGATAGGCACCCTCGACCTCACCGGGTGCATGGCCCTGGGGGTCACCGGGCCGGTCCTGCGGTCGACCGGGCTGCCCCACGATCTGCGCCGCAGCGAGCCGTACTGCGGGTACGAGAACTACGAGTTCGACGTCGTCACGCGGGACACCGCGGACTGCTACGGCCGTCTGCGGATCCGTATCGACGAGATGTACGAATCGCTGAAGATCGTCCAGCAGTGCGTGGACCGGCTGCGCGGGACGTCGGGGCCGGTCATGGTCGGTGACAAGAAGATCGCCTGGCCCGCCCAGTTGGCGATCGGCGCGGACGGCATGGGCAACAGTCTCGAACACATCCGAGAGATCATGGGCACCTCGATGGAATCCCTGATCCACCACTTCAAGCTGGTCACCGAGGGCTTCCGGGTGCCGGCGGGGCAGGTGTACTCCGCAGTGGAGTCCCCGCGCGGCGAACTGGCCTGCCATCTGGTCTCCGACGGCGGGACCCGGCCCTACCGGGCGCACTTCCGCGATCCATCGTTCGTCAACCTGCAGGCCGTGGCCGCACTGTGCGAGGGCGGCCAGGTCGCCGACGTCATCGTGGCCGTGGCCTCCCTCGACCCCGTGCTGGGGGGAGTCGACCGCTGATGCCTTTCACCGACACCGTGCGCGAGCGGCTGAGCGCGGACGCCCGCGAGATCATGGCCCGGTACCCCGAGCCCCGGTCGGCGCTTCTGCCGATGCTGCATCTGATGCAGAGCGAGGAAGGTTTCGTCAGCGGTGACGGGATCGCCCTGTGCGCAGAACTGCTGGGACTGAGCACGGCGGAGGTCTCCGCCGTCGCCACCTTCTACTCGCAGTTCAAACGCCGGCCCAACGGGGACTACACCATCGGGGTCTGCACCAACACCCTCTGCGCGATCATGGGTGGGGACGCGATCTTCTCGGCCCTCCAGAAGCATCTGGGCCTCGGGGACGGCGAGACGACCCCGGACGGCAAGATCACGTTGGAGCGGGTCGAGTGCAATGCGGGCTGCGACTACGCGCCCGTGGTCATGGCCAACTGGGAGTTCTTCGACAACCAGACGCCACAGAGTGCCAAGGCCCTGGCCGATGGCCTGAGACTGGGCGAGGACATCGCCCCGACCCGGGGAGCGAGCAAGGTGTGCACCTTCAAGGAGATCTCCCGGGTTCTCGCCGGCTTCTCCGACGGACGGGCCGATGAGGGCGTCGGGGCGGGTCCCGCGACGCTCCGCGGCACAGAACTGGCCCGCGAACGCGGATGGACGGCGCCCTCGGCCCCGGCCACTGCCCCGACGACGACCGGCGAACAGGAGGGGTGAGGATGGCCACGACCCTGACCCCGATCCTCAGTGAGTTCTGGGACGAGCCCGAGTCCTGGACCCTGCGGACGTACGAGAGCCACGGCGGGTACCAGGCCCTGCGCACGGCACTCGCCCGCAAACCCGAGGAGATCGTCGATCTCGTCAAGGCCTCCGGTCTCCGCGGGCGCGGCGGTGCGGGCTTCCCCGCGGGCCTGAAGTGGAGCTTCCTGCCCGCCCCCGACGGCGGCCCGCGCTACCTCGTGGTCAACGCCGACGAGTCCGAACCGGGCACCTGCAAGGACATCCCCCTGCTCATGGCCTCCCCCCAGACCCTCCTGGAGGGAATGGTGATCGCCTGCTACGCGATCCGGGCCGAGCGGGCCTTCGTCTACCTGCGCGGCGAGGTCGTCCACGTGTACCGCAGGCTGCTGCGGGCCCTGGAGGAGGCGCGTGGGGCCGGCTACGTCGGCCGGAACATCCTGGGCTCCGGGTTCGACCTGGAGATCGTGATGCACGCCGGGGCCGGCGCCTACATCTGCGGCGAGGAGACGGCGCTGCTGGACTCCCTGGAGGGTCGGCGCGGCCAGCCCCGCCTGAAGCCGCCCTTCCCCGCGGTCGCCGGTCTCTACTCGCGGCCCACGGTCGTCAACAACGTCGAGTCCATCGCCTCTGTGCCCTCGATCGTGCACAACGGCCCGGACTGGTTCCAGGACATGGGAACCGAGCGCTCGACCGGCTTCGGCCTCTTCTCGCTGTCCGGCCACGTCAAGCGCCCCGGCCAGTACGAGGCCCCCCTCGGGATCACCCTGCGCGAGCTGCTCGACATGGCCGGCGGCCTGCGCGACGGCAACGAACTGAAGTTCTGGACGCCCGGAGGCTCCTCGACCCCGCTGTTCACCGCAGAGCACCTCGACGTCCCGCTGGACTTCGAGTCCGTGGCGGCCGCCGGGTCGATGCTGGGCACCCGGGCCCTGCAGATCTTCGACCACACCACCTGCGTGGTGCGGGCCGTGCTGCGCTGGATGGAGTTCTACCAGCACGAGTCCTGCGGCAAGTGCACCCCCTGCCGGGAGGGCACCTACTGGATGACCCAGGTGCTGCGTTCCCTGGAGGCGGGGGAGGGCAGCCCCGAGGACCTGGACAAGTTGCTGGACGTGTGCGACAACGTCCTGGGCCGGTCGTTCTGTCCCCTCGGTGACGGCGCGACCAGCTGCGTCACCTCCTCCCTCCAGTACTTCCGGGACGAGTACCTGAGCCACCTCACCCATGGCGGCTGTCCCTTCGACCCCATGGAATCGACCCTCTTCGCCGGAGCGAGCGCCTGATGACCGTCACCGCGAACCCCCCAGCCGCCGGTTCGGCCCCGCGGGACGTGCCCGAGGACATGATCACGTTCACCATCGACGGGATCGAGGTGAGCGTGCCCCGGGGCACGCTGGTCATCCGGGCGGCCGAGCAGATCGGGATCGTCATCCCGCGGTTCTGCGACCACCCGCTGCTCAAGCCCGTCGGAGCCTGCCGCCAGTGCCTGGTCGAGGTGGCGACCCCCGGCCCCGACGGCACCCTGCGGCCCATGCCCAAGCCGCAGACCTCCTGCACGCTGCAGGCCACGCCCGGCATGGTCGTGCGCACGCAGCTCACCTCGCCCGTCGCGGCCAAGGCCCAGCGCGGCGTCCTGGAACTGCTGCTCATCAACCACCCCCTGGACTGCCCCGTCTGCGACAAGGGCGGGGAGTGCCCGCTGCAGAACCAGGCCATGAGCCACGGCGAAGCCGAGAGCCGGTTCACCGGCGTCAAGCGCACCTTCCCCAAACCGATCCGCGTCTCCACCCAGGTCCTGCTCGACCGCGAACGCTGCGTCCTGTGCCAGCGCTGCACGCGTTTCACCAAGGAGATCGCGGGGGACGCCTTCATCGACCTGCAGATGCGCGGTGCACACCAGCAGATCGGGACCTTCAGCCCTCAGGACCTCGACTTCGCCGGGGGCGCGGCCCCCGTGGGCGAGGCGCAGCAGGACGAGAGCGGACGCCCCTTCGCCAGTTACTTCTCCGGGAACACCGTGCAGATCTGCCCGGTGGGAGCGCTGACGGGCGCGGCCTACCGGTTCCGGGCCCGCCCGTTCGACCTCGTGAGCGTGCCGAGCGTGTGCGAGCACTGCGCCTCCGGCTGCGAGCTGAGGATCGATCACCGCCGGGGGAAGGTGCTGCGGCGGATGGCCGGCAACGACCCGGCGGTCAACGAGGAGTGGAACTGCGACAAGGGCCGCTGGGCCTTCCCGTGGGCCACCGCGACCGACCGGCTGACGACCCCGCTCGTGCGCGACGAGCAGTCCGGTGAGCTGCGCCCGGCCTCGTGGGCGCAGGCCCTCACCGCTGCGGCCCTGGGCCTGCGGGCTGCCGGGGAGGCCGGCGGCGTCGGTCTCCTGCCCGGTGGCCGGGTGACCGTGGAGGACGCCTACGCCTGGGCCCTGTTCGCGCGGACCGCCCTGGGCACCGATGACATCGACTTCCGCGCCAGGGTCCACTCGGCCGAGGAGACCGCCTTCCTGGCCCACGCCGTCGCCGGCACCGGGCTGGGCGTCACGTACACCGACCTCGAGTCGGCCCCGGCGGTCCTGCTGGCGGGGCTGGAGCCCGAGGAGGAATCGCCGATCCTCTTCCTGAGGCTGCGCAAGGCGGTCCTGGGACGAGGCTTGCAGGTCCACGCCGTCGCACCCTTCGCGACCCGTGGCCTGATCAAGATGAACGGCGACCTGGTCCCCGCGGCCCCCGGTACCGAGACCGAGGTCCTGAGGGCCGTGCGCACCGGCGCAGCCGAGGTGTCGCGGGTCACGGAGTCGCTGCGCCGCGAGGGCGCCGTCCTGCTCGTGGGCGAGAGGCTCGCCGGTGTCCCCGGAGCCCTCGGCGAGGTGCTGCGCCTGGTGCAGGAGTTCGGTCTGCGGATGGCCTGGGTGCCTCGGCGGGCCGGCGAGCGCGGTGCCCTGGAGGCCGGGGCCCTGCCGGGCCTCCTGCCGGGGGGCCGACCGCTGTCGGACCGGCGGGCCCGCGAGGAGGTGCTCGCGGTGCGCGGGAGCGGCGATCTGCCCTCGTCGACGGGCCGGGACACCACCGCGATCCTGCAGGCCGCCGCAACGGGTGGCCTGGGCGGTCTGGTGGTCGGTGGCGTCGATCCGGCGGACCTGCCGGACCCGCAGGGCGCGCTCAAGGCCCTGCGGGCAGTGGACTTCCTGGTCAGCCTGGAGGTGCGTTCCAGCGCTGTCACGGCCCTGGCCGACGTCGTCCTTCCCGTGGCCCCCGCCCAGGAGAAGGCCGGTACCTATCTCACGTGGGAGGGTCGCCCGCGGCCCTTCGAGGCCGTGCTCGGCACGGCTGCCCTCAGCGATCACCGGGTCCTGGACGCCCTGTCCGACGCCCTGGGAAGCCCCCTGCGCCTGCGCGGCGTCGAGGCGATCCGCTCGGAGCTGGAACGGTTCGGCGCGTGGGACGGCGAACGCGCCGAACCCCGCTGGGAGCCCTCGGCCGCCGTCCCGAGGCCATCGGCGGGTCAGGCCGTGCTGGCCACGTGGAAGCACTTGCTGGACCGGGGTCGCCTGCAGGACGGCGAACCGCACCTCGCCGGGACGGCTCCCCGCCCCGTCGCGCGCCTGTCCGCTGCCACGGCCGGTGAACTCGGCCTGGCCCGGGGATCTGCGGTGACGGTCCGGACCGAGACCGGTTCCCTCACCCTTCCGGTTGCCATCACGGACATCCCCGACCGCGTGGTCTGGGTTCCGTCCGCCTCCGGTCCCAGCACCGTCCTGGCGGAACTGGGCGCGACGGCGGGGTCTCTGGTCGGGGTGGCCGCCGCGGCGTCGGACGGCGACACAGACGGCACGATCCCACCGAACGGCCCGGCCGGCGCACGCGTCGGCGAGCCCGGGAATGGAGCGGGTGAGTAACGGATGAGGTTCCTCGCCGAGGAGAGTCCGGCCATGGAGTTCGGCCGGGACAGCATCTGGCTGGTCCTGGCCAAAGCAGCGTTGATCTTCGTGTTCCTTGTGATCACCACGCTGCTGGCCATCTGGGCCGAGCGCCGGATCGTGGGCAGGATGCAGTCCCGGCCCGGTCCGAACCGGACAGGCCCCTTCGGACTGCTGCAGGCCCTGGCCGACGGCCTGAAGCTGATGCTCAAGGAAGACCTCGTCCCCCGCAGGGTGGACCGCCTCGTCTACCTCCTCGCCCCGGTGATCGCCGGCACGACCTGCTTCATGGCCTTCGCGGTCGTGCCCTTCGGCCCGGAGGTGACGATCCCCTTCACGGACACGAGGACGGCCCTGCAGCTGACGGACCTGCCGATCGCGGTGCTGTTCGTCCTGGCCGTCGCGTCGATGGGCGTCTACGGGATCCTGCTGGCCGGCTGGTCCTCGGGTTCCACGTATCCGCTGCTGGGGGGCGTGCGCTCCTCGGCCCAGGTGATCTCCTACGAGATCGCCATGGGGTTGTCGCTCATCGCGGTGTTCCTGTTCGCCGGGTCGATGTCCACCTCGCGGATCGTCGCGGAACAGGCGGAGATCTGGTACGTCTTCCCGCTCTTCGTGTCCTTCGCGATCTACTGCATCTCGATGGTCGGCGAGACCAACCGGGCCCCCTTCGACCTGCCCGAGGCCGAGGGCGAGCTCGTCGGCGGCTTCCACACCGAGTACTCCTCGATGAAGTTCGCCATGTTCTTCCTCGGCGAGTACATCAACATGATCACCGTCTCGGCGATCGCGACCACCCTCTTCCTGGGCGGCTGGCAGGCACCGTGGGGGATCTCCCAGATCAACGACGGCATGTTCAACGAGGGGTGGTGGCCCCTGCTGTGGTTCGTCGGCAAGTTGTGGGCCTTCCTCTTCGTCTTCATCTGGCTGCGGGGCACGCTGCCCCGGCTGCGGTACGACCAGTTCATGCGCTTCGGATGGCGTGGGCTCATCCCGGTGGCCCTGGTCTGGGTCGTCTTCATCTCGGCCTGGCGCCAGCTGTTGGACTCCGGGGTCGACGCCCGCCGTTACGTGATCATTGTTTGCGGGGCCGTCCTGGCGCTGCTCGTGGTGTGGATCGTCATCGACTCGATCCGGATGGCGCGCGGCGGCGAGGCGCCCTCGGACCGTTCGGCGCCGACCGCCGAGGACGGCCCGATCGACCCCTTCGCCGGAGGTTTCCCCGTACCGGCCCTGCCCGGTCAGCAATTGCTGAGAACGGCGGGACCCTCCGGGCCGGTGCTCGGGGTCGACACCGTCGTCACGGGCGAGGCGACGGTACGAACAGCGGACGACGAGGGCCCGGCGGACGGTCGGGATTCCCAGGAGGTGCGCGGTGGCTGACCGACAGGACGCCGAGAAGGACCCGAAGGGCGGCTGGCTGTCCGAACTGTTCGCTCCGATAGCGGGTTTCGGCGTCACCTTCCGGGAGATGTTCCGTCCCACCGTGACGGAGCAGTACCCCGAGCAGAAGGTGCCCCCGCAGCCCCGTTTCCACGGGCGGCATCAGCTCAACCGGTACCCGGACGGGCTGGAGAAGTGCATCGGCTGCGAGCTGTGCGCCTGGGCCTGCCCCGCGGACGCGATCTACGTCGAGGGCGCGGACAACACCGAGGCGGAGCGCTACTCCCCCGGGGAGCGCTACGGCCGCGTCTACCAGATCAACTATTTGCGGTGCATCTTCTGCGGCCTGTGCATCGAGGCGTGCCCGACCAGGGCGCTGACGATGACCAATGACTACGACCTCACCGGACGCAGCCGGTCGGGTCTGATCCACGAGAAGCAGGACCTCCTCGGGCCCCTGCTGGAGGGCATGGTTCCAGCACCGCACCCGATGGTGCCCGGGACCACGGAGAGGGACTACTACCGGGGCACGGTCGTGCAGGCCGTGTCCGAGCAGCGTGCCTGGGTCGAGGAGCACGGTGAGCAGGCCGGCGGCGTGTCGGCGGGCTCGGCAAGGACCTCGGCGGGCCCGGCCCCCGAAGGCGAGGTAGCGCAGTGACCGCAACGGTGACGGCCGCACCCCTGATGGCCGCCGCGAGCACCGACATGGCCGGGGGCGAGGCGGTGATGTTCTGGATCGTGGGACCGATCATGGTCCTGGCCGCTCTGGGACTGTTGTTCGCCCGCAAGGCCGTGCATGCGGCCCTGGGGATGGCCCTCGTGATGGTCCTGCTCGGGATCGTCTACCTCGCCCAGGACGCCCCCTTCCTGGGCGCGGTGCAGGTGTTCGTCTACACCGGCGCCGTGATGATGGTCTTCCTGTTCGTCCTCATGCTCATCGGCGTGGACTCGGGCGACTCCCTCGTGGAGACGATCAAGGGACAGAGGATCATGGGGATCCTGTTCTCCCTGGGCCTGGGGGTCCTTCTCGTCGGAGTCCTCTGGCAGGTCCCCTTCGGGGCTCCCGTCGGTCTGGAGGCAGCGAACGAGGACGGCAACATCACGGCTCTCGCTGAAAAGATCTTCGGAACCTATGTCTGGGCCTTCGAACTGACGGGGGCGCTGCTGATCACTGCGGTGCTCGGGGCGATGATCCTGGCTCATCGCGAGCGGCTGATCCCGCGTCCCACGCAGGCGGAGCTGGCTCTCAACCGGATCCGCTCGGGCCCGGTCAAGGCCCCCCTGCCGGCGCCCGGGGTGTTCGCCCGGCACAACGCCGTGGACACTCCGGCGCTGCTGCCCGACGGCACGCCGTGCGAGGAGTCCGTCTCCCGGGTCCTGCGGGCCCGGGGCCAGCAGCAGGACGCCGAGGGCTACGCGAGCAGGACCGCCGCCATTTCCGCCCAGCTCGACTCCCCGCTGGACGGTCCGCCCGATCCGACGAACCCGCCCGATCCGACGAACCCGGCCGACGAACCGCAGCCCGGGCCGGGCGACGGGACCACCACCGGGAAGGAAGGGGAACCCCAGTGAATCTCGACTGGTGGCTCATGCTGTCGGCCGTGCTGTTCTCCCTCGGAGCTGCCACGGTCCTGCTCCGGCGGAACGCGATCATCGTCTTCCTGGGGGTCGAGCTCATGCTCAACTCCTCCAACCTGGCCTTCGTCACCTTCAGCCGAATGTCCGGTGACATCGACGGCCAGGTGATCGCGCTGTTCGTGATGCTGGTGGCCGCGGCGGAGGTCGTGGTCGGGCTGGCCATCATCACCGCCATCTTCCGCACCCGCCGGTCGGCCTCGGTCGACGACGCCAACCTGTTGAAGTACTGAGAGGCGATCCGGTGACTGCCCTCCCCTCGACCCTCGTGGCCGGTACGCCCGACGCGGTGTCCCTGGCCGCCTCCGGCGCCGTCCAGGAACGGGCCTGGCTCCTGGTCGCGCTGCCCCTCGCCGGCGCGGCGATCCTGCTGCTGGGCGGACGCCGTCTGAACCGCTGGGGCCACTGGCTCGCCGTGGCCCTGTCCTGGTCGGCCTTCGCCTGGGGTGTCCTGCTCTTCTGGTCCCTGCGCGGGCAGGCCCCCGACGATCGCTCCCGGTCGCTGCACTTGTTCACGTGGGTGCCGGCGGGCAATTTCCAGCTCGACGCCGGGTTGCTGCTGGACCCGCTGTCCGTGGCCTTCGTGCTCATGGTCACCTTCGTGGCCTCGCTCATCCACGTGTACTCCGTGGCCTACATGGAGCACGACCCGGACCGGCGGCGCTTCTTCGCGTACATGAACTTGTTCGTGGCCTCGATGCTGCTGCTGGTGCTGGCCGACTCCTACGTTCTGCTGTACGTGGGTTGGGAAGGGGTCGGCCTGGCGAGCTACTTGCTCATCGGGTTCTGGAACCACAACCCCGACTACGCCGCGGCGGCCAAGAAAGCCTTCATCGCCAACCGGGTCGGCGACCTCGGCCTCACGATCGCCATCATGATCATGTTCGCGACCTTCGGGACCGTGACCTACTCCGGGGTCCTGTCCGGTCTGGACGGCGCCTCCGAGGGGACGCTGACGGCGATCGGCCTCATGCTGCTCCTGGGGGCCTGCGGCAAGTCCGCGCAGTTCCCGCTGCAGAGCTGGCTCGGCGACGCCATGGCGGGCCCGACCCCGGTCTCGGCCCTCATCCACGCGGCGACCATGGTGACGGCCGGGGTCTACCTCGTGGTCCGCAGCGGCCCGATCTACGAGTCCGCCCCCACGGCCCAGCTCCTCGTGGTGATCGTGGGCGCCGTCACCCTCGTGTTCGGGGCGATCGTCGGCTGCGCCAAGGACGACATCAAGAAGGCCCTCGCGGCCTCGACCATGTCCCAGATCGGCTACATGATGCTGGCCGCGGGCCTGGGCCCCGTCGGCTACATTTTCGCCATCTTCCACCTGCTGACCCACGGGTTCTTCAAGGCCGGGATGTTCCTGGGCGCCGGGTCGGTCATGCACGGCATGAACGACTCCGTGGACCTGCGCGGCTTCGGGCGCCTGAACGGCGTCATGAAGGTCACCTGGCTCACGTTCGCCGCGGGGTGGCTGGCGATCCTGGGCGTTCCACCGTTCTCCGGGTTCTTCAGCAAGGACAAGATCATCGAGACGGCGTTCGCCACGGGGGACGGCGCCCGGCCCTGGTTGGTCGGTTCTGTGGCCCTCGTGGGCGCAGGACTCACGGCCTTCTACATGTCCAGGATGTTCTTCCTGACCTTCCACGGGCGCAAGCGCTGGCCCGAGGACGCGCACCCGCACGAGTCCCCGCTGCTCATGACCGTCCCCATGGTGATCCTGGCCGTGGGCTCCGTCGCGCTGGGCGGTTTCCTCGCTTTCGACCACACCTTCCTGAACTGGTTGGAGCCGGCCACGGGAACCGCGCACGAGGAGGATCCCGTGCTCGCGGCGATCGTGATCCAGGGGGCCACCCTTGCGCTCGTCGCGGCCGGGATCGCACTGGCCTGGGCGCGCTACTGGCGCGCGGAGGTGCCCGCCACGGCCCCCGCGGGCAACCCCCTGACCGTGGCGGCCCGCAACGACCTGTACCAGGACCAGGTCAACGAGGTCCTGCTCATGCAGTCCGGCCAGTACCTCACCCGGTCCCTGGTGTTCGTGGACAACCGCGGGGTCGACGGCCTCGTCCGGGGGTCGGCGGCAGCGGTCGGGGGCCTGGCGGGCAGACTGCGACGCTGGCAGACAGGTTTCGTCCGTTCGTATGCCACTTCCATGACGGCCGGCGTGATAGCCGTGGTGCTCGGCGTCGTCGCCGTGCGGATCTGAGAGGACCGACCCGATGCCCTGGCTGACCACCATCGGCGCGCTGCCGCTCGTCGGCGCGGCCGCGGTCTGGCTGCTGCCCTCGCGCAGCGCCCGCCCCGCCCGTGTCACGGCGCTCGTCGCCAGCCTGATCACGCTTCTGGCGACCCTGGCCATGGCGTACCGTTTCGACACCGACACCGCCGGGACCCACCAGTTCACCGAGCAGCACCGCTGGATCGCCGAGTTCGGCGTCAACTACGCGGTGGGGATCGACGGCCTGGGCCTCGTCATGATCGTGCTGTCGGCCCTGCTGGTCCCGATCTGCCTCCTGGCGGGTTGGAACCAGGTGGAGGGGTCCTCGGCCCGGCACTACTTCGGGCTGATCCTCGTCCTGGAGACCTTCATGATCGGGGTCTTCGCCGCGCGGGACCTGTTCCTGTTCTATGTCCTGTTCGAGGCCATGCTCATCCCGGTCTACTTCCTCATCGGGCTGTTCGGCGGGGCCCAGCGGCGCTACGCGGCCGTGAAGTTCCTGCTGTACTCCCTGCTGGGCGGCCTGGTCATGCTGGTGGCGGTGATCTACCTCTACGTCGAGGGACCCGGCGGCCCCGACGGCTTCCTGATCAGCGAGCTCACGGGCCTGGAGTTCTCCTCGGAACTGACCGGGCGTCTGCTGTTCTGCGCCTTCTTCTTCGCCTTCGCGATCAAGGCGCCGATGTGGCCCGTCCACACCTGGCTGCCCGACGCCGCGGCCCAGGCCCCGCCGGGCGTGGCGGTGCTCCTGGTCGGGGTGCTCGACAAGGTCGGGACCTTCGGGATGCTGACGCTGTGCCTGCCGCTGTTCCCCGAGGCCAGCCGCTGGGCCACCCCGGTGGTCCTGGCCCTCGCCGTCGTCTCGGTCCTCTACGGAGGGCTGCTGGCCATCGGACAGGTGGATCTGCTCCGGATGATCGCTTACACCTCGGTGTCCCACTTCGGGTTCATCGTGATCGGGGTGTTCGCGATGACATCCTCGGCCCAGTCCGGGGCAGCTCTGTACATGCTCAACCACGGGTTCTCGACGGGCGCGCTCTTCCTGGTCGCGGGGATGCTCATCGCCCGCCGCGGATCGGCGAGGATCGCCGACTACGGCGGTCTGCAGCGCAGTACACCGCTCCTGGCCGGTACGTTCCTGCTGGCGGGTCTTTCCAGCCTGGCCCTGCCCGGCCTGTCGAGTTTCATCAGCGAGTTCCTGGTCCTGGTGGGCACCTACGGCCGATACCCGGGAGTCGCGGTCGTCGCCGCGGGCGGGATGGTCCTGGCGGCCCTGTACATCCTGCTGACCTACCAGAGGATGTTCACGGGGCCGGTGAAGGACTTCGCCTCGGGGTGGAGGGACATGAACCTGCGTGAGGGTCTGGTCATGGCACCTCTGATCGCCGTCATCGTGGCTCTGGGCTTCTTCCCCAAGCCCGTCCTGGACGTCCTGAACCCGGTGGCCGACCGCACTCTGCAGCAGGTCTCGATGACCGATCCCGCTCCGACCGCGGCGGGCGAGGAATCCACCACCGAAGGGACACAGCCGTGACTCCCGTGCAGCACCTCGCGTTCCTGGAGACCGGAATGCACCGCACAGCGTCGGAGGCGGGGTTCAGCGCCCCGGAGGTCGACTACGCCGCGGTCTCGCCCATGCTCGTGATCTTCGGTGCTGCTCTGCTCGCCGTGCTGGTGGAGGCGTTCGTTCCGCGGCGCTTCCGGTACGCCGTCCAGGTTCCGTTGACCCTGCTGTCCCTCGCCGGGGCCTTCGGCGCGGTGGTCTGGTACTCGACCACAGGGGATCACCTGCAGACTGCGGGATCGATGGTCTCGGATCCCACGGGGGGCGGGGTCTCGACCCTCGAGGGCGCTGTGGTCATCGACTCCGTCTCCCTGTTCCTGCAGGGGACCCTGCTCCTGCTGGCCTTCCTGTCCGTTCTGATCATGTCCGAGCGCAACCTGGACTCCGGGGGATCGTTCACGCCGGCGGCCTCCGCCGTCCCCGGGTCCCCCGGCGAGGAGCAGGCGCTGCGGGCGGGGTTCTGCCAGTCGGAGATCTACCCGCTGCTGCTGTTCACGGTGGGCGGGATGCTCCTCTTCCCGGCCGCGGCCGACCTGCTGACGATGTTCATCGCGCTCGAGGTGCTCTCCCTGCCGCTGTACCTCATGTGCGGTCTGGCCCGCCGCCGCAGGCTGCTGTCCCAGGAGGCCAGCCTGAAGTACTTCCTGCTCGGCGCGTTCTCCTCGGCCTTCTTCCTGTACGGCGCCGCCCTGCTGTACGGGTACGCCGGCACGGTGCGGCTCAGCGGGATCGCCACCGCGATCACGGTGCCGACCACGGACGCGCAGCTGGGCCGCGACTGGCTGATGCTCACAGGGATCGCGCTCGTGGCCGTCGGGCTGCTGTTCAAGATCGGCGCGGCCCCCTTCCACTCCTGGACTCCCGACGTGTACCAGGGGGCACCGACCCCCGTGACGGGTTTCATGGCCGCCGCGACCAAGGTCGCAGCCTTCGGGGCCCTGCTGCGGGTCCTGTACGTGGCCTTCTCGGGTGCCCGTTGGGACTGGGAGCCGGCCCTGTGGGGGGTCGCCATCCTGACCATGGTGGTCGGTTCGGTGATCGCAATCGTGCAGACCGACGTCAAGCGGATGCTCGCGTACTCCTCGATCGCGCACGCGGGTTTCCTGCTCACGGGTCTGCTCGCCGTCGACGTGAGCGGGCTGCGCAGCGTGCTGTTCTACCTCGTGGCCTACGGGTTCACGACGATCGGTGCCTTCGCGCTGGTCACCTTGGTGCGGGACTCCGGCGAGGAGGGACAGATCGGCGGCGAGGCCACCCATCTGTCGCAGTGGGCCGGGCTGGGCCGGCGTTCGCCGCTCCTGGCCGCCACCTTCACCCTCTTCCTGCTCTCCTTCGCCGGGATTCCTCTGACCAGCGGCTTCTCGGGGAAGTTCGCCGTCTTCGCCGCGGCGGTCTCCCACGGCGCCTGGGTCCTGGCCCTCATCGGGGTCCTGGCCAGCCTCGTCGCGGCCTTCTTCTACGTCAGGGTGATCGTCTTGATGTACTTCAGCGAGCCCACCTCCGGGGGGACGGCGGTCGTGGCCCCGGGGGCCGCCACCGTCTTCGCCGTCGTGGTGGCCGCTGCGGTGACCGTCGTCCTGGGAGTGGCGCCGTCCCTCCTGCTGGACCTCACGCGGGACGCGGTGTTCCTGCCGTGAACAACGGCGTAGCCGTGACCGCCGGCCGGAGGGCCGCGCGTCGGTCGGGAGCAGCCCGAACGATGCGCCGGCCCCTCGCCGCGTCCCTCGGAGTTCTGTGACGCCCCCCCGACCGGAGGGACCGGTCGCCGCTGCCCTGGAAATGACCTCGATCGCCGGGGACCTGGGCGCGCGGATCCGTGAGGGCCTGGAACAGGTCGAGGAACAGCTCGAGCACGCGGTCCGCCAGGCCGATCCCCTGGCCGACGACGTCTCGCACCACCTCGTACGGGCCGGGGGAAAACGAGTCCGCCCGTTGCTGACTCTCCTGGCCAGCCACCTGGGGCAGGCCGACCGGCCCGAGGTGTTCGACGCTGCCGTCGTGGTGGAGCTCACCCACCTGGCCAGCCTCTACCACGACGACGTGATGGACTCCGCGCCCCTGCGTCGCGGGGCGCCCTCCGCCCACGAGGTCTGGGGGAACACCGTCGCGATCCTCACGGGCGACGTCCTCTTCGCCCGCGCTTCGACCCTGGTGGCGGGGCTGGGCACCGAGGCAGTGCGGATCCAGGCCACGACCTTCGAACGCCTGTGCCTGGGCCAGCTGCGGGAGACCGTGGGGACGCGCCCCGGACAGGATCCGGTCGATCACTACCTGGGGGTGCTGGCGGACAAGACCGGATCGCTCATCGCGACCTCCGCGCGGTTCGGCGCCCTGTTCGCAGGCTGTTCCCGGGCCGTGCAGGAGGTCCTCGTCGAGTACGGGGAACTCGTCGGGGTCGCCTTCCAGCTCTCCGACGACGTCATCGACCTGTCCAGCGACGGCCGGACGAGCGGCAAGACCCCCGGCACGGACCTGCGGGAAGGCGTCCCCACCCTGCCGGTCCTGCTCGCGCGCCGCGCTGCTGCCGCGGGCGACGCCCGGGCCGCCCGGATCGTGCAGTTGCTGGACGGCGACCTCTCGGACGACGCCGTGCTCGCGCAGGCCGTGGACCTCCTGAAGGAGCACCCCGTGACCGAGCTCGCCCGCAGCCAGGCCCAGCGGCGGTCCGACGAGGCCATCGTCGCCCTGCAGCCCCTGCCCGACGGCCCGGTCAAGGAAGCCCTGGTCGCCTTCGCCGACGCCGTCGTCGACCGGACCAGCTGAGCCTTCCCTGCCCCTGAACTGTCTCCTGCCCCAGAGTCGTCCCTGCCCCCTCAACGGGTGGGAGCGCCGTCCGCGTCGAGGACGATCTCCCGTGGCGGGGAGGTCCTGCCCGCCCCGGGGTCGGGACCGCCTGCGCGGCCGGTCCGCCGCCGGGAGGAGCGCAGCCCGTCCAGGGTGAGGACGACTAGGGCGACCCAGACCAGGCCGAACCCGGCCCAGCGGTAGGCGGGCATGTGTTCGTGCAGCAGCACGGTGCCGCACAGGAACTGCAGCACCGGGGTCAGGTACTGCAACAGGCCCAGGGTGCTCAGGGGGATCCTGCGGGCCGCCCCGGCGAACAGCAGCAG